>NZ_JAMYVQ010000016.1:0-157071 GCF_040324155.1 Mesorhizobium sp. M0011 | reverse complement strand
AAAAACTAGCCGCACCCTAATTATCAACACTATATTGTCGGGGGGTCCTGGTTTTTTTTATAATCAACCACCCATATAAACCCAACACCCACAAAAAAAAACCCGCGCCCCTTGCCGCCCCCGCTTCCGTCTCGGGAGGAGACTTGTATTTAGGCAGCGGTCTTGGCCTCGATCTGCTTGGCCTTGGCCGAAGACGCCGTAATGGCGATCTTGCGCGGCTTCAGCTCCTCGGGGATGTTGCGCTTGAGGTCGACGAACAGAAGGCCGTTCTTCAGCGAAGCACCGACAACCTCGACGTGGTCGGCAAGCTGGAAGCGGCGTTCGAAAGCCCTCGAGGCAATGCCGCGATAGAGCAGCTCAGAGCCTTCGCCGGTACCCTCGTCCTTGCGCTCACCCTTCACGGTCAGCACGTTGCGATGGGCTTCGATCGAGATTTCCTCGTCCGAGAAACCGGCAACGGCCATCGAGATGCGGTAGGAATCCTCACCGGTGCGCTCGATGTTGTAGGGCGGATAGGTCTGCGCGCCATCCGGCTGCGCAAGCGAATCGAGCATCGTGAACAGACGATCGAAGCCGACGGTAGAGCGATAAAGCGGGGAAAAATCAACGTGACGCATGAGGTGTTCTCCTGTTGAGCAACATGGTTTGCGTATGGCCGGTGCGAAACCCTTGAGCGGCGTTTCGGATGGGCCAGCGGCCCCGACATTGGCGACCGCACGAGACATTTGGGGAGCGCTGGAAAGCATTTCAAGATTTCACCTGGCGGCAAAAGCCACGGCGGCCGGTCCCTTGATGAACGGCAGATGAACCGGCACTTCGGCGCGCGTTCAGGCAGCCGGCGCTAGGGTGCATTTCAGGATCAAGGACTGGCGGCGCCGATTGCACAACAGGCACCGCAACGAGGCCGACCGGGTGTAACGTCCCTTCCTCCCGGATCGACAGAGGCCGGAAGCACGCTTTCGAGCGGCTTCCGGCCTTCCCTGGTGCAGCCTCCCCTTCACCGGGAATTCCTTGGCTTTTGGCGCATGGGCGTCTATCACCTTAGCGGAGCCGGCCAGCGCAGGCGGGCATGCGAGACGCCGAGCACGAAGCGCCGAATGACGGATCTTTTCACCGAAAACTCCCTTTTTCACGAAATCGAGGGCAATCCGCGGCCGGAAAACGCCACCGGCGGCTTCTTCACCACGCGTGACCGCAAGAATATCCGCTACGGCCTGTTCGGCGCAGTCGCTCGCCCGATGAAGGGCACCGTGGTCCTGCTCACCGGCCGCAACGAGTGCATCGAGAAATATTTCGAAACCATCCGCAACCTTGCCGATCGCGGCTTTGGCGTCGCCACCCTCGATTGGCGCGGCCAGGGCGATTCCGACCGGCTGATCCGCGATCACCAGCGCGGCTACGTCAGCAGCTTCCGCGACTACACCGCCGACCTCGAACAATTCTTCGAGGAGATCGTGCTGCCCGATTGCCGCGGACCGTACTACATCCTCGCCCATTCGGCAGGTGCCTTGATCACCCTGCTTGCCGCCCCGTCGATGGTGAACCGCATCCGGCGCATGGTGCTGATCGCGCCCTTCCTGACGCTGCCCGACCTGCCGGTCTCGATCTCGACGGTTCGCCGCGTCTGTTCTCTGTTCTGCGCTCTCGGCCTCGGCCGGCTCTATGCCGCCTGGGGTCCGCGGCCGAAGGTGACGGCCCCTTTCGAGACCAACAAGCTGACGTCTGACCCGGTACGCTATCGACGCAACACGCGGCTCTATGAAGAACATCCGCAACTGGCGCTTGGGGGTCCGACGATCCGCTGGCTGCGGGCAGCCGCGAAAGCCTCCGAAGCTGTCAGCGACCCCGACTTCATGGCAGGAATTCAGGTCCCCCTGCTGATAATCGCCGCCGGCGCCGACCAGGTCGTCTCGACCAGGGCCGTGGAAACCTACGCCAGGCGTCTGCGGCTCGGTTCGCTGCTGATGATCGATGGCTCCCGTCACGAAATCCTGCAGGAAGCCGACATCTACCGCGAGCAATTGCTCGCCGCTTTCGACGCCTTCATTCCCGGGAGCGACGACCCCACAGCCTGACAGGCGCCGGTCGCTGGCCCGCTCCCCAAGGGGTGCCGCCGGCAGTAAAACGACTGCTTCAAGCGGTCGGCATCACCTGAATGGCAGCGGACGCTCGTTTAGCCGCGCAAGGCGGCCATGGCGGCGGCATGAAGCTCCGGCGTCGCCGCCGCGAGCACATCGCCGCCCTGTTCCGCCGGCCCGCCATCGAATGTGGTGACGACGCCGCCTGCCTTTTCGATGATCGGGATCAGCGCCACGATGTCGTAGGGCTTCAATCCGGGATCGGCGACGATGTCGACGCTTCCCGAGGCGATCATGGCGAAGGCATAGCAATCGGCGCCGTAGCGGGCGAGCTGGATCTGTCTTTCGAATGCATCGTAACGGTTGCGCGCCTCGCCCTTGAACAGGGCCGGCGTGGTGGTGAACAGCGTCGCCTGGTCCAACTTCGTCGTCTTGCGGGTCGTCAGTTTTCGCGGCCCGCCTGGCCCCTCATAATGGGAGCCCGAGCCGTTGGCGTAGAACAGCTCGCCGGTGAAGGGTTGCGCCATCATGCCGGCAACGGCGTCGCCGTCGATCGTCAGCCCGACCAGTGTGCCCCACACCGGCAGGCCGGAAATGAACGCGCGCGTGCCGTCGATCGGGTCGATCACCCAGACATGCCGGCTCGAAATGTTCTCGCTGCCATGCTCTTCACCAAGAATGCCATGGTCGGGATACTCAGCAGAGATCAGCGCCCGGATGGCGCGCTCGGCCTCGCGATCGGCCTCGGTGACCGGATCGAAACTGCCCTGTTCCTTGTTGGCGACCGCACCTTGGCTGCGAAAGCGCGGCAAGGTCTCCGCCGCTGCCACCTGCGCGATGCGGCGCATGAAACCGACACTGATGTCCAACTGATTCTCCCGCACTGCAGCATGTCCGAGCCGTGCTCTGCCGCCAATTTCGTACCAAAACAAGAGTGTTCGACGACTTTTCCGTGACGGCATCTGTTGCCCGGATGTCACACGAGCGTCGTCGAAACGCAATTTCCACATCAGAGTGAATTAAAAAAGCCTCAAGGTCGCTTGACATTTGTGCAGCGCACAATACCCTTGATCTCGGACAGGGTTTCCTGTCCATGCCCTCCTTGGGCGTTTCCTCCCTAGACTTCGACCGTATCGTGCAAACGATGCGGTCTTTTTTTACGCCGCGATTTCACTCTGCGGCCAACGGCCGGTCGCTCACTCGGCGGCTAGCGGCAGGTCGATGAAATGATGGTCGGGCATCGACATCAGGTCGGCTGAGAACCGCGTCAGATCATCGGCCAGCGCATCGAAGCCGGCGGCCTTCTCGAATGTCCGCTCGTTCATATAGAGCCCGCGATTGACCTCGATCTGCAGCGCATGCAGATGGCGCGCCGGGCGGCCGTAATGCTCGGTGATGAAGCCGCCGGCATAGGGCTTGTTGTGGGCAACCGAATAGCCCATGGCGCTGAGCAGGCCGATCGCGGTCTCGGTCAGGGCGGCGGTTGCCGAGATGCCGAAGCGGTCGCCGATGATGAAGTCGGGCCGCAGACCGCTGTCGCCGACACGGATGCTCGCCGGCATCGAATGACAGTCGATCAGCACGGCAAAGCCGAACCGCGCATGGGTTCTGGTCAACAGCCGCTTCAGCGTCTCGTGATAGGGCTTGTAGACGGCCTCGATGCGGGCGATCGCTTCGGCCAGCGGCAGGCGGCCGGAATAGATGTCGAGCCCCTCGCCCACCAGCTTCGGCACCGTGCCAAGCCCGCCGGCCACCCGCGCCGAGCGGATGTTGCAGAAAGACGGCACTGGCTCGGCGAACATGCGCGGATCGAGTTCCCACGGCTCGCGATTGACGTCGAGATAGGCGCGCGGAAAATTCGCTGCCAGCAACGGCGCGCCTAGCGCCACGGCGCCGCCGAACAGCTCATCGACGTAACAGTCTTCCGACCGGCGGATGGCGTTGCGGTCCAGCCTTGCCATGGCAAGGAAGCGCTCCGGATAGTAGCGGCCGCTATGCGGTGAGTTGAAGAGGAAGGGGACGCGCTGCTCGACGCCCGACCGGATTTCGAAGGGTGGAAAGACCGAAAAATCCTCGGCTGCCGTCTTCAATTTGAACGAACCCGAAAACACCAGTGCATCATGATGTGAAAGTGCCACCTTGCAAGCCTCGTGTCCAGCATTTCGGCCGCAGCACACGCCCGGCAAATATGGATCATCCCCGTCAGCGTTCACTTGATGTTTACCCTCACCTCCTCATATACAGGATGGTTAACGGGCTTGCCCAACGGCAATCTCGGGCGGGTGATTCGGACGGGATATCATGGCACGCATTCTTCTGGCGGAAGACGACGACGATATGCGTCGGTTCCTCGTCAAGGCGCTGGAGCGCGCCGGTTACCAGGTCAGCGATTTCGACAATGGCGCCAGCGCCTATGAGCGGCTGCGCGAGGAACCGTTCTCGCTGCTGTTGACCGACATCGTCATGCCGGAGATGGACGGCATCGAACTGGCGCGCCGCGCCACAGAGATCGATCCTGATTTGAAAGTCATGTTCATCACCGGTTTCGCCGCCGTTGCGCTGAACCCGGATTCCAAGGCGCCGAAAGACGCCAAGGTGCTGTCGAAACCGTTCCATCTGCGTGACCTCGTCAACGAGGTCGAGAAGATGCTGCAGGCGGCCTGAGCCGTTTTTTAAGCGAGGCGCCGCACCTCTTCGCCACTGCGGCGAGACGACGCCTTCTTTCCTTTTTCCTGCTATTGACGCGCTGGATCAAAAATGGTGTATGCGCGGCTTCGGATGGGCGTGTAGCTCAGCGGGAGAGCACTGCATTGACATTGCAGGGGTCACAGGTTCAATCCCTGTCACGCCCACCATCCAACCAGACGATCAGACTTGAATCGGCATCCTGGCCCGCTCACCCGAGCTGGACAATTTTCGTTCGCCCAAGGGAAGCTGGACACTGGCGAGTTTTTCGAGCGCAACGCGCCCGTCCCGGCGTTTGACCGGAACGGGCCGCACTCGATCAGATCATTGCGGCGCTGGATCAGGCGTATTTCCCGGCCTGTCGCCGCCGCCCTTGCCTTCGCGACAAGGCTCTCCGAGACCGCAGCATTTGCCGTTGTAGGTGACGCCAGGCTTCAGCTTGTCGCATTCCCTGGGAGCGGTTGTCTTGCAGCCGGCCAGCACCGAAACGGCGATGGCGGCCAAAAGGACGTTTCTTGAAACAGTAAACATCAGACGTTCTCCTTGATGGACCATGTTTGGACACATCGCTTGGTCGCGCCTCGAGAGAAATTGGTTCACAAGAAAATTGGTGACGCGAAAACCACCCTCGCGGTCGTTCGACAGCGGAAACACCTGGGCAGGCGCAGCAATCGCGTGGCGACGCGTCCTCTTCGACCGGTCAGCCTTTCCGCGCTTCAGATGCCCGCGACGGTGCAAAGGCTCTTCATTCTGGCTACCGCCAGATCGGGATCAGCGAGCAATCCTGCCTGGTCGGCAAGGCGGAACACGTCGGCATAGTGACGGATGCCGCGCGCCGACTGCATACCGCCAATCATCGCAAAATGGTCCTGATGGCCATTCAGCCAGGCCATGAAGACGATGCCGGCCTTGTAGTACTCGGTCGGCGCCTCGAAGATTTTTCGCGATAGCGGCACGGTCGGCGCCATCAATGTGTCATAGCCGGCGCGGTCACCCTCCGCCAGTTTCGCCAGCGCTGCATTGGCGACCGGCGCAATCGCATCGAAAATACCGAGCAGTGCGTGCGAGTGTCTTTTCTCGTCGCCGGCGATCAGTTCGGGATAGTTGAAATCGTCGCCAGTGAACATGACGACGCCGTCCGGCAGACGGTTCCTCAGCGCGACCTCCTTGCCGGCATCGAGCAGTGAGATTTTTATCCCCTCCACCTTGCCAACGTGGCGTTCGATGATGGCAACAACTGTATCGAGAGCAGTCTCGAAATTCTCGCTGCCCCAATAGCCCCTGAGCGCCGGATCGAACATGTCGCCCAGCCAGTGCAGGATGACCTTGCCGGATGCTTGGGACAGGATGCGGTCGTAGACGCCGACATAGTCGTCCGGCCCCTTGGCCACTGCCGCCAGTGCCCGGCTGGCCATCATGATCGCCTTGCCGCCCAAGCCTTCGATGAAAGCGAATTGCTGCTCATAAGCGGCGATCACATCGTCCAGCGTCCTGGCGGCGGCGGGCGCCAGATGGTCGGTGCCGGCACCCGAGGCGAGATCGGCGCCATCGACGGTGCGTGCCTCGGCGATCGAACGGCGGATCAATTCCTGTGCGTTTGCCCAGTCGAAGCCCATGCCGCGCTGCGACGTGTCCATCGCTTCGGCGATGCGGAAGCCTAGCCGCCACAGATGGTGACGGAACGCCATCGTCCTGTCCCAGTCGACCACCGGCCTGGACCACGGATCGGTCATGGCGAGCGGATCGGCAACGACGTGCGCGGCGGCATAGGCAATACGGGAAAATCGCGCCCCCACCATCGGCTGCACGGGTTCGCCGATCAGCGTGTAGCGGGTGCTGCCGCCACCTTCACCAGGCAAGGAAATGTCCATCCATCTCTCCCTTCGCAACGCTACTAAATGGAACGTTCCAATAAATCAAGAACCTTTAAGATTCGGGCTCCACGGCAGGAAGAATGCTGCATTGCAACACAAATCCTTGTGGAGCAAGCCATTTGAGTACGCACAATCGGCGTTCGAGGCGCGGGAAAATCCCGATTGACTTACGAGCGGAGCGGAGATTAGAACGTTCCAATAGTTTGGGCCTGCAATCGAGGAGGATGCATCTGGATGGCCAACCGGGCCAAGGCGACGATATTCGACATCGCCCGCGAAGCAGGCGTGTCCAAATCGACGGTATCGCTCGTGCTCCAGGGCAGCGGACTGATCCGGCCCGAAACAGCGAGCAAGGTGCGCAAGGCGATCGAGGATGTCGGTTACGTCTACAACCGCGGCGCCGCCAATCTGCGCAAGGCGCACTCCAACGTCATCGGCATGGTCATCAACGATCTGACCAATCCTTTCTTCGCCGAACTGGCGGTCGGCATGGAACGCGTCTTTCAGTCGGCCGGCATCGTGCCGTTCATCGCCAACACGGCGGAAAATCCGGTGCGCCAGGAAGAAGTGCTGAAGTCGCTGATGGAGCAAGGCGTCGCCGGTCTCATCGTCTCGCCGGCTCGCGGCACGACGCCGGGCGCCTTCAGGCGGATCGAGACGGCGGGTCTGCCGGTTGTCTTCGCCATGCGCCGGCTTCCCGAGAGCCGCATCCCGGTGATCGCGCCCGACAATCATCGCGGCGCCTATCTCGCCACCGCGCATCTGATCGGCAAGGGACATCGCCGGCTGGTCTTCTTCGGCGGCTCGTCCGACCTGGTGGTCTATCACGAGCGGCTTGGCGGATTTCGCGAAGCCTGCGAGACGCAGGGCATCGCCGCCCGCGACGCACTTGTCGTCGAGGGCGAGACCAGCCGCAGAGGTGGTATAGCGTGCCTGGAAACCGCTCTCGCTATGGCTGAGCCGCCGACCGCGGCGCTCTGCTTCAACGACGCCGTCGCCTTTGGCGCCATGCTGGCGCTGCGCAAGCGTAGGCTTGAGCCGGGAACTGATTTCGCCATCGTCGGTTTCGACGACGTGGCCGAGGCCGAGCATTACATGCCGGCGCTGACCAGCGTCGCGGTGGACTCGGCCGGCCTCGGCGAACGCGCCGCCCATGTCATGCTGAAAATGATCCAGTCGCGCACCACACGCGCCGAGGACCATATCGGCGCGGTCAATCTGGTCGTCAGGGAAAGCTGTGGCCCGGATCGCCGCACCCGAAACAGGACGGCCGGTTCGGGGAGCATGAATTGAGCAAGGTCGTTTCGGCAGCGCAGGCGGCGGGCCTGATCAAGGACGGCATGGTCGTATCCGTGTCGTCGTCGAGCGGTCTCGGCTGTCCGGACGCGGTGCTTGCCGCGATCGGCGAACGCTTCGATGGGGAAGGCCACCCAAAAAATATCACCACACTTCACCCGATCGCCGCCGGCGACATGTACGGCATCAAAGGCATCGACCATCTGGCCAAGCCCGGCCTGCTGAAGCGTACTTTGTGCGGCTCCTACCCGTCCGGCCCCTCCTCTTCCGAACCGCCGCAGATCTGGAAGATGATCGGCGACAATTCGGTCGCCGCCTACAACGTGCCGTCCGGCATCCTGTTCGACATGCACCGCGAAGCGGCCGCCAAGCGGCCGGGCGTGCTGACCAAGGTCGGTCTCGACACCTTCGCCGACCCGCGCCACCAGGGCTGCGCCATGAACGCCGCCGCCAGCGAGCCGATCGTTTCGGTGCAGCAGTTCGACGGCGAGGAATGGCTCTATTTCCGCTCCATCGTGCCGCAGGTCTCGATCATCCGCGCCACGTCAGCCGACGAGCGCGGCAACCTCACCTACGAGCATGAGGGCGCCTATCTCGGCGGCCTCGAACAGGCGCTCGCCGCTCGCAACAATGGCGGCATCGTCATCGCGCAGGTCAAGCGTGTCGTTGAAAACGGTACGCTGAAACCGCATGACGTGCGCGTGCCGGGCGTCCTGGTCGACCATATCGTCGTCGCGCCCGACCAGTTGCAGACGACGCTGACACCCTATGACCCGGCCATCTCCGGAGAAATCTTCCGGCCGCTGTCGAGCTTCCGCACGCCGGAGATGAACGTCCAGAAAGTGATCGCGCGCCGCGTCGCCATGGAGTTGCGCGACGGCATGGCCGTCAACATCGGCTTCGGCATTTCCGCCAATGTCCCTCGCATCCTTCTCGAGGAAGGACAGCACGGCAAGATTACCTGGGTGATCGAACAGGGCGCGGTCGGCGGCGTGCCGCTGCTCGACTTCAAATTCGGCTGTTCGTCGAACGCCGACGCCTTCATGCCCTCGCCGCACCAGTTCGTCTATTTCCAGGCCGGCGGCTTCGACGCTTCGCTGCTGTCCTTCCTGCAGATCGATCGCCATGGCTCGGTCAATGTCTCGAAGCTTTCGGCGCGCCCGCATGTCACCGCCGGCGCCGGCGGCTTTGTCGACATCACCGCACGGGCGAGGAAGATCGTCTTCTCCGGCTTCTTCAACGCCGGCGCCAAGCTGTCTCTGGCCGATGGCGGTATCCGCATCGAGCAGGAGGGCAAGGTCAAGAAGGTGGTCAACGAGGTCGAGCACATCTCGTTTTCGGGGAAGCGCGCGGTCGCGCAGGGGCAGGACATCACCTATGTCACCGAGCGCTGCGTGATGAGGCTCACGCCGGAGGGCCTGGTCGTCACAGAACTCGCACCCGGCATCGATCTACAGCGCGATGTGCTGGCGCAGTCGGAAATCCCGTTGGGCGTTGCCAAGGACCTCAAGACGACACCGGCAGCCCTCTATCAGGAGCAACCGATAGGCCTGTCACTGAATGGCGGCGCCTCGCTCGGAGGCGCGCATGGCTGAGCCTCTCGTCACCTTCAAACAGGATGGCGCCCTCGGCATCGTCACGCTGCGCCGGCCGGAGAAATTCAACGCACTGGATATCCCCATGCTTCGCGCGCTCGAAACAGCGCTCGACGAAGCGGAAGCGGCCGACGGCGTGCGCGTCGTGCTCATCCGTGGCGAAGGCAAGGGCTTCTGCGCCGGCGGCGATGTCGAGGCGTGGGCGCGGATGAGTGCCGCCGATTTCCAGGTGCAATGGGTGCGCTATGGCCACCGCGTCTTCGACCGCTTGGCGCGGCTGCGGCAGCCGACCATCGCCGTCCTGTCCGGCCATGCGCTGGGCGGCGGCCTGGAGTTGGCTGTGGCTTGCGACTTCCGCGTGGCGGAAACACAAGTGAAACTGGGCTTCCCTGAAACTTCGATCGGTGTCGTGCCCGGCTGGTCAGGCACGCAGCGCGCCGTGCGCCGCTTCGGCGCGCAGACGGTGCGCCGCATGGCGCTCGGCGGCGAGATCTTTCTCGCCCCCGAGGCACTCGCTCTGGGCATCGTCGACCGGGTGGTCGCGACTGGCAAGGCATACGACGAAGCAAGGGCGTGGGCGGAAAAGATCGCCGAGCGCGGCCCGCTGGCGACCGAAGCCGCCAAGCTGATGATCGCGGTCGCCGAAGGCGAGGAAAGTGCCGCCGCCACCGAAGCGCTGGCCAGCGGCTTCATCGCCCTGACCGGAGATCTCAAGGCCGGCGTCGATGCCTTCAAGGCCAAGCAGAAGCCAGCCTTTTCGAGATCCTAGAGGAAAACAGATGAACGCCCCCCTCAAGATCGCCATGCCGGCCGAGGCGGCTGCGGCACCGAAAGCGTACAGACTGCTGATCGACGGCAAGCATGTCGATGCCCGCGACGGCCGCACGATTGCTCGAAATAGCCCCGGCCACGGCTTCACCGTCTCGCACTACGCGCAGGCCGGCGCGGCCGAAGTGGAAGCCGCTGTGCAGGCCGCCCACAAGGCGTTCGAGACCGGTCGATGGCCGCGCATGAAGGCAGCTGAGCGTGCCGCGATCCTGCTCAAGGCGGCTGACCTGATCGAGGGCCGGCTGGAAGACATCGCCCGGCTCGATGCACTGGAATCCGGCAAGCCGATCGCCCAGGCGCGCGGTGAGATTGGCGGCGCCGTCGACATCTGGCGCTACGCCGCCTCGCTCGCCCGCACGCTGCACGGCGAAAGCTATGCCAATCTCGGCGATGCCATGCTGGGCGTCGTGCTGCGCGAGCCGATCGGCGTCGTCTCGATCATCACGCCGTGGAATTTCCCGTTCCTGATCGTCAGCCAGAAACTGCCCTTCGCGCTCGCCGCCGGCTGCACGGCGGTGGTCAAGCCGAGCGAAATGACCTCGGCCTCGACCTTTGTGCTCGGCGATATCCTGCTGCAGGCCGGCCTCCCCCCCGGCGTCGTCAACATCCTGGCCGGGCTTGGCGCCGACGTCGGCGCGCCGATGGTCAGCCATCCCCTGGTCGAGATGGTCTCGTTCACCGGCTCGACCCGCGTCGGCAAGATGACCATGGCGTCCGCCGCGCTATCGCTGAAGAAAGTTTCGATGGAGCTCGGCGGCAAGAACGGTCAGGTCGTCTTCCCGGACGCCGACCTCGAAGCGGCCGCCGATGCGGCGGTGTTCGGCGGCTTCTTCAATGCCGGCGAGTGCTGCAATGCCGGCAGCCGGCTGATCGTGCACGAGGCGATCGCCGACGATTTTCTCAGCGCTGTCAAGGCGCTTACCGCCAGGGTTACGGTCGGCGATCCGCTCGATGACCAAACCAAAGTCGGCGCGATGATCTCGTCCGACCATCTGAAGAAGGTGGCCGGCTATGTTTCTGCCGCTGAAGGCGACGGCAGCCAGGTTTACAGCGGAGGCAAGCAATTGGCCTCCAATGTCGGCCAATATCTCGATCCCACCATCATTCGCGACGTCACCGAGGAGATGGCCATCGCCCGCGAGGAAGTGTTCGGCCCGGTGCTCTCGGTGCTGACATTTGAATCGATTGAAAAGGCGTTGCACATCGCCAACGACACGCCTTATGGTTTGTCGGCGGGCGTGTGGAGCGCCAGCATCGACACCTGCATGTCGGTGGCGCGTGGGGTGCGTTCGGGAACCGTTTGGGTGAACACGTTCATGGAAGGTTATCCCGAGCTGCCTTTCGGAGGCTACAAGCAGTCCGGTCTCGGACGCGAACTCGGCAAACGCGCCGTCGAGGATTATACCGAGGAAAAGACAATCCAGTTTCATCGCGGCCAGCGCACCGGGTGGTGGGTCGGCTGAGTTGAGAAGAACCCGGCGGCATCCGCCGGTCGTGTAATGCAACAAGGGAGGAAGTACATGTTGCGCAAACTGCTTATCGGAACGGCTCTCGCGTCGGGCCTGGCTTTCACAGCCCACGCCGAGGACGTCAAGGAAGTCCAGATGCTGCATTGGTGGACCTCGGGCGGCGAAGCGGCTGCTCTCAACGTCCTCAAGGGCGACCTGGCCAAGGAAGGCTATGCCTGGAAGGACGTGCCGGTGGCCGGCGGTGGCGGCGATGCCGCCATGACCGCGCTTAAGGCGATGGTCGCGGCCGGCAATTATCCGACCGCCTCGCAGATGCTCGGCTACACCGTGCTCGACTACGCCGCTGCCGGCGTCATGGGCGACCTGACCGAAACGGCGAAGAAGGAAGGCTGGGACAAGTCCGTTCCGGCAGCCCTGCAGAAGTTTTCGGTCTATGACGGCAAGTGGGTCGCGGCTCCGGTCAACGTTCACTCGGTCAACTGGCTGTGGATCAACAAGGCCGTCCTGGACAAGATCGGCGGCACCGAGCCGAAGACCTTCGACGACTTCGTTGCCCTGCTCGACAAGGCCAAGGCGGCAGGGGTGATCCCGCTCGCTCTCGGCGGCCAGAACTGGCAGGAAGCCACCATGTTTGACTCCGTCGTGCTGTCGACCGGCGGACCCGAGTTCTACAAGAAGGCCTTCAATGACCTCGATGACGAGTCCCTGAAGTCCGACACGATGAAGAAGTCGTTCGATAACCTCGCCAAGCTCGTCACGTATGTCGACCCGAACTTCTCGGGCCGCGACTGGAACCTTGCCACCGCCATGGTCATCAAGGGCGATGCTCTTGTGCAGGTCATGGGCGACTGGGCCAAGGGCGAGTTCAACGCCGCCAAGAAAACGCCGGGCACCGACTTCCTGTGCTATCGCTTCCCGGGCACCGACGGCTCGGTGATCTACAACTCCGACATGTTCGGCATGTTCAATGTTCCGGACGACCGCAAGGCCGCCCAGGTCGCGCTGGCCACCGCCACCCTGTCGAAGAGCTTCCAGTCGGCCTTCAACGTCGTCAAGGGTTCGGTTCCGGCCCGTACCGACGTTCCGGACACCGACTTCGACGCGTGCGGCAAGAAGGGCATCGCCGACCTGAAGGCAGCTAACGAAGGCGGCACGCTGTTCGGCTCGCTCGCCCAGGGCTATGGCGCGCCCCCGGCGGTCGCCAATGCCTATAAGGATGTCGTCTCCAAGTTCGTCCATGGTCAGATCAAGACCTCGGACGAGGCCGTGACCGAACTGGTCAAGGCGATCGACGACGCCAAGTAAGCGCGACGCGCCAAAAACGCCTTCCCCGCTCCGGCGGGGAAGGCCCAGATCCGCGAACTTAGATCCGCGAAGCTGGTTGGCCGCGAGTCGACGGGAGGAGCCCCATGAGCACGGTAGCAACAAGCCAGATCAAGCTGACGCCGGAGCATGCGCGGCCACGCGCCTCGGTGCGCTCACGCCTGCAGGACGCATTGCCGAAGATCGTGCTGGCGCCCAGCTTTGCCATCACCATCGTCTTCGTCTACGGCTTCATCCTGTGGACGATCTATTTGTCCTTCACCAATTCCAAGACCTTCCCATCCTATGTCATCACCGGCTCGCGCGCCTATCAGCGACTGTGGGGCTGGACCTTCGACACCGACCCGCCCTCGAGCTGGTACACGTCGATCACCAATATGGGCATCTTCGGCTTTCTCTACATCTTCATCTGCCTGGCGCTCGGCCTGTTCCTGGCCATCCTGCTCGACCAGAAGATCCGCGGCGAAGGCGTGCTGAGGCCGATCTATCTCTACCCGATGGCGCTGTCCTTCATCGTCACCGGCGTCGCCTGGAAATGGTTCCTCGATCCCGGCCTCGGCCTCGAGCAGACCTTGCATCAATGGGGCTGGACGAGCTTCCATTTCGACTGGATCAAGAACAAGGATTTCGTCATCTACACGGTGGTCATTGCCGGCGTCTGGCAGGCCTCCGGCTTCATCATGGCGATGTTCCTGGCCGGCCTGCGCGGCATCGACGGCGAGATCATGAAGGCGGCGCAGATCGACGGCGCCACCACCTTCCAGCTCTACCGCCGCATCGTCATCCCGCTGCTGCGGCCGATCTTCCTGTCGGCCTTCATCGTGCTCGCGCACCTCGCCATCAAGTCCTACGATCTGGTCGTGGCGCTGACCAGCGGCGGCCCCGGCGGCTCGGCCTGGCTGCCATCCAACTTCATGTATGAGTACACGTTCAAGCGCAACGAAATGGCCGTCGGCTCGGCCAGCGCCGTGATCATGCTGATGACCATCGTCGCCATCATCGTGCCCTATCTCTATTCGGAACTGCGGGAGAAGCCGCGATGAGCGCCGTCACCACTCCCGCCCGCCAAGCCTCCGGCGGCGTCAACGTCAAGGTTATCAACCGCATCGTCATCTACGGGCTGCTGGCGCTGTTTGCGCTATTTTATCTGATGCCGCTGTTCGTCATGCTGGTGACCTCGTTCAAGACCATGGACGAGATCCAGAACGGCAACATGCTGGCGCTGCCCAGGGCGCCGACCTTCGATCCGTGGCTGAAGGCTTGGGGCGAGACCTGCGTCGGCCTCACCTGCGCCGGCATCAAGGGCTATTTCTGGAACTCTATCAAGATGGTGGTCCCGGCCGTCCTGATCTCGACGATGCTCGGCGCGCTCAACGGCTACGTGCTGACCAAGTGGCGTTTTCGCGGGGCAACGCTGGTGTTCGGGCTGATGCTGTTCGCCTGCTTCATCCCGTTCCAGTCGGTGCTGCTGCCGATGGCGACCATCCTCGGCAGTCTCGGCCGCTTCGGCGTCACGCTGCAGAATGCAACGGGAACCAGCTTTGGCCTCGGCAACCCGACGGTCAACCTCGTCTTCGTCCACGTCGTCTACGGCATCGGCTTCACCACGCTGTTCTTCCGCAACTACTATGAGGCGTTCCCGACCGAACTGGTCAAGGCGGCACAGGTCGACGGCGCCTCCTTCTTCCAGATCTTCCGGCGCATCATGCTGCCGAATTCAATGCCGATCTTCGTCGTCACGGTGATCTACCAGTTCACCAACATCTGGAACGACTTCCTGTTCGCCTCGGCTTACGCCGGCACCGGCGACGCGATGCCGATGACGGTGGCGCTCAACAACGTCGTCAACACCTCGACCGGCGTCGTCGAATACAACGTCAACATGGCCGCCGCGATGATCGCGGCACTGCCCACCCTTCTCGTCTATGTGCTCGCCGGCCGCTACTTCGTGCGTGGTCTCATGGCTGGCGCCGTCAAAGGATGATCTGATGGCTTTTCTGGAAATTGATGGTCTGAGAAAGCGCTTCGGCCAGGTCGAGATCCTCAAAGGGATCGATGTCGAACTCGAGAAAGGCGGCTTCCTGGTGCTGGTCGGCCCTTCCGGCTGCGGCAAGTCGACCTTGCTCAACACCATCGCCGGCCTGGAGACGATCACGTCTGGCGAAATCCGTGTCGACGGCCGCACCATCAACGATCTGCACCCCTCCAAGCGCGACATCGCCATGGTGTTCCAGAGCTATGCGCTCTACCCGAACATGACGGTGGCCGGAAACATCTCGTTCGGCATGGAGATGCGCGGCGTGCCGGCGGCGGAGCGCCAGAAGGCCATCGACAAGGTGGCCAAGGTGCTGCAGATCGGCCACCTCTTGCAGCGCAAGCCGAGCCAGCTTTCGGGCGGCCAGCGCCAGCGCGTCGCCATGGGCCGGGCGCTGGTGCGCGACCCAAAACTGTTCCTTTTCGACGAGCCATTGTCCAACCTCGACGCCAAGCTGCGCGTCGACATGCGCATCGAAATCAAGCGCCTGCACGCCACCACCGGCACCACCATCGTCTACGTCACGCACGACCAGATCGAGGCGATGACGCTGGCCACCAAGATCGCGGTCATGCGGGATGGCGAGGTGCAGCAGTTCGGCACCCCGGCCGAGATCTACAACAACCCGAGCAATCTCTTCGTCGCCGATTTCATGGGCTCGCCGGCGATGAACCTGATCCCGGCGACCATCGGCACGTCAGGCAATGCGCTGTCGGTCGTGCTGCAGCGCGAGGCGCGCGAGCCGATCTCGCTGCCGATGGCGAATGCGCCGGCGGGCCTGTCGGCATTCCAGGGCAAGCCGATTATCTTCGGTGTCCGCCCCGAAGCCCTGACCGATCCGGAAGGTGCCGAGCGCAACGCCTCGCACATCGCAACCGCCGACTGTCACATCGAGGTCGTCGAACCGGCCGGCTCGGATACCTTCGCCGTCACCAATCTCGGCGGCAAGGGCGTGGTGGCGCGGCTGCGCGCCGATGCCAACATCCAGCCGGGCACCAACACGCCGCTCGCCTTCAACCTGACCAAGGCGGTGTTCTTCGATCCGGCGACCGAGACCCGTATTCGCTAATGTATGTCGCCCAAAAGTGGATCCGGTTTTGGGGCAACGACATGCAATCAAAACAAAAAACTAAAGCGCGTCGGGCGCGATTTAGGCCATGACAAATCCGGACATCGTCATCATCGGCTCCGGCATTGGCGGCGCCACGATCGCCTCCGGCCTTGCCGGCAGCGGCGCCTCGATCCTGATGCTGGAGCGCGGCGAGCCTTTGCCGGCGACGCCGCACACACGTGACACGCGCTCGATCTTCGTCGATGGCCATTATCGGCCGAAGGAGATGTGGCGCGAAGCCGGCGGTGCCGCCTTCAATCCGGGAAATTACTACTATGTCGGCGGCAATTCGAAATTCTACGGCGCGGTGCTGATCCGCTACCGCAAAGAGGATTTTGCCGCCATGGAGCATTTCGGCGGCGTCTCGCCGGCCTGGCCGTTTTCCTATGACGAGTTCGAGCCCTGGTATTCGAAAGCCGAACAGCTGTTTCGCGTGCGCGGCACGCTGGGCGAAGATCCGACCGAGCCGTTCCATTCGGTCCCCTACGCCTATAAGCCGGTGCCCGACGAGGCACCGATCGCCCGCGCCCGCGCCGAACTTAAGGGGCTCGGCCTGCATCCCGCCTCGCTGCCGCTCGGTGTCGACATCGAAACCTGGCTGAAGGAGGGCAAGACCGGCTGGGACGCGTTTCCCAACACCGGTCAGGGCAAGGTCGATGCGCAGACCGGACCGCTGACGGCGGCGCTGACCGACCAGAACATTCGGCTCGAGACTGGCGCCTATGTTGAATATCTCGAAGCCTCGGCGAATGGCAAAACCATCGCCGCGATTCACTATCGCCAGAACGGCGAACTGAAGAAGGTGTCGCCGAAGCTGGTCATCCTCTCCGCCGGCGCGGTCAATTCCGCCGTCATCCTGCTGCGCTCGCCCTCGCCCAACAACAGCAAGGGAGATGGCAAAGGCCTAGCCAACCGCTCCGACCAGGTCGGCCGCAATTTCATGAACCACAATTCAAGCGCCATGCTGGCGATCGACCCGCGCCGCCGCAACGATGCCGTCTACCAGAAGACTTTGATGCTGAACGACTATTACCTGTCCGACGGCAAGGGCGGCAAGCCGCTCGGCAACGTCCAGCTTCTCGGCAAGATCGACGGCAACATGCTGCAGGCCAACGTCAAGTATACACCGAAATTCGCGCTCGATTTCATGGCCGGCCATGCCGTCGACTGGTACCTGATGTGCGAGGATTTGCCCGATCCGGAAAGCCGCATCATGGTCGACGGCAAGGACATCGTCATGCAATGGCGGCGCTCCAACATGCAGTCGCTCGACGGGCTGACCAAGGTGATGCGCGAGAATTTCCGCGCCTGCGGTTATCCCATCGTTCTCTCACGCCCCTTCGACAAGCGCACGCCGTCGCACCAATGCGGCACGATAAAGATGGGGGACGATCCGGCGACGGCGGCGCTCGATCCGTTCTGCCGCTCCTTCGATCACCGGAACCTGTTCGTTGTCGATGGTAGTTTCCTTCCGAACTCGGCGGCGGTCAATCCGGCATTGTCGATCGCCGCGCAGGCGCTCCGCGTCGCGGACCACATCCGCAAGACGGACCTCGCCGCATGACCCGCCCCTCCGCCATCGTCACCGGCGGCGCGCGCGGCATCGGCCTTGCCTGCGCCCAGGCGTTGGCGGATGTCGGCTTCGATATTCTGATCGCAGATCTTGCCGAAACAGCCGCTGATGGACTTGCCACCGACATCACCAAGCGTGGCGCGAAGTTCGCCTATGTCCGTTGCGACATCGCCGATCTCGCCAGCCACACCGCACTTGTCGATGCCGCGATGCGCGCCTTCGGCCGTATCGACTGCCTGGTCAACAATGCCGGCATCGGCGCCGTGGTGCGCGGTGACCTCTTGGACCTCAAGCCGGAGAATTTCGACCGCACGCTGGGCATCAATCTGCGCGGCACCGTCTTCCTCGGCCAGGCCGTCGCCAAGGCGATGCTGGCTGCGCCAGGCGATCACCAGAGGTCGATCATCACCATCACCTCGGTCAGCGCCGAAATGGCATCGTCGGAGCGACCGGATTACTGCATCTCGAAAGCCGGGCTTTCGATGTGGGTGAAGAACCTGGCGCTGCGGTTGGCGCCCGAAAACATCGGCGTGTTCGAGGTGCGGCCCGGCATCATCCGCACCGACATGACTTCAGGCGTGACCGCCAAATACGATGCCCTCATCGACAGTGGACTGGTGCCGGCCAAACGCTGGGGCGAAGCATCGGACATCGGTGCGGTGGTGGCGACGCTCGCCGGCGGCAGGCTCGGCTTTTCGACCGGCTCGATCATCAATGTCGATGGCGCCCTCTCCGTGCCGCGACTATAAGTGGACAGTGTCATGACCGACTACATCATCGTGGGCGCCGGTCCGGCCGGCTGCGTTCTGGCCAACCGATTGAGCGAGGATCCGGCAAATTCGGTCCTGCTGCTGGAAGCCGGCGGCAAGGACTGGCATCCCTATATCCACATGCCTGCCGGCTTTGCCAAGATGACCAAGGGTATTGCTTCCTGGGGCTGGTCGACCGTGCCGCAGAGTCATATGAAGGACCGCGTCTTCTGGTACACGCAGGCTAAGGTGGTCGGCGGCGGCTCGTCCATCAATGCCCAGATCTACACGCGCGGCAACGCCCGCGACTACGACGACTGGGAGAAGGAAGAAGGCCTCGCCGGCTGGGGCTATCGCGATGTATTGCCCTATTTCAAGCGCGCTGAGAACAACCAGCGCTACGCCAACGATTTTCACGGTGACCAGGGCCCGCTCGGCGTCTCGAACCCGATTGCGCCGCTGCCGATCTGCGAGGCCTATTTCCGTGCCGGGCAGCAGATGGGCATCCCCTTCAACCCGGACTTCAACGGCGCTGCCCAAGAAGGCGTCGGCTATTACCAGCTAACCCAGAAGGATGCCCGGCGCTCGTCCGCTTCAGTCGCCTATTTGAGGCCGATCCGCGCCCGCAAGAACCTGACCGTCCGAACCGATGTGCTGGTGACGCGCATCGTCGTCCAGAAGGGCCGCGCCATCGGCGTCGAAATTGTCGACAGACCGGGCGGCGAGAAGAAAATCCTTCGCGCCGAGCGCGAGGTGATCGTCTCGTCCGGCGCCATCGGCTCGCCGAAACTCTTGATGCAGTCGGGCATCGGCCCCGCCGACCATCTGAAGTCGGTCGGCGTCACGCCGGTGCACGACCTGCCCGGCGTCGGCTCCAACATGCAGGACCATCTTGATCTGTTCGTCATCGCCGAATGTACGGGCGATCACACCTATGACAACTACGCCAAGCTGCACCGCACGGCCTGGGCCGGCCTGCAGTATCTGCTGCTGAAGAAAGGGCCGGTGGCCTCCAGCCTGTTCGAGACCGGCGGCTTCTGGTACGCCGACCCGACCGCCGCCTCGCCCGACATCCAGTTTCATCTCGGCTTGGGTTCCGGCATCGAAGCCGGCGTCGAGAAGCTGAAAAACCCTGGCGTCACCCTGAACTCGGCTTTCCTGCGTCCGCGTTCGCGCGGCACGGTGCGGCTGAAGAGTGCCGACCCGGCCGACCACCCGCTGATCGATCCGAACTATTGGTCCGATCCCTATGACCGCGCCATGTCGATCAAGGGGCTGCGGCTGGCCCGCGAGATCATGCGGCAGAAGGCGCTTGCCCCTTACGTGCTGCGCGAGGTGCTGCCCGGCCCGTCACTCGCCAGCGACGACGAGCTGTTCGACTATGCCTGCCGCAGTTCCAAGACCGACCACCATCCGGTCGGCACCTGCCGCATGGGCCATGATGATATGGCTGTCGTGACGCCGGATCTGCGGCTGCGCGGCATCGAGGGCCTGCGCGTCTGCGACGCCTCGGTGATGCCGCGCGTGCCTTCATCCAACACCAATGCGCCGACCATCATGGTCGGTGAAAAGGGCGCCGACCTGGTCCTTGGCCGCGAGCCGCTGCCGCCGGCGGTGTTTTCCGGAAACCGGGCTGCTTAGCCACTGAGGAGTAAGACATGATCAGGCACTGTGTTTTCGTCAAGCTGCGCAACGATGTCGACGCCACCGAGCGCACGGCGATCCATGCCGATCTCGAGGCGCTGCGACAGGTGATCGACGGCATGGACGCAGTAAAATTCAGCGCCAATGTCAGCCCGGAGCCGTTCGCACGCGGCTTCACCCACGGCTTCACCATCGATTTCCGCGATGCTGCCGCGCGCGATGCCTATCTTGTGCATGAAGCGCACCAGCGCGCCGGCGCGCGCCTGGTCGCTGCCCTGGAAGGCGGCACGGACGGACTGCTGGTGTTTGATCTCGAAATCTAAACCTACCCTCAAGCCACGATCGAGTTCATCGACAGATGGCACCGGTCGGTCTCATCGCACCTTCCGCCATTCCTGCGGGCGTTCGATCAAATGAGCCACGCGAAAACGTGACCACCGGTCTTCCCTGAACTGGCCGATAATTCCCCCCATCGATGATGATGGAGGAAGATTTGCCCCTTAATTCGCAGCAGAAGAAGACCGTCCTTGCCTCATTCCTGGGCTGGACGCTCGATGCTTTCGATTTCTTCCTTCTGACATTCCTGCTCACCGATATCGCGACCGAATTCCACGCCGACGTGCCCGCGGTCTCCAAGGCGCTGTTCCTGACCTTGGCGACACGCTTCATCGGCGCGTTCTTCTTCGGCATGCTTGCCGACAAATACGGGCGCAAGCCGATCCTCATGCTCAACATCGTCAGCTATTCGGTGATTGGCGCGCTGGCCGCCTTCTCGCCCAATCTCGGCATGTTCCTCGCCCTGCGTGCTTTGTTCGGCATCGCCATGGGCGGCGAATGGGGGCTTGGCAGTTCGCTGGCCATGGAGTCCATTCCGCCGAGCGCACGCGGCATGGTCTCCGGCATCCTGCAATGCGGCTATCCGGCCGGCTATCTGCTGGCGGCGGTGGTCTATGGTCTGCTCTATCAGCAGACGATCGGCGGCTACACGATCGGCTGGCGTGCCATGTTCCTGCTCAGCTTCGTGCCGGCGCTGATCGTGCTCTTCATCCGCTCGCATGTGCCGGAATCGCCGGCCTTCGTCGAAGCGCAGAAGACCGCGAGACCGGGCATGTGGGAAACCCTGCAGAAACACTGGGGCGTCGCGCTCTATGCCGTCGTGCTGATGATGTTCTTCAATTTCTTCAGCCATGGCACGCAGGATCTTTATCCGACCTTCCTGAAGAAGCAGCATGGCTTTGATCCGCACACAGTGAGCTGGATCACCATCGTTGCCAATATCGGCGCCATCGTCGGTGGCCTGGCATTCGGCGCGCTGTCGGAGAAGATCGGCCGCGTCAACGCCATCACGCTGGCATGCCTGATCGCCTTGCCGTCCATCCCGCTATGGGCCTACTCGACCACGCCGTTCATGCTCGCCATCGGCGCCTTCGTCATGCAGGTCGCGGTCCAGGGTGCCTGGGGCGTCATCCCCGTGCACCTCAACGAGCTTTCGCCCGGCGCGGTGCGGGCGACCTTGCCCGGCTTTATCTATCAGGCGGGCAATCTCGCCGCGTCCTATGGCGGCCCCTATCAAGCAGGAATCGCTGAAAGCGCCGGAGGCAGCTATGGCTATGCCCTGGCGCTGTTCGCAGGCGTGGTCGCCGTCTGCATCATCATCGTCATCCGCTTCAGCCCGGAACGACGTGGCCAGGTGATGACGGTCCTGACCTGAGCGGCGCCTAACCAAGCCTCAGCGCGACGACGCCGGCCACGATGCTGAGCGCGGCAGCACCGCGCCAGCCGGTCATTTTTTCGCCGAGAGCGAAGACCGAGATCATCATGGCAAACAGGATCGAGGTTTCACGCAGCGATGCCACCGAAGCGATCGGCGCCTTGGTCATCGCCCACATGACGATCCAGTAGGCGGCACCGCTGAGCACGCCGGTGAACAGCCCTGCCTTCCAGTCGCGCGCCAGCACCGGCAGCGCCTTCGGCCCGCGGAAGATGAGGCACAGCACCAAGGCGCCAAAAGCATCGCAGATGAACAGCCAGGCTGCATAGCTCTGCGCGGTTGCCGCCAGCCGCGCGCCGCTACCGTCGGACAGCGTGTAGCTGGCGATGAAGATAGAGGTGCCCAGCGCGAAGCCGACCGCGCGCAGATTGAGCTTCTCCAGATGCGCGCCGCCGCGAAACGACATCACCAGCGTGCCGGCCGACAACAGGAAGATGCCGAGCATGGCGAACGGGCCGGGGATTTCGGCAACGACGAACATGCCTCCAAAGGCCGAGAGCAGAGGTGCTGTGCCCCGCGCCAGCGGATAGGTCTGTGCGAAATCGCCGGCCTTGTAGGCGCCGATCAGGAACGTCCGGTAGCCCATGTGGAAAATGACCGAGGCGATGATGTAGGGCCACACTTCCGCCTTCGGCACCTCGACGAAAGGCAGCACCACGAGGGCCGCAGCGCCCATGCCGAGCGTCATCAGCGTGATCGACAGGAAGCGGTCGAGATGGACCTTGACCAGCGCGTTCCAGATCGCGTGCATGGCGGCGGCGGCAAGCACTGCGAAGAAGACGAAAAGCGTCATGTGGCAATTCCGGGCGTTTCCAGGTCGATGTCGACCCGCAGCGGAAAATGATCCGACGCAACCTCGCCGATGTCGGCACTGATCGAACGCACCCGCCCGGCGAACATGCCGCCGACGAAACAATGGTCGAGCCGGCGCTTTGCCAGCTTGCCGTCGATGGTCTTCACATGGGTGTGGAAGTCCGGAACCGGCTCCCCGGCAACGGCGGCGGCATCGACGAAACCGTCAAGATAGGCGGCACCCCGATGGTAGGGCGTGCTGCCGACGATGCGGCGATATTCGGCGCTGCCCGGCTCCATGTTGAAGTCACCCATCCAGATCGCCGCCAGCGGGTTTTCCGGCTCCGCTTCGCCGCTGGTCCAGTTGCGCGTGGGCTCGTCGTCGACGCCGCTCCACGGCCCGCCATCGGACGGTGCCCGGCGATGCTCGGCCAGGAGATAGTCGATCTGCTCCAGCCGCTCCTCGGCCGCGATATGGGCGAGATGCAGCGACAGCACCCGCACCGGCCCTGCCGGGGTGCGGATCATGCATTCAAGTGCTGCATTGCGGGTGTTGAGCGGCCGCTGCGTACGGCGCATCGGCAGCGCATGCAGCCGCGACCAGACGATCGGCAGTTTCGACAGCACCATGGTGCCGAACTGGCGGCGCCGGTTGATCAGACGGCCGTCGCGCCTTTCGCTGGCATCCATGTCGAAGGCCGGGCCGTAGACCCAATGATAATCCGGTAGCAGACGGGAAAGCAGCTCCGGCTGGTCGTCGAAATTGCTGCGCTGCCAGTGCCGCTCGACCTCTTGCAGCGCAATGATGTCGGCGCCGGCAACGATGCGCGCGGCGCGCGAAAGATCGTAGCGGCCATCGCCGCCGAACCCGTACTGGATGTTGTAGCTGACCAGCTTCATTGCGTATCCGGCTCAATTTCGGGTTGGCAGTAGCGGTTCGATGCCACGGTTGCAATGTGCAGGAGAATGGATGTGGCTTGGACCAGCCTTGCCCTTCACCGGGATCATGCACCGATTCCGAAGCACTTCGGTATCTTCCGTGCGCCGGAAAACGGCGTGCGATGCCTTAAGTATTCAGCGGCTGGAACCGGCCGGGTGGCGACGCCGCCAGTTCGGTCCAGTCGATCTCTTCCTCAAGGCGATGATAGGCTTCGTCGCCGATCGTCCCATTGCGGCGCAATTCCTCCAGCGCGTCGCGCTGGCTCTTGATCGCATAAAGACGCAAGCGGTCATATTCGGTCGCTGCCTGGGCATCGTCGGGATTTTTGGCGATCTTGCGTTGAGCGGCATATTGCTCGCGCACCGCGGCCGCCGCGTCCGATGTCTTGCCGCTCAATATGTCGAGCGCGGCCTGCATGACCACGACGCGTGCCTGCGCAACCTCGCGGTCGACCGTTTCGTCAGGGTCGAGATTTAGCAGGCGCAGCAGCGGCTTCAGGCTCATGCCTTGCAGCACCAGCGTGCCGAGCACGACCGTGAAGGCAGCGAGCACGATCGGGTCGCGGGCCGGGAATTCAGCCGGCAGGGCGAATGCCGCCGCAAGCGTCACCAAACCGCGCATCCCGCACCAGCCGATCAGCACGCCGCCACGAAACGACGGAGCGTCACGCTGACGATCAGCTACGCCGAAGCGGCCAAACCACCTGATGATCGCGCCGCACCCCAGCACCCAGATGAGGCGTGAAACGATGACGATGGCAAGCACTGTTCCGGCCAGGACGAACACATCGGTTTGCCCCTGCCCGGCAAGCCGGCCGACGATCGTACGCGCCTGCAGGCCCATCAGCACGAAAGCCAGGACATTGAGCACGAACACCGCCGTTTCCCAGACCGAATAAGAGCTGATGCGGTTTCTGGCCGGCATGCGGCGCGGCGCGGTGCGGGCGATCGTCATGGCATAGACGACTATGGTGATGATGGCCGACAGTCCGATCCTGTCGGCCAGGATCCAGACCCCGAATGTGCCGGCAAATTGCACCACGGTGCCGCTCGCCGGGTCCTCGATCCGGCCCAGCGTTATCAGAGACACCCGGCCAAGCAGGTAGCCGGCCGCAAGACTGCCGAGCGTGGACAGCAGGATCATCGGAACGGCGCTGCTCAGCAGAATGGAACCTGCTGCCGCCGAAATCGCCATCCGGTAAATCAGCAACGCGGTGGCGTCGTTGAGCAGGCTCTCGCCCTGCAGAATGGCAGTGATGCGGTGCGGCACCTTGAACTGGCCAAGCACGGCCGATGCCGCAACCGCATCGGGCGGCGCCACGATGGCGCCAAGCGCTATGGCTGCGGCGATCGGCAGGCCTGCCATCGCCCAGCCGGCCAGCGCAACCGTCGCTGTCGTGAAAAGGACGGCGCCAAGCGCCAGCAGCACAAGCGGCACCCTGTAGCGGTTGAGATCGCGCAGCGAGGTATCATAGGCGGCATCGAGCAGCACCGGCGCGATGAACAGGGCTAGCGCCAGTTCCGGATCGATCTCTATGGTCGGGACGCCAGGCACGAAGGCGATGGCCACCCCTGCCAGCGCCAGCAAAGAGGGATAGGGAACCTGCACGCGCCGCGACAGCGCCGTCAGCGCAACGGCGATCAACAGCAGAACGAGTGTCAGTTCGAAAAGCGCCATGGCCTGTTATAGCCGGGAAGCGAGACGCTGGCAGTGGCAAAGCGGCTGGAAACTGTTGATTGGCCAGCAAGCTCGAGCCGATGGGAATATGCCTCGAATTGCCTTCCGCCGATGCCCTGCCAAATCGACAAATGCGCCGACCGCACTGACATCGAAATCACCGATAGAGGGCTCGCTTAAACCCTGCATTGCAGCCCATGCCACGCGGACGGAAGCATCCTCCCGTCTTCGCAGACCGGGATGCAGCCATTCATTTTGAACAAGCGCATCAGCCTAGTGAAGCACCAGCATATCGCTCGACGAGAACGAGATCTCGGCCTTTTCACCGACTGCGGGGGGCGGTGTCGCCGGGCTGTTGAAGGTGTCGAGCGAGACCGTGTTGCCGCCGATGCCGACACGAACCCGGATGACCGAGCCGAGGAAATGCACCTCGGATATCTCTCCCGAAAGGCTGGAATCGCGGCCGGGCTGTCGTCCGAGCGAGATTGCCTCAGGCCGCAACGCCAGCGACAGCGTGTCGCCTGACTTGGAACCGTTGAGCTTGCCCTTAAGCGAGACCTGTTCGGAATTGACCCGCACCGTGCCTGCAGCCGCATCGGTGACGGTGCCTTCCAGCACGTTCAGCGTGCCGACGAAATTGGCGACAAACTTGGTCGCCGGGCGGTTGTAGATCTCGAACGGCGTGCCGACCTGCTCGGCCTTCCCGCCATACATGACGGCGATGCGGTCGGAGATCGACAGCGCCTCTTCCTGGTCGTGCGTCACGAAAATGGTTGTGATGCCGAGCTTCTTCTGGATCGAGCGGATTTCCTCGCGCAGCGACACACGCACCTTGGCATCGAGCGCCGACAGCGGCTCGTCGAGCAGCAAGAGCTTCGGCTTCGGCGCGATGGCGCGGGCCAGCGCGATGCGTTGCTGCTGGCCGCCCGAGAGCTGGTAGGGATAGCGATCCGCCATCTGCGGCAGCTTGATGATGCCGAGCATCTCGGCGACGCGGGCATCGATATCGGCCCTCGGCATGCCGGCGACCTTCAGGCCGAAGCCGATATTCTGCGCCACGGTCAGGTTCGGGAACAGCGCATAGGCCTGGAACACCATGCCGACATTGCGCTGGTTGGGCTTCAGCCTCGTAATGTCCTTGCCGCCGACGACGATCGTGCCCGCGCTCGGCTCCTCGAAACCGGCGACCATGCGCAACACGGTGGTCTTGCCGCAACCGGACGGACCGAGGAAGGAGACGAATTCACCACGCTCGACGTCAAGATTGAAATCCTCCACGACCGTGGTGGCGCCGAAGGATTTTCGAACGTGCTGGATGGAGAGGAAGGGGTCGGCCATGGCGTTCTTCTTTCGATCAGTACTTTTCGATCAGTTGGGACGGTTCGCGGATCTCGGCGCGAAGCGGGACAGTATCTGGATCAGCGACATGCAGCCCCAGGTGATGGCGAAGGCGATGATGGCAAGTGCCGCCGGCTCATAGGCGCGGTTGGCACCAATATTCTGCAGATAAGGGCCGAAGGCAGGCCGGTTGAGCAGGCTGGCCATGGTGAATTCGCCGATGACGATGGCGAAGGTGAGGAAGGCGCCCGAGAGCACCGCGATCAGCACGTTGGGCAGGATGACACGGGTGATGATGGTGCCCCAGCCAGCCCCAAGGATCTGGGCCGCTTCCGTCAAAGTGCGCACGTCGATTGTGCGAAGCCCGGTGTCGACGGCGCGATACATATAGGGCAGCGCCAGTGTCGCATAGCCGATGACCAACAAGGCATTGGTGCCTGTATCGGTCGCCAGAAACGGCAGCGGCGAATTCGACCCGTACATTCTGATGTAGCCGAAGACGATGACGATGGCTGGGATAACCAGCGGCAGCAGGGTAATGAACTCGACGATCGGCCGCAATTGCTGCAGCCGAAGCCGGATCCAATAAGCGGCGGGCACCACGATCAGCACACCGAGAATGATGGTGAAAACGGCGGCCAGTACCGAATAGCCGAAGGTGGCCTGGAAACGGGCGTCGCCCAACACGACCTTGTAGGCGTCGAAGGAGTACTCCCCGCGCCGCATGCGCATCGAGAACTCCACGGTCGCGATCAGCGGGATGAAAAAGTAGGCCGCGCCAAGAGCGAAGACGAGCCAGGCCCAGAACTTTCCCGACTTCATTTCAGCCACCTCTCGGAACGGGTCCGGAACCAGATGTAGAACACATTGGCAAGACCGGTGATGACGATCATGCCGAAGGCGATGGCATAGCCGAGATGGGCATTGTGCAGCACATCTCCACGGATCTGTGCATAAAGCAGGATCGGCACGATGTTGAGCGACGAGCCGGTCAGCGCATAGGCGGTGGCGATGGCGCCGAAGGCGTTGGCGAACAACAGGATCACGGTGCCGAGGAAACTCGGCCAGATCACCGGAATGACCACCATGCGCCAGTACTGGGACATGGTCGCGCCCAGCGTCGCGGCTGCCTCGCCCCATTCCTTCTTCAGCCCGTCGATGGCTGGCACGATGATCACCACCATCAGCGGTATCTGGAAATAGACATAGGTCAGTGTCAGGCCCCAGAATGACAGGATGTTGAAGCCATGCGCGTAGATGTTAAGGCCGAACACGGTGTTCAGGATCACCGTCGCAAGGCCGAGGCGGCCGAGCGTGGCGAGGAAGGCAAAGGCCAGCGGCACGCCGGCAAAATTGGAGGCCACGCCGGAAAACGTCAGTGTCGCCGAACGTATCCAGTCCGGCAGGCCACCGCGCACGATGGCAATGGCAATCGCCAGGCCCGCGAATGCGCCAATCAGCGATGAAGCAAGACTGATCTTGATAGAAATCCAGTAGGCGGCAACGATGGACGGTTGCGCCAGCGCTGCGATGTTTTCGAGAGTGAATTCGCCGGCATCGTTCTGGAATGCACCCAGCATCAGATAGAGCGTGGGCAGGATGAGGAACATGATGGCGAAGATGAAGAACGGTGCAACGCCAAGCCACTGGGTCGGCAGCCGCATGCTGCGTGCCTCGGCGGGAGGCGCGGTCTTCCCGGTAACAGCGTGGTCGGACAATGAGATATCGGTCATGCGCCGGCTACCGTCTTCGAGAGAAGGACCGGGCGGCCGCGAGGCCGCCCGGTATGGTGTGAATTACTTGACGTTGGCGCCGACGACGGCATCCCAGTTCTTGGTGATGGCTTCCTTGGACTTGCCCTGCTCGTCGAGTGTCGGGAACACGGCGGACGCATAGGCTTCGGCCGGCGGCAGCTTGGCTAGCACGTCAGCCGGGATCTTGCCGTTCTTGGCGAGATCGTTGAAGCGGATCGGGTGGCAATAGCCTTTCAGCCAGCCGATCTGGCCTTCGTCCGAGTAGAGGTATTCGAGCCAGAGCTTGGCTGCATTCGGATGCGGCGCGTAGGCGCTGATCGCCTGCACATAGACACCGGCGACAACACCGGTCTTCGGCACGACGACGTCGACGGGCGGATTGCCCTTCAGCGTGTCGCGGCCGGCGAGCGCGTTGTAGTCCCAGGTGACGAGGATCGGGGTCTGGCCCTGGGCGAGCGTCGCGGCCTTGCCGATGACCGGAACGAAATTGCCGGCGGCATTGAGCTTCTTGAAGAAGTCGAGGCCGGCGGTCCCGGCAGCTTCACCAGCGGCGGCACCTGACGACAGGCCGGCGGCATAAACCGCCTGGATCGCCTGGTTCGAGGCGCGCGGATCGCCGGCCAGGGCTACCGAGTTGGCAAATTCCGGCTTCAGCAGGTCGGCCCAGTCAGCCGGAGCTTCCTTGACGAGATCCTTGTTCACCTGGAAGGAAAGCACGCCGTAATAGTCGCCGGTCCAGAAACCTTCGGCATCCTTGGCACTGTCAGGGATCGAGTCCCAGGTCGACACCTTGTAGGGCTGGATCAGGCCATCGGCCTTGGCGGTCGGGCCGAAGGACAGGCCGACGTCGATGACGTCAGGCGCCTGCGGGCCCTTGTTGTCCTTGTTGGCCTTGATCGCCTCGATCTCGTCGCCGGAACCGGCATCGGGATTGAGTTCGTTGACGGTGATTTCCGGATACTTCGCTTTGAAGCCGGCGATGACGTCACCGTAACCGCACCAGTCATGCGGCAGCGCGATGGTGGTGAGCTGGCCTTCCGCCTTGGCGGCCTTGACGAGATCGTCCAGCGAATCCGCGGACGAAATCACCGTCGACGCGAAAAGCGCCGCGGCCGAAAGGGAAAGCACTTTCCCCGTGAATTTGAACATGTGTTCTCTCCGTTGAACTGACGCCGTTGGACGCCTGCGATGCGGTATCGTTTTCATGTGACAGCCAGATGAAAGCTTTGTGAAAGCGGCTGCTCGCAGTGCGAAAAAGTAAACTCTTTTTAACCTGATGTAGCAATCGCTCCGCGATTCTTTTTCCGGCTAACTAGTTTTTGCCTTGCCCGTCATCCTCCCCCTTGTTTTCATAGCCCCTTTTCAGATCACTTTGCGGCGCGGAAAACGCCTCAGATCGTGCCGGCGATGGCGTTTTCGAGCAAGGTCAGCGCCGCCTTCTTGGTCAGCTTGACCGGGTTGCCGCCGGCGGTCGGATCGACCACCGCCATGTCGGCGATCAGCGCCTTACGTTTCTTGTCCATGTCGAGCCCCTTGATAAGGCCCGGCAGCGCATGCGGCACCTTCAATTCCTTGCGCAGCTTGATGATGGCTTTGGCGAAGCCGTCGAAGCCGCCCTTGATGCCGCAATAGGCGGCGAGCCGGCCAATACGCTCCTCGATGGAGTCCCGGTTGAAGGCCAGAACATAGGGCATGAACACCGCGTTGGTCATACCGTGATGGGTGTCGTAGAGCGCGCCGACAGGGTGCGAAAGCGAATGGATGGCACCGAGCCCTTTCTGGAAGGCGGTGGCGCCCATGGCAGCGGCGCTCATCATATGGGCGCGCGCAACGAGATCCCTGCCGTTGGCATAGGCCTTGGGCAGGTTCTCGAAGACCAGCCGGACACCTTCGACAGCAATGCCGTCGGCCATCGGATGGTAGCCGGGCGCGCAATAGGCTTCGAGGCAATGGGCCAGCGCATCCATGCCGGTACCGGCGGTGATGAAGCCCGGCATGCCGACCGAAAGCTCCGGATCGGCAATGACGATAGCCGGCAACAATTTGGGATGGAAGATGACCTTCTTGGTGTGCGTGGCCTCATTGGTGATGACGCCGGCGCGGCCAACCTCCGATCCGGTCCCGGCGGTGGTCGGCACGGCGATGATCGGCGCGATGGCATCCGAGTTGGCGCGCGTCCACCAGTCGTCGACATCCTCGAAATCCCACACCGGCCGCGTCTGCCCGGCCTGGAAGGCGATCAGCTTGCCAAGATCGAGCGCCGAGCCGCCGCCGAAGGCGATGACGCCGTCATGCTTGCCCTTCTTGAACACGGCGATGCCGGCGGTCAGGTTGGATTCGACCGGGTTCGGCCTGACCTCGGAGAAAACGCCGTAAGGGACCTTCGCATCGTCGAGGATCTTCAAGGTCGAGGCGACGACCGGCAGTTTCGCCAGGCCCGGATCGGTGACGAACAACGGCCGCTTGATGCCGGTGGCCGTCAATACCTCGGGCAATTCCTTGATGCGACCGGCGCCGAAGCGGACGGTGGTGGGATAGTTCCATTTGGAGATCAGCTTGGACATTTTTGTCTTTCAATAAATCAGATGGCTTCGCGCAGATGGAATGATTTCGGCCTGGTAAGATTATCGTAGCCGATGGCTGACAAGCCCGCACCCTTGCCGGTGTCCTTGACGCCGGTCCACACCAGTGCCGGATCGAGGTAGTCGCAGCGGTTCATGAACACCGTGCCGGTTTCGACGCGGTTGCCGATCGCCACCGCATGCTCGGTATCGCGCGTCCAGATCGAAGCGGTCAGCCCGTAGGGACTGTCGTTCATCAGCGCGATCGCCTCTTCGTCGTTGCGCACCTTCATGATGCCGACGATCGGGCCAAAGCTTTCCTCGCGCATGACGCTCATCTGATGATCGACTTCTGTCAGCACCTCCGGCGCCAGGTAGGGCGAGCCGGCCTTGTCGTTGGCCACCTTCATGTTGATGTGTGCCGCCGCGCCTTTGCGCAATGCCTCGGCCTTCTGTTCGCGGATCAGGTCGGCGAAACGCGCCTGCGCCATCGGCCCCATCGTCGTCGCCTGGTCGAGCGGATTGCCGACAACATAGTTCTTCGTCTCGGCGATGAAGCCTTCGACGAATTCGTCATAGACCTTTTCGTGCACATAGACACGTTCGATGCCGCAGCAGCACTGGCCGGAATTGTAGAAGGCGCCGTCGACCAGATTGGCGACCGCATGGTCCATCTTGGCGTCGGGCAGCACATAGGCCGGATCCTTGCCGCCAAGTTCGAGGCCGAGCGTCATGAAGGTCCCGGCCGCGGCCTTTTCGATGGCACGGCCGCCGCCGACCGAACCGGTGAAATTGACATGGTCGATCTTGCCCGAGCCGAGCAGTTTCTCGGTCTGGGCATGGTTGAGCACGACATTCTGGAATACGCCCTTGGGCAGGCCCGCTTTGTCGAAAGCCTGCTGAAAGCGCTCGCCGACCAGCAGCGTCTGCGCCGCATGCTTGAGGACCACGGTGTTGCCGGCCATCAGCGCCGGCACGATGGTGTTGACGGCGGTGAGGTAGGGATAGTTCCACGGCGCGATCACCATGACCACGCCAAGCGGATCCTTCTTCACATAGCGACGGAAGCCGTCCTTCGGGTTGGAGGCCGGCACCGCCTTGAGCGCCGCCTCGGCGATCTCGACCATGTAGGTGGTGCGCTCCTTGACACCACCGAACTCGCCGCCATAACGCACCGGGCGCCCCATCTGCCAGGCGATCTCCGGCACGATCTCGTCGGTCATCGCGACCAGCGCTTCCAGCATGGCCAGCATAAACTTGCCGCGCTCGACGATCGGCGTCTCAGCCCACTTCTCCTGCGCCGCCTTGGCACGCTCGACCGCGGCGTTGATCGCTTGGTCGGTCGCGATCGGCCGCTCGGCATAGATCGAGCCATCGATGGGGGATATGAGTTTGACCGTTTCGGTCATTTTGGAAGTCCTCGCATTCTACAACAAAGTCTTGTGGGCTGACGCTGCCCCTAATCCGCCTGCCGGCACCCCTCCCCGCATAGTGACGGGGAGAAGGATGGAGCTCCAGCGTCTTCGCCTCCTCTCCGTTTTCTTCACACGGAGAGGAAGGGTAAGGGACGGCGCCGACGGCGCCGACGAACAGTCGATAACTAGTACCGCTCGAACCCTCTGTGCAGTTCCCAATCTGTAATGCGGCGGTCGTATTCGAACTGCTCCCACTTTGCGGTGTGGACATAGTGTTCGAGCACATCCTCGCCGAGCGCCTGCTTGAGCATCTTCGACTTCGCCAGCGTGTCGGTGGCATCGCGCAGCGTCTTCGGGATCTCCGGCAGGCGAGATGCCTGATAGGCATCGCCGACGAACGGCTTCTGCAATTCCAGCTTTTCGTCGATGCCGGCAAGGCCGGCGGCGATCAGCGCTGCGAACGCAAGATACGGATTCAGATCGGCGCCGCCGATGCGGCATTCCATGCGGATGCCCTTGGTGCCCTCGCCGCACAGGCGGAAGCCGGCGGTACGGTTGTCCTCGCTCCACATGATCTTAGTCGGCGCGAAGGTGCCGGCCTGGAAGCGCTTGTAGGAGTTGATATAGGGCGCCAGGAACCAGGTGAATTCCTTGGCGTATTTGAGCTGGCCGGCGGCCCATTGCTGGCCAAGCGTCGACAGCGTCCAGTCGGCCGTCTTGTCGAAGAACAGCGGTGTCTTGCCGTCGGCGCTCCACAGCGAATTGTGGATGTGGCTGGAATTGCCGGCGAGCCCGTAATTATACTTGGACATGAACGAAATCGCCTTGCCCTCGGACTCGGCGATTTCCTTGGCGCCGTTCTTCAGGATGACGTGGCGGTCGGCCATGTCGAGCGCCTCGGCATAGCGCACATTGATCTCTTCCTGGCCCGGACCCCACTCGCCCTTGGAATTTTCGATCGGGATGCCGGCCGCTTCCATCTCATTGCGAAGCCGGCGCATGACGCCTTCTTCCTTGGTGGTGATGCCGATCTGGTAGTCGCCGATATAGGGCGATGCGGTGTCGAGACCCTGCCAGTGCTTCTTTCGGGCAGAATCGTATGTCTCGTTGAACAGATAGAATTCGAGCTCGGAAGCGAAATAGCCGATATAGCCGCGCTCGCTCAGCCGCTTGACCTGCTTCTTGAGGATGGCGCGCGGCGAGTGCGGCAGGTCATCATGGGTGTGGTGGTCGAGCACGTCGCAGATCACGAGTGCGGTCTTTTCCAGCCAGGGAATGCGCCGCAGCGTGGCGAGATCCGGCTTCATGACGAAATCGCCATAGCCCTTCGACCAGCTCGCGGCCTTGTAGCCCGGCACCGGTTCCATATCGATGTCGGCCGCCAGCAGATAGTTGCAGCCATGCGTTTCGTCATGCGCGGAATCGATGAAGTACTGCGCCAGGAAGCGTTTTCCCGCCAATCGTCCCTGCATGTCGACGATGCAGGCCAGCACGGTGTCGATCTCACCGCTGGAGACCGCTTTCTTCAACTGATCGAACGAGAAATTTCCGGCCATTCCTTTGGCACTCCAGCACTTGTCGATTGAAAGGGATAAACGTAGCCATGGCCGGCGCGAGGCCGGCCATGGCCATATAGGGCGATATCAGGCGCCAGCTTCGCCGATAGCCACCTCGGCTGCCCTGATCGCGGCCTGGCGTTTGGCAATCTGGTCACCGATCGGCGGACCCTGGAAGCGGCGGTTCTCGAAACCGAACCAAAGCACGGCGGTCAGCAAGATGAAGCCTATGGTGATGTAAAGCACCTTGTCGTTCGGCGGCTGGATGGCGATGTAGAAGATGATCACCATGCCGACAATCGACAGCGCACAGAAGAGCTTGAACAGTCCGGCGCCCAGGTTCCACGGGCCAGGATTGGGCCACTTGGCCGTGCCGAATGCGACCATGCCGAGTGCGATCGGGATGGTGAACGACAGGAACAGGAACACCAGCGTCGAATTGACGACGATGGTGTAGATGTTGGTGCCGCCGATCGAAATAAACTGGGCAAGGAACACATAAAGGATCTCGAGGATCGCGGCCGTCCAGATCGCATTGACCGGCGTGCGCCAGGTCGGGTTGACCTTGGCGAGAGCCGCGGAGCCAACAGGCATGCCGCCGTCGCGAGAGAAGGCGAACAGCATGCGCGAAGCCGAGGTCACGGTGGCGAGGCCGCAGAGGAATTGCGAGATCAGGATTGCAAAATAAAGCAGTTCCTTCAGCCACACCGGCAGGATTGCATCCATTGTCGAGAAGAATACGCTCCATCCCTGCTTGGCGCCGGCAGCCAGGTCCGGGATCGCGAGAACGATTGCGCACAGCATCACCCAGCCGATCAGCGACGACCACAGCACCGACGAAACGATCGCCCGCGGGACGGAGTGTGCTGCCTTGACGGTCTCCTCGGAGGTGTGGGCCGAGGCGTCATAGCCGGTGATGGTATAGACGGGCAGAAGCAGGCAGAGCAGGAACAGGTAGCTCATGGAGTCGGTTTGCGGAAAAACACCGCCGCCCGCATCGCCTGAATAGTTGGTGAACGTCCACAGCCGGCTGATGTCGATTGCCGGTGCGAACACCAGGCAGGCCACGATCAGCACTGCTGTTGCGCCCAGGATAAGAAAGCCCGAAGCATCGGTGAGCATTGCCGTCAGTTTGATGCCGAAATGGTTGAACAGCGCCTGCAGCACGGTGATGAAGGCAACGAACCCGACGATTTCGCCCGGCGTGCCGGTGATGCCAAACCAGCTTCCGAACGTTCCAACGAAGAAGAAAGCGGTGCCGATGTTGATGGCGCCGAGCACGGTGATCAGGCCGAACAGGTTTAGCCAGGCCGTCAGCCAGCCGGTGAAGCGGTTGCCGAGGATCGACGACCAGTGATAGAGGCCGCCGGCGGTCGGAAATGCCGAGGCGATCTGCGCCATGGCAAGGGCGAAGAAGCCCGACACGCAGCAGCCGACGATCCAGCCGATGCCCGCACCTGCGCCGCCGATCGACGATGTGGCTTGCGCGAAGGAGTTGATGCCGCCCGAAAGGATGCAGATGATCGAGAACGATATCGCGAAATTCGAGAAGCGGCTCATGCTTCGCGACAGTTCCTGGGCATAGCCCATGCCATGGAGAACCTTCAGGTCCTCCTTCTTGTCAACGTCCGTATAATCCGGTCCTGCCATTTTCATTCCCCTGTGGTTCTAATTGGCCGATTGAACTGACTTTCCGACTGAATGCGATCTGGAATATCCGGCCTCCTCTGGCTCCAGATCCGAAAAAATGCCCGTGAGCAGATCCGCCCATTTCCGCTGCCCGGTCTCGCCGGCGATTTCGTCGTTGCGGATTTCGATCATCGCGCAGGGCAGGCCGCGCGAGCGCGCATGCCGTTCCAGCGTGAAATAGACGCGGTCATCAGGCGAATAAGGCTCGTTGACGCCGACGGTGACGCCGGCAAGCCGCTTCAGCGCCGATATCAGCGGCGCCGCCAGCCGGCGATCCTCGTCGTGGATGATGCCGATATGCCAGGGCCGGCTCATGGACTTGTAGACCGGCGTGAAGGAGTGGACCGAAACCAGCCGGGTTTGCTGACCCTGTGACAGCCTGTTGTCGATGATACCGGCAATCGTGTTGTGGAACGGCTGCCATGACAGGGCAACACGCGCCGCCCGCTCGCTCTCCGACAGGCCGGCATTGCCCGGTATGGCCGTTGTCTCACTGACCGGCGGTACCAGGTCGGGCGCGTCGAGTGGCCGGTTGCAGTCGATGACAAGGCGAGAAATACGAGTTTCCACCAGCGTCGCGTCGAGCGCCTGCGCCATGCGGCGGGCAACCGGCAGCGCGCCGGGATCCCAGGCGATGTGACGGGACAGGTCCTCGGCGGCAAGGCCGAGCGTACCGAATTCGGCCGGCAGGAAGTTCGAGGCGTGATCGCAAGTCAGCACGAAAGGGCTCGATCCGCCGGGGTTCGTCACCCTTACGGTATCAGACGATGCAAGGCTGGCGGGCCGTGCTTTCTCCATACTGTGCCGTCCCCGGGGAGCGCTGTATCGTATGTTACGTATTTTGCCTCATTGCGTCCCTGTGGATGATTTCATACAGTTTGTCCGGCTTTGTCAAATGCGATCTCGGAAAAGGCCTTCGGCCGGGCCAGGGGTGGGGAAAAGATGATTTCCAACATTGCCGAACTGATCGCCGACCGCATCGGCACGATGCCGGCCAGCGAACGGCGCGCGGCTCAGACGCTGATCGCTTCCTATCCGATGATCGGCCTGAAGACGGTGGCCGAATTCTCGGCCGCGGCCGGGGTTTCCTCGCCGACGATCCTGCGTTTCGTCGCCCGGCTGGGCTTTCAGAACTATCCGGAATTCCAGTCGAGCCTGCAGGACGAACTGGCGGCGCAACTGCAATCGCCGGCGACAAGGACACTCAACCCGCCCTCGCCTGGCGGCGGCACGGTGTCGCCGATGCTGGAAGCGACGCTCGACAACATGCGCGAGACGTTCAGACACCTGTCCGACAAGCAGCTTGCCGACATCGCCGCCCGGCTAGCGGACCGGCGCGGCAAGACCTTCCTGATCGGCGGCCGCTTCACCGATCCGCTGGCGCGCTACATGGCCGCCCACCTCGCCGTCATCCAGCCGGATGTCTTTCACCTCGCCGGGCAGGAGAGCATGTGGCGCGACCGATTGATCGACATGGGCAAGCGCGACGTGCTGGTGATCTTCGACATCAGGCGCTATCAGGACAGCCTCGTCCGCTTCGCCGAGAAGGCGCATCAGCGTGGCGTCCAGATCGTGCTGTTCACCGACCAGTGGCTGTCGCCGATCGCCCGCTTTGCTCGTCATGTTATCGCCGGACGAACCGCGGTGCCGTCGGCATGGGACTCTTCGGCTGCCCTTTTCGTCGTCGCCGAAACGCTGATCGGCGCCGTCACCAGGCAACTGGAAGCAGAAGGCGCCAAACGCATTCGCGAGATGGAAAGTCTGCGTTAGCGCCTGTGCGATGATCCAAAGCGTTACGCATATTTTCTCAAACGTTACATATATTTAATGTGCGCAGCCCCCGGAGAATTGTCATAAGACGCGATATCGAGGCGGCTTCTTTGCCTTACAATAGCCTCGCTGCGTCTGCTTCATTTCGGGAAACTGGTAGACGGAAGGATTGTTTTACCAACCGGAGTGCCGATGGCCGCCTGGAAACAGATACTTTTTGCACTCGTGGTGCTGGTGGTGGCGGCAGTCGCCTGGCTGCGCTTTTATCCCAGCGCGCCGGACGTGCTGGCACGTTGGGGCATCGACTGGGCCTACGCGGCAACGCCCCCGGCTGCAAGCGGCGCCGCGAACGCGAGGCAGGCAGACGGCCGCAACGGCAACCAGCCGGTGAACGTGGTCGCCCTGGCGGCCACTTCGGCTGTTATCAACGACCGCCTGCAGGCGATCGGCACCGGCCGTGCCAACGCCTCGGTGACCGTCAATCCCTACAGCTCCGGCCGCCTCGCCGAACTGCTGGTCGAATCCGGCAGCCATGTCGATAAGGGACAGATCCTCGCCACCCTGGATTCCGAGACCGAAGTGATCTCTCAGGACCGCGCCAAGCTCGCCTTGCAGGATGCGCAGGCCAAGCTCGACCGTGTCAGGTCGCTTCGTGCCTCCAATGCCGCGACACCAGTCGCAGTGGCTGACGCCGAGGTGGTGCTGGCGGGCGCCAAGCTGGCGCTTCAGGATGCGGAACTCGCACTGCAGCGCCGGTCGATTCTGGCGCCGATCGCCGGCACCGTCGGCATCCTGCCGATCTCGGCCGGCAATTATGTCACCAACCAGTCGGCCATCGCCACGCTCGACGACCGGTCCTCGATCCTGGTCGACTTCCTGGTGCCCGAGCGCTTCGCTGCCGCCGTCAAGATCGGTGCACAATTGACGGCGACGCCGATCGCCAATCCCAGCAATGCTTATAGCGGCACCGTTTCGGCCATTGACAACCACATCGATGAAAAGAGCCGCACCCTGCTGGTCAAGGCCAAGATCGCCAACCCGGCGGATTCACTGCGCGCCGGCATGTCGTTCGGCATCACCATGAAATTTCCGGGGCAAACCTATCCGGCCGTCAGCCCGCTGGCGATCCTGTGGGGGGCGGACGGCGCCTATGTCTGGCAGATCGAGGACGGCAAGGCCAGGCGGGTCCCGGTGCGCATCGTACAGCGCAACACCGAGACCGTGCTGATCGACGCCGAGATCGACAATGGCGACATGGTGGTCACAGAAGGCACCCAGAGCGTCAGCGAGGGCGGCGCGGTCCGCCTCGCCGGCGAAGAGCAGCGCGCCGCGGACGCCGCCGCAGGCACATGACCAGCCCCGCCAACACTGCCAGCGAGACCGGCTTCACCGCCCTGTTCATCCGCAGGCCGGTGATGGCCTTCGTGCTGAACACACTGATGCGGTCGCCGGCCTGGCCGCCTTCTACGGCGTCGAGATCCGCGAACTGCCGGACGTCGATCGCGCGGTGGTCACCGTTTCCACCACCTTCGAGGGCGCGGCGGCCGAGACCGTCGATCGCGAACTGACCGACACCATCGAGGGCGCCGTCGCCCGCGTCTCCGGCGTCAAGTCGATCTCGTCGTCTTCCTCATTCGGCTCGAGCCGCGTCACCATCGAGTTCAACGATGGCGTCGATCTGAATGTCGCCGCCTCGGACGTGCGTGATGCCGTCGGCCGCATCGCCAACCAGATGCCGGACACCGCCGATCCGCCGCGCATCGTCAAGGCCGACGCCAATTCCGACGCGGTGATGCGACTGGCGGTGACCTCGGACAACATGTCGATCCAGGACATGACCGTGGTGGTCCAGGACCAGATCGAGGACGAGCTGGCCGCCGTGCCCGGCGTTGCCGACGTTCAGGTCTACGGCGACCGCGACAAGATCTTCCGCATCGATGTCGACCAGAACAAGCTGGCCAGCCTCGGCTTCACGGTCGCCGACCTCAGGGCCGCCCTTGCCTCGGTCGCCTTCGATTCCCCCGCCGGTTCGATCACCACGACCAACCAGGACCTGATCGTCCGCACGACTGCCGACGTGACCACGCCTGAAGAGTTCGAAAACATAATTGTCGGCGGCACGACGCGCATCCGCGATGTCGCCACCGTCACGCTCGGCCCCGACGTCGGCCAGACCACGTTGCGCTCGGACGGCAAGACCGGCATCGGCATCGGCATCATCCGCCAGGCGGAATCGAACACGCTGGACATCTCGACCGGCGTCCAGGCCGCCGTCGCCAAGCTGCAGGAAAACCTGCCCGAGGGCATGTCGATCAAGATCACCAGCGACGACGCTGTCTTCGTCAAGGGGGCGGTGCACGAGGTCGAGATCGCGCTCGGCCTGTCCGTCACCATGGTGCTGATCGTCATCTACATGTTTCTCCTCGACTGGCGTGCGACGCTGATCCCCGGCCTGTCGATGCCGGTCGCCATGATCGGCACCATCGCCGCCATCTATCTGGCCGGCTTCTCGGTCAACATCCTGACCTTGCTCGCTCTGGTGCTGGCCACGGGACTGGTCGTCGACGACGCCATCGTGGTGCTCGAAAACATCGTGCGACGGCGCAACGAAGGCATGGGGCCGCGCGCCGCCGCCGTGCTCGGCGCGCAGGAGGTGTTCTTCGCCGTCATCGCCACCACCTTGACGCTGGTCGCCGTCTTCGTGCCGATCTCGTTCCTGCCTGGCCAGACCGGCGGCTTGTTCCGCGAATTCGGCTTCGTGCTTGCCATGTCGGTGCTTTTGTCCTGCGTGGTGGCGCTGACGCTGTGCCCGATGCTCGCCTCGCGCATGCTGACCAGCGCATCGCTCCACCACGAAGGTGGCCATGGCATCGGCGCCCGCATCGGCGGCGCGCTCAATACCGCCTACAAGCGCAGCCTGCACGCCTGCCTCGACGCGCCATGGATCGTGCTTCTGGTCGCGGTGCTGTTCGCCGGCACCGCCTTCACGCTGTTCGGCACCATCCGCCAGGAGCTGACGCCGACCGAGGACCGCGCCGCCGTGCTTCTGCGCATCAGCGCCCCGCAAGGCGTCAGCCTCGACTACACAACGCAGCAGATGCAGAAGATCGAGAGACTGATCCAGCCGATGCGCGATTCCGGCGAGATCCGCAGCACTTTCGAAAATGCCGGCCAGAACGGCTCCTACAACTCCGGCTTCATGGTGATGACGCTGGCGCCGTGGAACGAGCGCAGCCGCAGCCAGCAGGAGATCATGGCCGAGATCAGCCAGTTGACCAGGCAGGTGCCGAGCGTGCGCATCTTCCCGGTGCAGCCCAACAGCCTCGGTATCCGTGGCGCCGGCAACGGCCTGCAGTTCGCGCTGGTCGGCAACGACCGCAAGGCACTCGGCGATGCCGCCGTGAAGATCATCGCCGAGATGCAGAAGGACCCGCGCTTCCAGACACCGCGCCTGTCCATCGACCCGACGCAGCCGCAGCTAGCCGTGGCCATCGACCGCGAGCGCGCCTCCGACCTCGGCATCGACATATCAGGACTGGCCAACACCTTGCAGGCCATGCTCGACGGCAACGACGTCGTCGACGTCTACATCGCCGACCGCAGCTACGGCGTGAAGCTGGTCTCGACCACCAATCCGATCAACGATCCGACGGATCTGGAAAACATCTTCCTGAAAACAGCCGACGGACGTTTCGTGCCGATGTCGACCATCGCCACGCTGACCGAACGCGCCGTGCCACCGTCGCTGTCGCGCGAACAGCAGCAGCCCTCTGTGGCGATCACCTCCAACCTCAGCGGCGACTTCGCGCTTGGCGACGCGCTCACCCGCGCCGAGCAAATCGCCACACCGCTGCTGCCGCCAGGCAGCCGCATCCTGCCCCTGGCCGAGGCGGCGACGCTGGGCGAGACCAACAGCGCCATGGTCACCATTTTCGGCTTCGCGCTGGTCATCATCCTTTTGGTGCTGGCCGCCCAGTTCGAAAGTTTTGTCAGCGCCGTCATCATCATGGCGACGGTGCCGCTCGGGCTGGCCTGTGCGATTTTCGCGCTTCTCCTCTCGGGCACCAGTCTCAACGCCTACAGCCAGATCGGCCTGGTGCTTTTGGTCGGCGTCATGGCCAAGAACGGCATCCTGATCGTCGAATTCGCCAATCAGTTGCGCGACCGCGGGCTTGGCGTGCGCGAGGCGATCGAACAGGCCTCGATCATCCGCGTGCGGCCGGTGATGATGACGATGATCTGCACCGTGCTCGGCGGCCTGCCGCTGGTGCTGGCGAGCGGCGCCGGTGCCGAGGCGCGCGTCGCGCTCGGCTGGGTCATCGTCGGCGGCCTGGGGCTGGCCACCGTCTCGACGCTGTTCCTGACGCCGGTCGCCTATCTCCTGCTTGGCCGCTTCGTCACGCCGAAGACCCACGAGGAAGCCCGACTGAAGCGCGAGTTGGAGGAAGCCGCCTACACCAATGTGGAGCCGGCAGAATAGAAATTCCAGGAAAGTGTGTAGCGGTTTTTCGTCCGGAATTTCGTAAGAAAAATAATTCCGCCTATCTCAAGAACCGGCCTTCGATCGACCAGCGCGCGGCGAGGAAATTCAGCACCGCCGCCGCCATGACGCCGCCGATTTTCGCCGGCCACACCCCGATGATGCCGGCGAACAGCGCGATCGAGAGGCTGGAGACACCGAGCGAAATCAGCGCTCCAAGCGTGGCGAAACGAAGGAACGCGTCATGCAGCCGGATGGCTCGATTGCGCTCGAACGACCACAAGCCGTTCGCCGCGAACGAGAAGGTGACGGCGATGAACCAGGCAGCGATGTTGGCGAGCAGCGGCGAGACCCCGAGCTTGAGCAGCAGGAAGAAGCTGGCAAGGTCGATGGCCGTGTTCGCCAGTCCGACAATGGCGAAGCGGACGATCTTGCTGCCGGCCGAACGCTGGGGCCGCTCGGCGTCGCTCATCCCCTGCCATCCATGATTGCGACATTGGCGCGGGCCAGGCTGGCTCCGAACGCGTCCGATGCCAGGGCCGCGAATTCGACCTCGCGCACATCTTGCATGGTGTCGCGCGCGCGCAGCGTCTCGTCGACATGGCCGGGATGACACATGAACAGCCCTCGCTCCGGCAACCCTTCGACGGCGGCCTGCAGAACCGCAGCGAACTTTTCGGGCTGCCGCCAGTCATAGATGCCGGCGAGCGGCTGGAAAACGATGAAGCCCGCGCGCTGCATCGAACGGTTGAACCCGGCAGCCAGCGCGGCAATGGCGGCGACTTTCGACCCTGCGGCCAGCGCCGGGGCGCCGCGCAGGGCCGGCCTGTCGGCGCCTTCTGGAAACCGTGCGCGCAGCCATGTGCGCACAACGGGAAGGAAATGCACATGCTGGTGCCCGTCGACGAAATCGGGGCGGCGGCCAAGCGCCTCGACGAAGCGGCCGTACTGGGCGTCAAGCTCGGCATGGACATGGCGGTCGCCGATGCGGCCGCGCAGAACAGGCAAGGCCAGTGCGCGGAGCGGTGGCAGCCGGCCTTCCGGCGCCAAGGCCGACCGGCCGGTGGCGGCCAACTGGTCGGTCAAGGTGAGGTGCAGCCCAACCGCGGCCCGGCCGCACAGCGGTTTTATGCGCTCTGCCTCCTTTGCCCACTCGGGAAAGCCGGTCATGCAGCTGGTGCCGGTCAGGCGTCCCCGATCGAGAAGATCGAGAATCCCGGCGGAAACGCCAGGCGCCAGGCCGTAATCGTCAGCGATCAGGCGAATGCGCCGCGTCATCTGTTCGAAGAGCCCGGCTCCGGCCGGTCGCCGGGGGCCACGCTGCGCACGACATCGCGCACGAGATAGACCGGCCGATTCTTGCTCTCGCTGAGCGTGACCCAGACATATTCGCCGATCAGGCCAAGCAGGGTCAGGTTGAGGCCGCCGAGCAGAACGACGGCAACCAGCAGGCTGGGGTAGCCCGGAACGGCAATGCCGTAGAAGATCACCTCGAAGAACACCTTGGCGCCATAGAGCGCGCCGGCCAACGCCGCGAGCAGCCCGCTAAGACTGATCAGGCGCAGCGGAATGACGGAGAACGAGGTGAACCCTTCGAGCGAGAAGGCGATCAGGTTGAGCCGACTCCATTTCGATGTGCCGCTGGCGCGGCCTTCCGGCGAATAGGGCAACGCCTTCTGGCGAAAGCCGGCCCAGGCAAACAGGCCCTTGTTGAAGCGACGCTTGTCACGCAGGCTGGTCAGTGCGCGCGCCACGGCGCCGCGCATGACGCGAAAGTCGCCGGCATTTTCGGGAATATCGAAACGCTGGCTGCTGTTGATCAGGCTGTAGAAAAGCCGTGCAAGCTGGCTGCGCCGCCAGCTCGCCTCGCGGCGGTCGTTCTGCGCAAAGACCACGTCGATGTCCGGATGGTCCACCAGCTCGGCGATCAGCTTCAGGCTGATGTCCAGGGAATGCTGAAGGTCGGCGTCCATGATCAGCACCATGTCGCCGCGCGACTGGTCGAGGCCGGCGAGCACAGCGACTTCCTTGCCGAAATTGCGGCTGAGACGGACGATCTCCCACGACCCCGTCAGCGCCTGGGAAAACCGCCCGGCGCCATCGTCACGGCTGCCGTCATCGACGAGGATCTTGTGCACGGTCATGCCGAAGCGCTGTGCCACGGCCGCTTCGAGCTCGCCGAGCAGGCGCGCGAAGGCCGATGCCGATGCCGCCTCGTTGAAGAATGGCGCAACGATATCGAGGCTCTGTCGCAACTCAGCCATTCGCGACTCCCGCATTCACCACCTTTTCCCGTGCCTTGGCCCAGAACCACCAGATCAGCGAACCGGCGATGAAAGTGACGGCGACCGGCCGGAACCAGGGGAAGAGGAAATCGTGCACATGGCGCTCGACGCCGCTCAGCCCGGTCACGAACAGCGTCATCGACAGCACCGAGGCGAGGACGCCGCCCCGTTCTTCGCGCCACAACAGGGCGATGGCAAGACCGGCTGGTACCGCGATCATGGCAAAGGTGTTAGGTTCGACGCGCGGGTTGAAGACGCACATGTAGAAGGTGGCCGTCAGGAAGATCGCCAGCGCCGCCTTTCCCTGTTCGAACCTGCGGTCGAACCAGATGACGGCTGAAAGCGTAAGCAGGGCCATGACCATGCGCACGATCGTTGCGCCGAATTCCGGTATCGGCAGCCCTATCGTGGTGAACGGTGCCGTGAAATCGGTGGACACGAAATGGCTGGTGTTCTCGACGGCCATGGAGGTCAACATCTGGGCGAAGACACGATACTGATCGTTGAGATAGCCGGCGGGAGCAAAAGCGTAAGGCAGTGCGAGCACGAACAGCACCGCCAGCACCAGCACCGGTATCAACCGGAGCCGAAGGGCTCCTACCAACAACAGCATTATGATCGCGGTCGGCTTGGCGATGATGGCGAGCGAAGCCCAGAAGAACGTCTCCGCCCGTCGTCCTTCCAGCGCCGACAATGTGAGAAGCCAGCAAGCGCCGGTCAAAAGGATCGTCGCCTGGCCGTTGCGGATCGCGCCGAGCGCCATCGGCACAGCGAGGAAGAGGCCGAAAGAAAGCAGCCACATCAACTCGTCACCACCGAGCTTGCGCACCTGCCGCATCGCGGCATAGGTCAGCACCGCAAACCCGAGGGAGTGCCACATCACGCCGCCCAGATGCGGACCGAGCTTGACTATTGGAGTGTAGAGCGCGGCGAAGGCCGGCGCGTAGAGATACCCCATCTCGGATTGGGTATCGTAGAGTGGCAGACCGGCCAGAAGCGCCTCGCTGCCATCTATATAGGCCTTCCATACCGTCCGCGTGTACGGCGACCACAGGACCATGGCAAGAACGACCAGGAACGCTCCGATCCACAGGCCAAACCCTAAACGGTCGAAAACCGGCTTGGAAATCGTCATCAAGGCACCCCACACAATCCCGGAACAGGCTCAGTCCAGCCTGTCCCGGCATTCGATGGCGGCGGCATATCACGGACGCAGCGGCGTGGCATAGGGGGCTTGATGGACGCGCATATCGGCCTGACGGTCCCGCGTCGGCGGATAGCCGGCAATCTCTGCCCGCAAAGCCCTCCAAGGGCGCCTCGCGTCCAAGCTTCTCGAATCTTTCGAATTGGCCTAAGACCGGATGAACACCTTGCCGTTCGGCTTGGCCAGTTCCGCTGGCACCCGCGCCATCGCCTCGGCAAGCGGCACCACCGCCGTCACGTCGGTCGACCAGCGCCCATCGGAAAAACGCTTCTGCGCTTCCAGGATCGCCGGGCCGCGGCGATCGCGGAACTGGCGCATCCACTCGCTCAGCCAAAAACCTTCGATATGCTTGTGCTGGAAGATCAGTTGGCCGGGCTCGCGGATAACAGTGGCTTCGGGATCGAGCTTCCCATAGATGATCCAGCGCGACCGCTTCGGCATGATGTCGAAGATGGCGGAAGCCAGCGGCCCGGTCACCGCGTCGAGAAAGATGCGCGGCTGCTCGGCCTTCATCACCTCGCGTAGCGCCGCCTTGAAATCCGGCGCCTTTTCGTTGAGGACGTGCGCCGCGCCGAGCGCTTTCAGCGCCGCGATCTGGTCGTCGCGGCGCACGGTGACGATCGGCCGGAAGCCCTCTCCGCTGGCCAGGCCAATGATCAGCTTGCAGAGCTGGCTGGCGCCGGCGGTCATGACGAAGGCCTTCTCGCCTTCCTGTTTGACGATGTCGAACATGGCGAGCGCGGTGAGCGGGTTGACGATCATCGCCGCCCCATCCTCGTCGCGGACCGTGTCGAGCAGCGGAATGCATGCAGCAGCTTCAGCGACGGCATAGTCGGCCCACGAGCCCCAGTTGGTGGCGCCGGTGGCAAAGGCGACGCGCTTGCCGATCAGGCTTTGGGGATAGGTCTCGTCGCCGCTGGCGACGACGATGCCGACGCCCTCGAAGCCGGCCGGCTGTCCCTTGGCGCGCGGCTGGCCGTACTGGCCCTTGACGAAGGCGATGTCGGAGGGGTTGATCGAGGCGAGGCTGACCTTGATCAGCACCTGCGTCGGTCCGGGTGTCGGCACCGCGATGTTGCCCAGCTCGACATACGGCTCCATCGCCTCCAGCACACTGCCGCTCGGCGTCCTGGTGTAGCCGTCGCCGACCAGCAGCAGCGCCTTCATTTCGGAGGAGACGGCCATTGGAACACTCCGTGCTTGGGTTGTCGGCATCGCCGGATGACGATGCCGACGCTCAGACCTTTTCCTGCGTGTATTTCTTCAGCTCGGTGCGCGCCACCTGCCGGCGATGCACGGCGTCCGGCCCGTCGGCAAGGCGCAAGGTCCGCAGATGCGTCCACGACCGCGCCAGCGGCGTGTCCTGGCTGATGCCTTGCGCGCCGAACATCTGCACCGCCTCGTCGGTGACCTTGAGCGCGACGCGGGGTGCCACCACCTTGATCTGGCTGATCCAGGGGGCTGCGGCGCGGGCGTCGCCCTGGTCGATCATCCACGCCGCCTTGAGGCAGAGCAGCCGGGCCATCTCGATCTCCATGCGGCATTCGGCGATGATGTCGAAATTGGCGCCGAGCTTTGCCAGCTTCTGGCCGAAGGCCTCGCGGCGCAAGGAACGCTGGCACAGCATCTCGAGCGCCATCTCGGCCTGGCCGATGGCGCGCATGCAATGGTGGATGCGGCCGGGACCGAGCCGCCCTTGCGCGATCTCGAACCCCCTGCCCTCGCCGAGGATCAGGTTCGATGTCGGTACCCGCACATTGTCGAAGCGAAGGTGCATGTGGCCGTGCGGCGCGTCGTCATCGCCATAAACCTGCATGGCCCGGACCTTGGTCACACCCCTTGTGCCTGATGGCACCAGGATCATCGAATGACGGCGGTGCTGCGGCTCGTCATCGCCGCCGGTCCTGACCATGACGATGTAGATGGCGCAGCGCGGATCGCCGGCGCCCGAAGCCCACCATTTCTCGCCATTGAGCACATATTCGTCGCCCTGACGCTCGCAGCGCATGGCAATATTGGTGGCGTCGGACGAGGCGACATCCGGCTCGGTCATCAGATAGGCCGAGCGGATCTTGCCGTCGAGCAGCGGTTCCAGCCATTCCTTCTTGTGATCGGCCGAGCCGTACCGTTCCAGCACCTCCATGTTGCCGGTGTCGGGCGCCGAGCAGTTGAAGGCCTCGGCGCCGAGATGCGCCTTGCCCATCTCCTCGGCCAGATATGCGTATTCGACGGTGGAAAGGCCATAGCCGCGTTCCGAGCCGGTCAGCCAGAAATTCCACAGGCCGCGCTCCCTTGCGGTTTTCTTCAGCCCTTCGAGGATCTCGCTCTGGCGCGCACTGTAGACCCAGCGGTTGCCTGCCTTGCCCACCTCGCTCAGGAATTCCCTGTCGAGCGGCATGATCTCGTCGCGAACCATGGCCGCGACGCGCGCGTGGATCGGCTTCAGCCGCTCGGTCATGCCGAGATTCATCTCCGTCATCGGTCGCTAACCCTTCATGCATGCCAGGCATTTTGTCAGTGGCAAGGATGACCGTACTTCGGATAGCCTTGTCAACGCGAACTGTTTGCCCGCATGCCGAGCGCGGAGGATTGTGATGAGCTATCTGGACGAGCTGTTTTCGGTGGCCGGCAAGACCGCGCTGGTGACGGGTGCCGCGACCGGCATAGGCCGCATGGCGGCAACCGCGCTGGTCAGGGCCGGCGCCAGCGTGATGATCGCGTCGCGCAAGAGCGAGGATTGCATCCAGGTCGCCGAAGAGTTGAACGAGCTTGGCGCATCCGGCCGGGCCGAAGGCTTCGCCGGGGACGTTTCCAGCGAAACCGGCATTGCCGCACTCGTTACCGAGGTCAAAGCGCGGACCGGGAAACTGCATATTCTGGTCAACAACGCCGGCGTCTCCTGGGGCGCGCCGCTGGAAAGCTTCCCCTATTCGGCTTGGGCCAAGGTGTTTGGCGTCAATGTCACCGCAGTCTTCCATCTGACCCGCGAATTGCTGCCACTGCTCGACGCTGCCGCCAGCGACGCCGATCCGGCTAGGGTGATCAATCTCGGTTCGGTGATGGGCACGCAGCCGCTGGCCGACGACGCCTATTCCTACACGGCGTCCAAGGCAGCCGTGCATCATCTGACCCGCACCCTTGCGCTCGAGTTCGCCGGCCGCCGCATCACCGTCAATGCCTTCGCTCCCGGCCCCTTCCAGAGCCGGATGACGGCATTCGCCACCAGTACGGATGAGCAGGCCAGGCATGTCGGCAGCCATGTTCCGATCGGCCGTATCGGCGCACCGGATGACATTGCCGGCGCAACGCTCTATTTGTGCAGCCGTGCAGGCAGCTACATCACCGGCGCCATCCTGCCGATCGACGGCGGACAGTCGGTGCAGCACGGGCTGACCTTGTTCAAGGAATGACATTTTCCGGCCACAGAAGCCGGGGGTGAACTGGAGGACATGAGCGTGGAACCGATCAGTCTCGATGTGCTTGTGGCCAGTGTCGGCAAGGAGGTTGGCGTGTCGCCGTGGCGGGTGGTCACGCAACGCATGATCGATCAGTTCGCCGACGCCACCGACGACCACCAGTTCATCCACTGCGATCCGGAGCGGGCCATGCGCGAAACGCCGTTCGGCGGCACCATCGCGCACGGCTTCCTGTCGCTGTCGCTGTTGTCGGCGATGACCTTCGAGACCATGCCGCCGCTGGAAAACGGCAAGATGGGCGTCAATCACGGCTTCGATTCGCTGCGCTTCCTGGCGCCGGTGAAAACCGGCGCGCGCATCCGCACGCGGTTCGTGCTGGCCGACGTCAAGGTCAGGCCGTCGGGCTGGGTGCAGACCGCGCATGACGTGACGATCGAGATCGAGGGTTCGAAGAAGCCGGCACTGACCGCGCGCTGGTTGACGCTGACCTTGATCGAACGCCAGCCCGAGACGGCATGAGTGATCCCGTTCTCGACCAGGCAGCGCTTGCGCCTTACCTCGAGGCGAACATACCTGGCTTTTCCGGCCTTGAGGCAGTTGAGAAGTTCAAATCCGGCCAATCGAACCCGACCTACCTTTTGACGGCGGCAAGCGGCCGTTATGTGCTGCGCGCCAAGCCGCCGGGGCAATTGCTGAAATCGGCGCATCAGGTCGATCGCGAATTCAGGGTAATGAGCGCGCTTGCCGGCACCGCCGTGCCTGTGCCTGCCATGCTGCATCTGTCGGCGGAAGACTCGCCCATCGGCCGTATGTTCTACGTGATGGATTTCCTGGACGGCCGCATTTTCTGGGATCCGGCCCTGCCGGAGGCTCGCGACAACGATGAACGCGCCGCCATCTACGATGCCATGAACGACACTCTTGCCGCGCTGCACGAGGTCGATGTCGAGGCCGTGGGGCTCGGCGATTTCGGCCGACCGGGCAGTTATTTCGAGCGCCAGCTGGCGCGCTGGACCAGCCAGTACCGCGCCTCGGAGACCGGCACGGTGGCCGATATGGACCGGTTGATTGCCTGGCTGGAGACACACATACCGGAGGATGACGGCCGCGTCTCCCTGGTCCATGGCGATTACCGGCTGGACAATCTGATCTTCGCGCCGGACCGGCCAAAGGTGCTGGCGGTGCTCGATTGGGAATTGTCGACATCAGGCCACCCCTTCGCCGATATCGCCTATCAGTGCATGCAATGGCGGCTGCCGCACGCGTCGGGTTTTCGCGGCCTGGGCGGCATCAGCCGCGCGGCGCTCGGGCTGCCCTCCGAAACGGACTACGTCGCCGCCTACTGCCGGCGGCGCGGGCTCACAGGTATCGGCAACTGGACGTTCTTCCTGGCCTTTTCCTTCTTTCGCCTGGCCGCGATCTGCCAGGGTGTCTTCAAGCGGGCGCTGGACGGCAACGCCTCCAATCCCGAAAAGGCCAGGACCTATGGCGAGGCGGTGAAGCTGCTTTCGCGTCTTGCCGCGAAGCTGATCGACAAGGAGGCGTGATGGCCGCTTTGACGGAGCAACGGTGTTGATCATGGGTGCCGCCAACTTCGACGAGCGTGGGCACGATCCGAAGCATACCGCTTGGGAACTTCCCATGCCCTTGTCCGTTTCCGTACAGCGTATATAATTTAGCCAGCCACCAACCAACCAAAGGCACCAGATCTTGCCGCAGAGCGTCCAGACACGCCGCGAGAAACAAAAGGCCGAACTGCGCTCCGAACTGGTCGAGGCCGCGCACAAGCTCGTCCAGGAAGAAGGCTATGAAGGCCTGACCATCCGCAAGCTGGCCAAGCGGGTCGGCTACGCCCCGATGTCGGTCTATTCCTACTTCGCCGACAAGCAGGACATCCTGTTCGCTCTGGCCGAGGATGCATTCGAGACGCTTGCCCGCCGCATCGAGGAGCATCCGTCCGACGATCCGATCGAGGCCTTGCAGGCGGTGATGACCGAATATGCCGCTTTCGGACTCGGCAATCCCAACGAATACCGCACCGTGTTCATGACCGAAAAGACCAAGCTGCCAGAAGGCTACAACGAAATGGAAGAGAGCAACCCTGCTATGAAGGTGCTGATCAGCAGGGTCGAGGCCTGCGTCGCCGCCGGCAAATTGCAGGGCGATCCGCGCGCCATCGCCACCATGCTGTGGGCGGTCGGCCACGGCACGATCTCGCTGCTCATCACCTTTCCGTTCTACCCCTTCGGCGACCCGCAGGCCTTCGTGAAGCGGATGTGCGATTTCACGCTTGCCACGCTCAGCACGCAAAACGTGCCGCCACTGACCGAGACACCGGTCAACTGCTGAACGCCGTTTCCTTTGGTTTGTGTATCCCCTCCAGACCTGGGGGGTTTCTTGGTTAACAAAAAATTTATTGTACGCGTACGGTTTTCCTTGAACTTCGCGATCGACGGGCGTATATGTACAGTGCATCGTACATGTACGAGAGAAATTCACCCGTCGAAAACGGAGACTGACAATGAAAAAGATACTCCTCACCCTCGCCGCCGTGCTGGCACTTTCGGGCTCGGCCTTCGCCGCCAACACCACCCACCCCGTCAAGCATGCGCCGGTGGCGGCCTGCGTTGACACCAAGACCAACGTGAAGCTCGATTGCGCTTCGACCGGTTCGGTCGAGAAGAAGGGCGCCACGGAAAATACCGCTGAAGGCAAAGGTCCGCGCCTCGGCATCGACATCAATCCTTGGATCGTGCCGAGCTCGTTCTGATATTTGCAGGACATCACTTCTGGCCGGCACAAGCCGGTCAGGTGGAAACTTCAGCTGACCGAAACCGGCAGCTTCGCCGCTGAACTCTCGAAGGCCGCGTCAATCAGCTTCTGCATGTCGGCGGCACGCCGGAACGACGGATCGCCATTCCGGCCTGTATCCAGCGCATCGGCAAAGCGTCGCGCATTGCGCTTGACACTGGGCAGCGCCAGCGTTCGCCATTGCTGAAGATCGACATCGCCGCCGAGACAGGCCGACAGGTTAGATGCCTTGCCGTCGGTCTCGACCCTGATGGCGCCCTTGGTGCCGTGCAGGGCCAGCGACAAATCGTTGGCGTGGCCGGTCATGTAGCGGCTCGCCACGATCGTGGCGAGCGCGCCGGAACTGAGCCGGGCCGTCATCGCCACGCTGTCATTGGCATCCAGCAGATAGTCGCCGATGCGCTCGCCCTCGGCCTTCGGAAACGTCACCAGATCGGCATGCAGGCTGACGATGTCCTGGCCGGCGCCATAGGTGGCGAAGTCCAGGATATGGATGCCGACATCGCCCAGCACGCCGGTTGAACCGTGCCGGCTCGACAAGCGCCACAGCCATTTGTCCTCGACCCGCCAGTCGCCCCATGACTGGCTGACCAGCCAGCTTTGCCGGTAGCTCGCCTCGACATGGCGCAGCTCGCCGATCTCGCCGGCCAGCACCATGCGCCGCGCTTCATGAATCGCCGGTGAGTTGCGATAGGTCAGGTTGACCATGTTGACCACCCCTGCAGCCTCGGCCGCTTCGGTCATATCAAGCGCGTCGGCGTGGTTCGGCGCCAGCGGCTTTTCGCAAAACACATGCTTTCCCTGGGCAAGCAGCGCCAGCGTCGTCGCCATATGCGCACCATCCGGCGTCGCGTTGATGGCGGCATCGAACTGACCCCAGGCGATCGCCGCCTCCAGGCTCTCGAAAGATTCGCCGATCTTGCTGACGGCGGCAAACGCTGCGGCGCGGCCGGGCACCTGGTCGACACAGGCGACGATGCTGCAGCCCGGGATCTCGGCAAACTCCTCGACATGATGCCCGGCGATACCGCCGGTGCCGAGCAGAAGAATTCGGTGCATTAGCCCCAAGCCCCAATCAACTCACGCCTTAAGCAATTCAGGCCCCGATCAGCTCAGGCCCGAATCAACTCAGGCCCTTGTCGCCGTCGGCATGCAGGCGCAGCCCCTTCTGCACGATCTTCTCCTTGGCCGCATCCGTCGGCACGTTCGGCGCGTTGGTGATGCCGGACCAGGCCGGCGCCGGGTTGTGCGCCCAATGGACGGCGTTGCGCAGCACCTGCTGCACGCCCTCATTGTGATAGATCGGATAGGTCTCGTGGCCGGGCGAGAAGTAGAAGATCCGTCCTGCACCGCGCTGGTAGGTCAGCCCGGATCGGAACACCTCACCACCCTCGTACCAGGAGACGAACACCGTCTCGAGCGGCTCCGGCACGGCGAACGGCTCGCCATACATTTCCGTCTCGCCGATCTCCAGGCACTCGCCGATGCCTTGCGCGATCGGGTGGCCGCGGTTGATCGCCCAGACGCGCTCGCGCTCGCCCGCCTCGCGCCATTTCAGCGAACAGGGCGTGCCCATCAGCCGCTTGAATATCTTCGAGTAGTGGCCGGAATGGAGCACGATCAGGCCCATCCCTTCCCAGACCCGCTTCTGCACCCGCTCGACGATATCGTCCTTGACCTCGCCATGCGCCGCGTGGCCCCACCACAAAAGCACGTCGGTGGCCGCCAGGCGCTTCTCGCTCAGGCCATGTTCGGGTTCCTGCAAGGTGGCGGTGGTCGCCTCGATGCCCTTGTCCTGGTTGAGGGCGGCGGCAATGGTGCCGTGCATCCCCAAGGGATAGAGGTCGCGCACGGCTTCATTGGTCTGCTCGTGGACGTTCTCGCCCCATACGATCGCTTTTGTCGGCATTTTCATCTCCCAAAGCGCTTTAAATAGCATGTCCAAGGGGATTGAGAAGGCCCGATGAGATCTTGCCCGATGGAAACTACGGCTTGCGCCTCTTGCGCCCGGGCACGGTCTTGGCCTTGCCTGGTTTTGCCGGAGCTCCAGGAATGGCCGTTCCAGTGATGGATATCGGATCGCTGGCCGGGAACGTGTCTTCGAGGCCTTCCTCGAGTTCGTCTTCGGCGCTCGGCGCTTCGTGCCGCTCGTGTTCGAGCGAGCGGACAGCCGATGTCTTTTTGACCGGCGACTTCGGCGCGGAATTCGACGGCATCGGCATTCTCCCTCGGCGTGCGGATGCAGAACGAGCGTGCCCTGCAAAACGTTCCGAGTTCAGACCGCCGCGTCGCGCGATCCCTCGGACAGCAAAGTAAAGACATAGTCCGAGAAGGAACGCCAGCATTCGACCCGGAAGGCGTCGTTACCCGTGCGCAGCAGCACGATCTCGGTCTTGCCCAGGATGGTGCGCGACGCTGCTCCCACCGGGAAGGCGTCGAGCGACAGGTCCTGCGGGCAGCCCGCATTGATCGCCGCCGCCGCTCCGGCACCCGTCACTGATATCGCGATGTTGCGATGCGAGACGCCGACCGCCGAATGCAGCGCGGATACTTTGGCGCAATCGGCGAGCGGATCGTTGTCGGCCTCATCGATGACCAGCCATTCGTCGGGGCCGAGCCACAGAGCGGTGCGCCCGCCGTTCGCGGCAGCGGTTTTCGGCTTGTTCGGCAAGGTCACGCCGAGCGCCTTTGAAAGCGCTGCGACCGAAGCCTCCGGCGCCCGTAATGAAACGCGCTCGGCCGGCGGCAGCACCTCGACCTTGACGCTGGCGGCAGTGGTGCTGCGCCCAGCCAGCGCCGGACGGCGTTCGACCGAAGGCGATGCAGCCGGAGCCGTCTTTCTTGCAGCGGCCTTAGCCATTGAGGCGCCCTCCCGTCTCGTCGAAGAACACCATGCCGGTAACCTCCACTTCGATCACCCCGTTCGGCATCGGCACATAGAGGGTCTCGCCCATCCGGTCGCGGCCGCCGGCGACCAGCGCCAGAGCGATCGAGCGGCCGCAATTTTCCGACCAGTAGCTCGAGGTGACATGGCCGATCATCTTCATCGGGATCGCCTGCTTCGGGTCCTCGACGATCTGCGCGCCCTCTTCCAGCACCACCTTGGGATCCCTGGTCTTCAGGCCGACCAATTGCTTGCGGCCCTTGGCGACCAGATCTGGCCGCGTCAGGCCGCGGATGCCGACGAAGTCCGGCTTCTTCTTGCCGACCGCCCAATCGAGGCCGGCGTCGTTCGGCGTTACCGTGCCGTCGGTGTCCTGGCCGACGATGATGTAGCCCTTTTCGGCGCGCAGCACGTGCATCGCCTCGGTGCCATAAGCAGCCGCACCATGCTTCTGGCCTTCGGCCCACAGCGCTTCCCAGACCGCCTGGCCATAGTCGGCCGGCACGTTCACCTCGAAGCCGCGCTCGCCGGTGAACGACATGCGGAACAGCCGCGTCGGCACGCCGCAGATCTTGCCTTCGCGCACCGACATGTGCGGCAGCGCCTCGTCCGACATGTCGATGCCTTCGAGCAGCGGCGCGATGATGTCGCGCGACTTGGGCCCCTGCACCGCGATAACAGCCCATTGCTCGGTGATCGAGGTCAGCCAGACATTGAGATGCGGGAACTCGGTCTGGAGATAGTCCTCCATGTGGTTCATGACGCGCGGCGCGCCGCCGGTCGTCGTCGTCACGTGGAAACGGTCGGGGGCCAGCCTGCCGACGACGCCGTCATCATAGATGAACCCGTCCTCGCGCAGCATGATGCCGTAGCGGCAGCGGCCGGGCTCCAGCTTCTCCCATGGGTTGGTGTAGAGCAGCTCCATGAATTTGGCCGCGTCCGGCCCGACCACTTCGATCTTGCCCAGCGTCGAGGCATCGAACAGGCCAGCCGTCTTGCGCACGGCGACGCATTCGCGGTCGACCGCCGCGTGCATGTCCTCGCCCGCCTTGGGGAAATACCAGGCGCGCTTCCACTGGCCGACATCCTCGAACACGGCACCTTGCGCCTCGGCCCAGGGATGGATCGCGGTTCTGCGTGTCGGGTCGAACAGCGGACCTCGCGCATGGCTGACGATCGCGCCGAAGGTGACCGGCGTATAGGGCGCGCGGAACGTGGTCAGGCCGACCTCCGGGATCGGCTTTCCCAGCACCTCGGCGGCAATCGCCAGGCCGTGCATGTTGGAGGTCTTGCCCTGGTCGGTCGCCATGCCGTTGGTGGTGAAGCGCTTGACGTGCTCGATCGATCGCATGCCTTCGTGCACCGCCTGGCGGATATCCTTGGCGGTGACGTCGTTCTGGAAATCGACAAACGCCTTCACCGTCGTGTCCGGCCCGGCGCCGGGCGCCGCGCCCAACATACCGCGCGACCAGCTCTCCGAGGCGTCTACCTTCGGCTTGCTGCCCTTGGCGGTTTTGGCACCCGCATCCCTGGCCGCCTTGGCGCCTGCCGCATAGGCCTCATCGACCGTCGCAGACAGCCCGTCGGTGCCGTTGCAGGCGCCGACCGAGACGCAGTCCTGCGCATAGATGCCCGGCACGAAGCGCTTGGTCTCGTCGTTGAAGGCGACCTTTCCGCGCGACTGCGAGAACAGATGCACCGACGGCGTCCAGCCGGCCGACATCAGTATCGCATCGACCGCGATGGTGCGTTCGCCGCCGCCATTCTTCGGCTGCACGGTCATCGACGAGACCCTGAGCTTGCCGCCAGCGCGGATCACCGCGCGGCCGAAATTGACCTCGATGCCGAGCGCCCTCGCCTCGTCGATCACCGGTCCGGTCGGATTGTCGCGCAGATCGACGATCGCCGCCACGTTGACGCCGGCTTTCTTCAGGTCGATCGCCGCTGCATAGGCGGAATCATTGGCGGTGTAGACGCCGACATTCCTGCCGACGGCGACGCCATAGTGGTTGAGATAGGTGCGCGCGGCACCCGCCAGCATGATGCCGGGCCGGTCATTGTCGGCAAACACCATGTGGCGCTCGATCGCACCGGAGGCCAGCACCACGCGCTTGGCCCGGACCTGCCAAAGCCGCTCGCGCGCCAGATCGTGGCCGGGGGTCCTCAGATGTTCGCTGACACGCTCGACCAGCCCAATAAAATTCTGCGCATAGTAGCCGAACGCCGTCGTGCGCGACAGCACGCGGACATTGTCCATCGCGGCGAGCTTCGCCACGGCAGCTTGCGCCCAGGCAAAACCGTCCTGGCCGTCGATCTTCGCGCCGCTCTCGAAACGCAGGCTGCCGCCGAACTCGGCCTGCTCGTCGGCGAGGATGACGCGCACGCCGGTCTCGGCCGCCGCAAGCGCTGCCGCGATGCCTGCCGCACCGCCGCCCAGCACCAGCACGTCGCAATGCGCATAGCGCGATGAATAATGGTCGGGATCCGGCTGGTCCGGGGAAACGCCAAGACCGGCCGCGGCGCGGATCTTTGGCTCATAGAGCGTCTTCCACGCCGCTTTCGGCCACATGAAGGTCTTGTAGTAGAAGCCGGCCGAAAGCAGCGGCGAGGCGATATCGCTGACCGCACCGAGGTCGAAGGACAGTGACGGCCAGCGGTTCTGCGACTGCGCATCAAGCCCATCATAGAGCTCCTGCACGGTCGCCCGCACGTTCGGCGTCTTGCGTGCCGCGTCGCGCCTGATTTCGACCAGGGCGTTCGGCTCCTCGGCGCCCGCCGACAGGATGCCGCGCGGACGGTGGTACTTGAACGAACGGCCGACGAGATGGACGCCATTGGCGAGCAGCGCCGAGGCCAGCGTGTCGCCCTCGATGCCGGCATAGGACTGGCCATCGAAGCTGAACCGCGCGGTCTTGGCTTGGCTGAAGCGGCCAGCGCCGGGAATGCGGAACGCGCCGCTCATTTGGCAACCACTTCGTTGGAGTTTTTCGGCAGCTTGGTGGGTTTGGGCTCGCCGGCCTTGTAGGTCATGACGAATTTGTCGGTGACGGTGTCGCGTACGGCATTGAAGAAGCGCGCACAGCCATGCATGTGCCGCCAGCGCTCATAAATGATGCCCTTGGGGTTGGAGCGGATGAAGAAGAACTTTTCAAAATCGTCGTCGCTCTCGCCGGCCATATTGGCCGAGCGCGCGATGTGCGCCTCGCCAGCGTTGCGGAACTCGAGTTCCGGACGCTCTTCCTCGCAATAGGGGCAGCGGATGAGAAGCATTGTCCTGGTTCCTACAATTCGCCGTGGCCGACGTGGGCGCCCGCCGGTTGATCGCAAAGCTTCTGTCCCAAGGTCGCGAACGGTGCGACGAGCCGGATGCGCTCTTCCACGCTTGCAGCGGGACGAAACAGATCGCGGGACGCCATGTTGCCGAGGGTGAGCTGCATCGGATCGGTGGTGACGATGACTTGACGCGGCTGGAATGTCTCGGCCTCGTCGAGTCCTTCGGGTCGTCCCTCGAAGAACATCACCACTCTCTGGCCGCCACTCCAGACGCAGGCCAGCGTGCCGTCATCGACCGAAAACGGCCAGACGGTTTCGTTGCCGGTGCGGCTGATCGGCTGCGTGCGCACTTCGTCCGGCGAGGGAAAATGGAACATGCCCCGTTCCCCCGCCAGCACTTGTTCCCCCGCCAGCATCAGCGGCATCGCGACAGCGATCTGCGCCATCATCAGTGCGCCACCGCCGCCGCCGCCGCCTCGTCGATGAGCCGTCCGGTGCGGAAGCGCTCGATGGTGAAGGGCGCGTTGATCGGATGCGGATCGTCCCTGGCGATCGTATGGGCAAAGACATGGCCCGATCCCGGCGTCGCCTTGAAGCCGCCCGTGCCCCAGCCGCAATTGACATAGAGGCCGGGCACCGGCGTCTTGGCCAGGATCGGCGAGCGGTCGGGCGTGACGTCGACGATGCCGCCCCACGAGCGCAGCATCTTCATGCGCGTGAAGATCGGGAACATCTCGCAGATGGCGTCGAGCGTATGCTGCAATATGTGCAAGCCGCCGGTCTGCGAGTAGGAGACATACTGGTCGGTGCCGGCGCCGATCACCAGCTCGCCCTTGTCGGACTGCGAGATATAGGCGTGCACCGTGTTCGACATCACCACGCAGGGAACCACCGGCTTGACCGGTTCCGACACCAGCGCTTGCAGCGGATAGCTTTCCAGCGGCATGCGCACGCCGGCCATGTTCATGATGACGGAGGAATGGCCGGCGGCAACGACGCCCACCTTCTTGGCGCCGATGAAGCCGCGCGTCGTGTCGACGCCCATCACCGCGCCGTTGGCCGCTCGCTTGACCCCGGTAACCTCGCAATTCTGGATAATGTGGACGCCGCGCGCCGAGGCGCCGCGCGCATAGCCCCAGGCAACGGCGTCATGACGGGCCGTGCCGCCGCGCCGCTGCAGCGACGCACCGACCACCGGATAGCGCGCCTCCTTGGAGGTGTTGAGCGGTGGGCAGAATTCCTTCGCCTGCTCCGGCGTCAGCCACTCATTGTCGATGCCGTTCAGCCGGTTGGCGTGCACGTGACGCTTCAGCACCTGCACGTCGTGCACATTGTGCGCGAGCATCATGACGCCCCGCGCCGAATACATGACGTTGTAATTGAGCTCCTGGCTGAGCCCGTCCCACAGCTTCAGCGCGTGGTCGTAGATGCCGGCGCTCTCGTCATAGAGATAGTTGGAGCGGATGATGGTGGTGTTGCGGCCGGTGTTGCCGCCGCCGAGCCAGCCCTTTTCCAGCACCGCGACATTGGTGATGCCGTGCACCGTGGCGAGGTAATAGGCGGTGGCCAGGCCATGGCCGCCGGCGCCGACGATGATGACGTCGTATTCTTTCCTGGGCTCAGGCGAGGACCACTGTTCCTCCCAGCCCTTGTGGCCGCGCATGGCTTCCCGGGCGATGGCGAATACCGAATATTTCTTCAACGTCCCAACCTCGCCCCAAAAAGGCTTCGCGAATGGCGGCCGGCGTTCGTTCGGTCCCGGCGCGCGAGGTGTATCACTAGCGAAACAGCGCTTCCACCCTTGCGCTGTTTGCGACGGCGCTTGCCGTTTTGCGCCGTGGTGAAAAAGACGCATCTGGTGCGTCGGCGCTTTCCAGCATCTTGGCACGTATCGGGTGGCTCGCCTTGCCTCGATCTGCGACCAAGCACCCCAACTGCCGGTCAGGCCGGCGCGAAGAAAAGGATGCAAAAATGTTCGCACTCGCAAACAAGATCGCCATCGTCACCGGCGCCAGTTCCGGCATCGGCCGGGCCTCGGCAAAACTCTTTGCCGAGGAAGGCGCCAAGGTCATCGTCGCCGCCCGCCGTCAGGCCGAGCTCGATACGCTCGTCGCCGAGATAGAAGACAATGATGGCGCGGCCATCGCGCTTGCCGGCGATGTCAGGGACGAAGCCTATGCAAAGGCCCTTGTCGATCTGGCGGTCGAAAAGTTCGGCGGGCTCGACATCGCCTTCAACAATGCCGGCGCCGTTGGCCGGATGGGGCCGATTTCGGACCTGCCGCTGGAGGGATGGCGCGAGACGCTCGACACCAACCTCACCAGCGCGTTTCTCGGCGCCAAATACCAGGTGCCGGCAATGATCGAGCGCGGCGGCGGTTCGCTGATCTTCACCTCCACCTTCGTTGGTCACACAGTCGGCATGCCCGGCATGACTAGTTATGCCGCGAGCAAGGCCGGCCTGATCGGACTGACACAGGTGCTGGCCGCCGAATACGGCCCGAAAGGCGTGCGGGTCAACGCGCTGCTGCCCGGCGGCACCGACACACCGGCGGCAACCTTCAAGACCCCGGAATCACGGGTTTTCGTCGAAGGCCTGCATGCTTTGAAGCGTATCGCGATGCCGGAGGAGATCGCCCGCTCGGCACTCTATCTCGCCTCCGACGCCTCGAGCTTCACCACCGGAGCGGCTCTGTTTGCCGATGGCGGCGTGTCGATCAACCGGACGTGAAGATTCCAGCGGCGGGACGCATGTTCATAGCCGCCAGGCAAACGGCCGCTCTTGATTTTTCGCCGCGATTTGGCGATTCCGTTTATGTCCAAAAGCGGGGTCTGGAACCATGATGCTGATCAGAACCTATGTGACTGCGAGTGCGATCGAAGGTGTCGGCGTGTTCGCCGCGGAGCCGATCAGGAAAGGCGCTTCGATCTGGCGGCTCGATCCGGATTTCGACCGGCTGATCCCCATGGACAAATACGAGACGGCACCCCCGCATCTCAGGGAGCTGCTCGACCGCTATGCCTATCCGAGCCCGGACCGGCCAGGTTTCCTGGTCTATGAAGTCGACAATGGCCGCTTCATGAACCATTCCAGCAATCCGAATACGGATTTTTCGCAATATGGCGGGGCCACCGCGACCCGCGACATCGCCGTGGGCGAGGAGATCACCTGCGACTACGGCGAGTTCTTCGAGGATTTCGAGCTGCTGCACCTCGCGACGGCCTAGTCGGCTCCTTATATCAAGGCAAACAGACGGCGGCTGGCCCCGCAAATTCATTTCCGCTGTGGACAGCGCGGCATGATTCTGCTATCAGCCGCCACAATTCGTGGTGTAAACCGCCGCGGAGGCTAGTGGCTATGGCCGCTTGCCTGTTGATATCAAACCCGAAAGACAGGATTGCCCGTGCAGGTACTCGTCCGCGACAATAACGTTGATCAGGCGCTTCGCGCTCTCAAGAAGAAGATGCAGCGCGAAGGCATTTTCCGTGAAATGAAGATGCGCGGTCACTACGAGAAGCCGTCCGAGAAGCGCGCCCGCGAAAAGGCTGAAGCCGTTCGCCGCGCCCGCAAGCTGGCCCGCAAGCGCGCCCAGCGCGAAGGCCTGCTGCCGATGACGCCGCGCCCGGTCGCTGCTGGCGCCGCCGGCGGTGCAGGTGGCGCTCCGCGTCCGCCGCGGTTCTAACGCCAATTTTTCGTCCTTTTCGAAGGATATCAGAGGTGGCGCGATGTGGAATCGCCGCCACCTTTTTGTTTTGATGTGACCGGTCCGGAGGGGGAGCCGGACCTGAACGACGCGGCTTGAAGTGAGGACAGGGCAGACATGAACGCAACGAGCGTGGAGCGCGGGACCGCATTGCGTGGTTTCGCCCTGACAGCAGCCCTGCTCTCCGGACTGGCGCTTGCCGGCTGCCAAACGGCGGGCCCGACCGGTGAATTCAACAACATCGACAAGGCGCAAGGGTCGAGCGAGAACATTTCCTCGCTGTCGGCGGTCATCCAGCGCAATCCCCAGGATCCCGAAGGCTACAATGTGCGCGGCTCGGCCTATGGCCGTGGCGGTCAGTACCAGGCGGCGCTCAAGGATTTCAATCAAGCCATCCAGCTCAATCCGAATTTCTTCCAGGCCTATTCGAATCGCGCGCTCATCCAGCGCTTCCTCGGCAACCAGGAAGCCGCGCTGGCGGACTACAACCGTTCGATTCAGATCAACTCGAACTATGACGCCGCCTATATCGGCCGCGGCAATCTCTACCGCAAGGCGGGTCGCACCCAGGACGCCTTCAACGACTTTCAGAAGGCGATCCAGCTCGATACGACCGACGCGCGCGCCTACCACAATCGAGGCCTGATCTATCAGAGCCAGGGCCAGCACAAATTCGCCATCGAGGACTTCTCGACCGCCATCTCGCTGGCGCCGGACGCCGCCGAACCCTACAATGGCCGCGGCCTCTCCTATCTGGCGACCAACGACGAAGACAATGCCTTCTCCGATTTCAACATGGCGATCAAGCTCGACGGCAGGAATGCCGAGGCCTGGTCCAACCAGGCGCTGATCTATGAGCGGCGCGGCGACAAGGCGAAGGCCGCGAAATCCTATAAGGAAGCCGTTCGCCTCGACCCTACCTACCAGCCGGCCAAGGATGGCCTCGCCCGCGTCAGCTGATCTCGGTTTCGGCTTACCATACAAATCCGCATGACATCCAAGTGCCGCGGGATTCTTTGCGTGTCCGAAAGGACGCACTTCGCAACCGCGCATTAACCCCGGCAGGAGGCTTTCGGCCCCTGCCTTGATCGCGCCAAGTTTTCGGCGGAACGGTCTACCCACCCAAGCCGTTGTTGAAAGTATTTTGCGAAAGGACCCTCCCATGATCAAGAAACTCGCCTGCGCCGCTGCCCTCGCCACGACGATGTTCGCGGTGGCTCCGGCCAGCGCCGGCAAGCTGCAACTCGGCACGCTCGATTGCACCATCGACGGCGGCACCGCTTATATCGTCGCTTCCAACAAGGGCGTGTCCTGTGTCTTCCGGCCTCATCATCACGGGCCGTCCGAGGTTTACACAGGCGTCATTTCCAAGATCGGCCTCGATGTCGGCCAGACGCATCAGGGCCAGCTCGTCTGGGCCGTGCTGGCTGCGACCCGGGACAGTGACGGAGGCGATCTCGCCGGCAGCTACTACGGTGTCAACGCCGAAGCGAGCGTGGTGACCGGCGGCGGCGCCAATCTGCTGGTTGGCGGCCTGGACAGCGCCTTCATGCTGGAGCCGCTCAGCGTCCAGGCGCAGACCGGCGTCAACCTTGCCGTGGCCGTGACCTCGCTCCAGTTGATCCATTCATTCAAGTGATTGCATGGAGCCGTGCGCTCCATGCCCCTCACTCCGCGGCGCGGAACCAGATAGGATGGTTCCGCGCCGTTTGATTTTGGAGGGGAACCATCATGCTGAAGACAGCCATAGCTGCCGCCATGTTCACCACGCTATCCGGAGCGGTGCAGGCGCAGGACCGAGGCATGGAAGTCGGTACGCTTGACTGCGCCATAGGCGGCGGCACCGGCTTCATCTTCGGCTCGAGCAAGGATCTGAGCTGCACCTTTAACCCCGCCGACAAAAGCTTCGCGCCGGAAGCCTATTTCGGCGCTGTCAACAAATACGGCCTCGACATCGGCACGACGAAGCAGACGGTCATGCAGTGGATCGTGCTGACGCCGCTGAAGAACATCTATGCGCCGGGTGCGCTGGCCGGCGACTACATCGGCGCCAGCGCGGAGGTGACGGCCGCCGTCGGCGCCGGCGCCAATCTGCTGGTCGGCGGCTCCTCTCAGGCCTTCACCTTGCAGCCGCTCAGCTTGCAGACGCAGACCGGCATGAACCTCGCGATCGGCGTCAGCCAATTCCAGCTGCGCAGCACCGAGAACTGATCGCGCAACGAACCCGCAACCGGAAAGGCTGCCGCGCGAACGATCTTCAAAAAAACCGCTTGAGCTCAACCCCGGTTGAGGTTTTACAAGCCTGCCCCGAACGCCACAACGCCTCGATCCGGCGCTGTCGATTCGCATGGTCCTGCCGGAAACCCGTACTGGCTTCTGGCGTGCTGCGCTGGCGTCGAGATATGCAAGACAGGGGTGGAAATGACCGAGATCAGCACGAACAGGGTCGACTGGCGCTTATTGTGGGCAAGCGGCGACCTGGCGCGCTTCTGCTTCATCAGCCTCGGCATCCTGCTGCACGCCACCAACGAGACGATGGTGGCAACGGTGATGCCGGCCATGGTCGGCGAACTGGCGGGCGTACAGCTCGTCGGCTGGTCGCTGGCGATTTACGAACTCGGCGCCATCGTTGCCGGCGCAGCCGCCGGACGACTGGTGAGTTATGTCCCCTTGCGCACCAACATGGTGGTCGCCGCGCTGCTCTACGCAGCAGGCGCGCTGATATGCGCCACCTCGCCTTCCATGCCACTGTTCCTCGCCGGCCGCCTGATCGAAGGACTTGGCGGCGGTGCGCTGGTGTCGCTGGCCTTCGTCTCGGTCGAACGACTGTTCTCGCGCGCCATCTGGCCGCAGCTTTTCGGCATCATGTCGGCGATCTGGGGCGTCGCCGCCTTCAGCGGACCATTGCTCGGCGCGATCATGACCGAGCTGTTGTCATGGCGCTGGGCCTTCGGCATCTTTACTCTCGGCGGCACTGCCATGGCGCTGGCAAGCTTCATCGTGCTCGACACGCCGGAGGCGACGAAGCCCAGGACGAGCACGGGCAAGGCGCCGCCCTTCCCGTTCGCGGCTCTTGGCTGCCTAGCCGTCGCCGTGGTCCTGATTGCCTTGGCCGGCGTCGACATCGCCTTGCTGCGCTCTTCGCTGCTGATGGCCCTCGGCCTGATAGGCCTGGTGCTGTTCTTCACCATCGACGCGCTGAAGCCGCGTTCGCGGCTGTTTCCGGCGCGGCTGTTCTCGTGGCGCACGCCGGTCGGCGCCGGCATGACCATGGTTGCCGCCTTTTCGGTGGCGACCTGTTCCTTCGGCGTCTACGGGCCGCTGTTGCTGACCAGTCTTCACGACATTCCGCTGCTGACCACCGGCTACATCATCGCCGCCGAATCGATCGCCTGGTCGATCCTGTCGATCCTGGTCGCCAACGCGCCGCCGCAGCGCGAGCGGCTGATCATCGTCGGCGGCGCGGTGATGATCGCGGCCGGCATCGCAGGCTTTGCGTATGCGATACCGCTGGGCTCCATTCCGCTGATCCTGATCTGCGCCCTGCTGCAAGGCGGCGGCTTCGGCGTGGCCTGGCCCTTCCTCACGCGCGTCATCGTGGCCTCCGCGCCGGAGGGCGAGCAGACCATCGCCTCGGCGGCGGTGCCGACCATGCAACGCATCGGCTATGCCGTGGGCGCCGCACTCGCCGGCATCGTCGCCAACGCCAGCGGCTTTTCGCAAGGTCTGAACCACGACGCGGCGGCGAATGTCGCGTCGTGGTTGTTTCTTGCCTTCGTGCCGCTCGGCATTGTCGGCTGCCTCGCGGCCTTGCGAGTTTCCAGACCGCTTGGCCAGCCACGGGAAGCTATCGGCTAAAACCTGGCCTGCTCACTCGACCTCGCGCAGGCGGTAGCCAACGCCGGTCTCGGTGGTGATGTAGCGCGGCTGGTCGGGGCTCTTCTCGATCTTCTGCCTGAGCTGCCGCACATAGACCCTGAGATACTGCACGTCGGTCGAGTCGCCCCAGACCTGCTTCAACAGGAAATGATGGGTCAGCACCTTGCCGGCGTGCTGCACCAGCATGCGCAGGATGTCGTATTCCTTCGGCGAGAGCTTTACCTCCTTGCCCTCGACCTTGACGATGCGCTTGACCAGATCGACGCTGAGATCGCCGGTCTGGAAAATCGGCTTCTCGCCCTGCTGCTGGAACTTGTGGCGGAGCGCCACGCGAATGCGCGCCACCAGCTCATTCATGCCGAAAGGCTTGGTGACATAGTCGTCGGCGCCGAGTTCCAGGGCCTGGACGATGCCGGCCTCGTCGGTCCGGCTGGACAGGATGACCACTGGAATGTCGAGACCATCGTCGCGCCATTTGCGCAGCAGTTCATGGCCGCTCATGCCGGGCAGCCCAAGGTCGAGCAGGACGAGGTCCGGCTTCTCCGCCTCCATCAGCTCGATCGCCACCTTCGCGTTCGGCGCCTCGCTGACCGCATAACCTTGGCTGCCGAGCCCGACGCGCAGCAGCTTGCGGATCGGCGGCTCGTCATCGACGACCAATATTCTGACGTTCGAGTTTGTCATGCCAGGTCACCCACATCGTGGTCGTCGGTATTCGAAGCGTCGAAATTGGGCGGATTTGCCGGCCTGGGCATTTTGATGGTGAACACCGCGCCCGAACCGTCGGTCCGGTTTGCCGCCATGATCGTGCCACCCATCGCTTCGACGAAGCCGCGGCAGATCGACAGGCCGAGCCCCGTACCGGCGCGGATCTGGTCGCCCTTGCGCACTCGATAGAACGTGTCGAAAATCCGTTCCAGATCGCCGGGAGGAATGCCTGGCCCTTCATCCATGATTTGCAGCAGGACGGAGCCATTGTCGGTCCAACCCTGCATGCGAATCGTCGAGCCTGCCGGGGCATATTTCGCCGCATTGTCGAGAAGATTGAACAACGCTTGCTCGAACAGCACCGGGTCGACCTTCAACATCGGCAAATCCTTGGGGATGTCGGTCTCGATCTTGTGCTCGCCAATGATTTTCCTGGCCCTTTGCAAGGCGGAGCCGACGATGTCGCCGACATAGTGAAAGGCGTAGTTCGGCTCCATCGCGCCGGACTCGATCTTGGTCATGTCGAGCAGATTGGCGATGAAGCGGTTCAACCGCTCGGATTCGTCCAGCACCGTCGACAGCAGTTCGGCCCGGTCCGGTTCGGGAAGCGCGCCTGAAAAATCCCGCAGCGTGCCAGCCGCGCCCATGATGGCAGCGAGCGGCGTTTTCAGATCATGGGAAATGGAGGTGAGCAGCGCCGAGCGCAGCCTGTCCGCCTCGGCCGCGAGCTTGGCACGGTCGACGTCGGCAACCAATTGAATACGCTCGATGGCGACCGCCGCCTGGTCGGCCAGTGCGTCAAGCAGCCGCTGCTGCTCGGGCGTCAGCAGCGGACCCTGCTTGTCGTTGTCGAGGCCGACGACCCCGATGGCCGTGCGCCCCGTCCGCAAGGGCAAATAGAGGCGCTTGGCGCCCGGAAGCGTGTCGGCGCCGCGACCCGCGGCACGATTGTGCTCCCAGGCCCAGCGGGCGGCGGCGATGTCGGCTTCGGCCAGCGTGTCGTCGGGCGGATAGCCGGCCTTGACGGTGATGGTCCCGTCTTCCGGCAAAAGCAGCACCACCCGCAGCTTCAGCATCGAGGCGATCTGGAAGGCCGTGGCCCAAAGGACGTCGTCGAGCGTGCCGGCGCCGGCGAGCTTCTTTGAAAAGAGGTAGATGTCTTCCGTGGCCCGCGCCCGCGAGCGGGCGGCGACCGCCTGGCGCTGCACGCGCGCCGTCAGATTGCTGGCGATGACCGCAACGACGAGAAAGACGCCAAGCGCGACGATGCTCTCCGGATCCCGGATCGTCAGCGTATAACGAGGCTCCAGGAAGAAATAATTGAAAGCAAGGGCGCTGGCGAAACAAGCGTACAGAGCCGGCCACAGACCGCCGGTTACCGCCGATGCCAGTACGCCGATGAGAAGAATGATCGCCAGGTTGCGAACGTCGAGAAACTGGTCGAGAACGACGGCGAAGGCGAGCGAACCGATGACAAAGGCCGTGGCCTTGAGATAGGGCCAGATCTCGAACTGCCACTGCTCGTCCGCCGCCTTGACACTCCTCGACGTCACCTCGGCGTTGCGTTCGGTTCCTGAAATGACATGGACGCTGATGTCACCGGCGTTGCGGATGAGATCGTAGGTGAGCGAGCCTTCGATCAATTCCCGCCAGCGCGACCGGGTCGGCCTGCCGACCACGATATGGGTGAAATTGTTCGCCGTCGCATGGCGAACAATGTCCTGCGCGATGTTCTGACCGGGAATGGTGGTCACCTCGGCGCCGAGCTGTTCGGCAAGCCGCAGGTTCGTAGCGAGCCGATCCTTGTCCGCTTCGGGCATGCTGGCCGAGCGAGGGCTGTCGACATGCAGCGCCGTCCACGGGGCACGGAGCCGGTCGGCCAACCTGCGCGCGTAGCGAATACGCGCCGCCCCGCCCGGACGCGCGTCGACGCAGACGAGTACCCTTTCCCCCGCAGCCCACGGTCCAGGAATGGCGTGGGCCTGCATATGGATCAGCAACTGGTCGTCGACGCGCTGCGCGGTGCGGCGCAGCGCCAGCTCCCTGAGCGCCGTCAGATTGCCCGGCGAGAAATAGTTCTCGATCGCGCGCTGCGCGGTGTTGGGGAAATAGACCTTGCCTTCCTCGAGCCGCTTGATCAGGTCGTCGGGAGTGAGATCGATGATCTCGACATCGTCGGCCTGGTCGATGATGGAATCGGGAACCGTCTCGCGAACCCTGACCTTGGTGATCTGGGCGACAACGTCGTTCAGGCTTTCGACATGCTGGATGTTGAGCGTCGTGTAGACGTCGATGCCGTGCGTCAGGATTTCCTGGACGTCGAGATAGCGCTTGGGATGGCGGCTGCCGGGCGCATTGGTGTGGGCGAGTTCGTCGACAAGAACCAGCGCCGGGCGCCGGGCGAGGATGGCGTCGATGTCCATCTCGTCGAGGATGCGCCCCTTGTAGTCGACCTTGCGGCGGGCAATGACCTCATAACCCTCGACCAGGGCCAGTGTCTCCTTGCGCCCATGCGTCTCGACGACACCGATCACCACATCCACGCCGTCGGTCAGCCTGGCGCGGCCCGACATCAGCATCTCATAGGTCTTGCCTACGCCGGGAGCGGCACCCAGGAATATCCGCAGCCGGCCGCGACCTTCCCGCTCGGCATGGTCAAGCAGTGCGTCGGGAGAAGGTCTGGCGTCGTTGTTTCTGTCGTCCGGCATCGGGACCGATCATGGATGGCGCCGGAGATACTGTCGATCCCCAGCCCGCACCATTCACTGTTTCGCGGCGTCCAGCGCAAGGTTGAGACCGAGCACATTGACCACTGGTTCGCCCATGAAGCCGAGTTCCCTGCCCTCGACCTGACTGTCGACAAGCGCCTTGACCTTGGCTTCATCGATCCCCCTGGCCTTGGCCACCCTGGCGACCTGGAAGTAGGCTGCTTTGGGACTGATATCGGGATCGAGGCCACTGCCGGACGTCGTCACCAGGTCCATCGGGACGGGCTGGTTCGGATTCTCCGCCTTCAGTCTTTCCGCATCGCCCTTGATGCGGTCGATCAGCTTGGGATTGGTCGGGCCGAGATTGCTGCCGCTCGAGGCGGCGGCGTTGTAGCCGTCGCCGGCGGCCGAGGGGCGGCCATGGAAATACTTGTCGCTGGCAAAGCCCTGGCCGATCAGTTCGGAGCCGATAACCTTGCCATCCTTCTCGATCAGGCTGCCATTGGCCTGGCGCGGGAAGATCGCCTGGGCGATGCCGGTCATGCCGATCGGATAGATCAGGCCGGTCAGGACCGTGAAGAAGACGATCATGATGATCGCGGGTCTTAGCTGGGTGAGCATGGAGATGTTCCTCAAAGCAATTCCAGGAAAAGTGTGAAGCGGTTTTCCGTCCGGAATTGCGTTAAAACAAAGAGTTAAGCGAGGCCAAGCGCGGTGACGATCATGTCGATCGCCTTGATGCCGACGAACGGCACGATGAGGCCGCCGAGGCCGTAGACGAGAAGATTGCGGCTGAGCAGCGCGCCGGCGCCAATGGCGCGGTATTTGACGCCCTTCAGCGACAGCGGGATCAGCGCGATGATGATCAGTGCGTTGAAGATGATGGCCGACAGGATGGCGCTTTGCGGCGTCGCCAGATGCATGACGTTGAGTGCCTGCAGCGGGCCGGTCGTCTGTCCCGGTGCGACGTAGAAGACGGCGAACATCGCCGGAATGATGGCGAAATACTTGGCCACGTCGTTGGCGATCGAGAAGGTCGTCAGCGAACCTCGCGTCATCAAGAGCGCCTTGCCGATCTCGACGATCTCGATGAGCTTGGTCGGATCGCTGTCGAGATCGATCATGTTGCCGGCCTCGCGGGCGGCAACCGTGCCGGTGTTCATGGCGACGCCGACATCGGCTTGTGCAAGGGCGGGTGCATCGTTGGTGCCGTCGCCGCACATGGCCACCAGCTTGCCCTTGGCCTGTTCGTCGCGGATCAGCTTCAGCTTGTCCTCCGGTGTGGCCTGAGCGAGGAAGTCGTCGACGCCGGCTTCCGCGGCGATCGCCGCCGCCGTCATCGGATTGTCACCGGTGATCATCACCGTGCGGATGCCCATGCGGCGCAGTTCGGTGAAACGCTCCCTGATGCCGCCCTTGACGATGTCCTTGAGGTGGACGACGCCGAGCAGGCGCCCGTCGCGTTCGACCGCCAGCGGCGTGCCGCCGGACTTGGCGATCTCGTCGGCGATGGACTGGAGATCGCGGATGGATTCGCTGCTTGGGCGCGTGCCATGGGCGGCGGCTGCCGACTGGTTGACATGGGCAAGCACGGAATCGACGGCGCCCTTGCGCACCGATGAACCATCGATGTCGACGCCGCTCATACGGGTCTGCGCTGTGAAGGGCACGAAAGTGGCGTGCAGCGTTGCCATGTCGCGGGCGCGGATGGCGTATTTCTCCTTGGCCAGCACGACGATGGAGCGGCCTTCCGGCGTCTCGTCGGCGAGCGAGGCAAGCTGGGCCGCGTCGGCCAGTTCCTGTTCGGTGACGCCCTTGACCGGGCGAAACTGCGTCGCCTGGCGGTTGCCTAGTGTGATCGTGCCGGTCTTGTCGAGCAGCAGCGTGTCGACGTCGCCTGCGGCTTCCACGGCGCGGCCCGACATGGCCAGCACGTTGAATCGCACCAGACGGTCCATACCGGCGATGCCGATGGCCGAAAGCAGCGCGCCGATCGTGGTCGGGATCAAGGTGACGAACAGCGCCACCAGAACGGTCACCGAGATGTAGCCGCCCGAGTAGGAGGCAAAACTCGGGATCGTCGCGGTGGCCAGCACGAAGATCAGCGTCATGCCGACGAGCAGGATGTTGAGCGCGATCTCGTTCGGCGTCTTCTGGCGCTCGGCACCTTCGACCAGTGAGATCATGCGGTCGAGGAAGGTATGGCCGGAGGCGGCGGTGATGCGGACGCGGACCCAGTCGGACAGCACCTGGGTGCCACCGGTGACCGCCGAACGGTCGCCACCGGATTCGCGAATGACCGGCGCGGATTCGCCCGTGATCGCAGCCTCGTTGACCGAAGCAACGCCTTCGATCACTTCGCCGTCGGACGGGATGATGTCGCCGGCCTCGACCAGCACGGCATCGCCGACCTTGAGGCTGGTGCCGGGCACGAGTTTGTATTTGGTGCGGTCTTCACCGGTCAAAAGCTTGGCCTGGGTCTCGGTGCGTGCCTTGCGCAGCGAATCCGCCTGCGCCTTGCCGCGGCCTTCTGCGACCGCTTCGGCGAAGTTGGCGAACAGCACGGTGAACCAAAGCCAGATGATGATCTGCAGCGTGAAGCCGAGATTGCCGCCGCCGGTGACCAGGTCCTTGACGAACAGCACCGTGGTGAGCGCCGAGACGACGGCAACGACGAACATCACCGGGTTCCTGGCCAGCGTGCGCGGGTCGAGCTTGCGGAAGGCGCCGCCGATGGCGGGAAGCAGGATGCTGGCATCCATGATGCTGGCCGATTTCGAGTTGCTCATTTTGAAGCTCCGGCTTCGGTGTTGTTGGACGGCACCGGATGATCGGATGCCGAAAGGAAATGCGGCGGCCCGTAGGCCAGCAGCCAGAGGACGAGCATGACTGCCGCAAGGCCGAGAAACGTCGACAGGGTCGGGAAAGGAGGAGGTCTCTCCTCCTTTCCGTGATCGTCCCTGTGGCCGACCTTGCGGCGCATGGCATTGAACCAGGACATGACGGTCTCAGAAGGTCTGCCCGTGAGCCATGGCCAGGTGCTCGATGATCGGCCCGACGGCGAGCGCCGGGAAGAAGGTGAGGCCACCGACGATCAGGATGACGCCGACCAGCAGCCCGACGAACAGCGGGCCATCGGTCGGGAAGGTGCCGGCGGAAGCCGGAACCGTTTTCTTCGCCACCAGCGAGCCGGCAATGGCCAGCGCCGGGATGATGACCAGGAAGCGGCCCATCAGCATGCCGATGCCGATCGTGATGTTGTACCAGGGCGTGTTGCCGCTGAGGCCGCCAAAGGCCGAACCGTTGTTGGCCGCCGCCGAAGTGTAGGCATACAGAACCTCGGAGAAGCCGTGCGGGCCGGCATTGCCCATCGACGCCACGCCGGTCGGCAGCACGACGGCGATGGCCGTGAAGATCAGCATCGCCAGCGGCAGGCATAGTATGGCCAACATAGCCATCTTGACCTCCTTGGCCTCGATCTTCTTGCCGAGATATTCGGGCGTGCGGCCGACCATCAGGCCGGCAACGAAGACGGCAACGACGATGTACATCAGGATGCCGTAGAGACCCGCGCCGACACCGCCGACGATGACTTCGCCAAGCTGCATGTTGATGATCGGGATCATGCCGCCGAGCGCGGTGAACGAGCCGTGCATGGCGTTCACCGCGCCGCAGGAAGCGGCCGTGGTGATGACGGCAAACAGCGCCGACAGGGCGGTGCCGAAACGCGTCTCCTTGCCCTCCATGTTGCCGCCGTCGATGCCCAGCGCATGCACCAGCGGGTTGCCAGCGGCTTCCGCCCAATAGCAGATGGCGACACCGGCGATGAACATGACGCCCATGGCCGAGAGGATCGCCCAGCCCTGGCGCTGGTTGCCGATCATGCGGCCGAAGACGTTGGTCAAGGCGGCGCCGATGGCGAAGATCGACACCATCTGGATCAGGTTGGAGATCGCGTCGGGGTTCTCGAACGGGTGCGCGGCATTGGCGTTGAAGAAACCACCGCCATTGGTGCCGAGCATCTTGATGGCCACCTGCGAAGCGACCGGGCCGACGGCGATGGTCTGCTGCGCGCCTTCCAGCGTCGTGGCGTTGACGTAGGCGCCGAGCGTCTGCGGCATGCCGAGCCAGACATAGACCAGCGTCAGCACGATGCAGAACGGCAGAAGCAGATAGAGTGTGGAGCGGGTCATATCGACCCAGAAATTGCCGATCGACTTGCCGGAGGCCCGCGCAAAGCCGCGGATCAGCGCGATGGCGATGGCAATGCCGGTGGCCGCCGAAACGAAGTTCTGCACCGTCAGCCCGGCCATCTGCACGAGATAGGACATCGTGCTCTCGCCACCATAGTTCTGCCAGTTGGTGTTGGTCATGAAGCTGGCGGCGGTGTCGAAGGCCAGCCCTGGTTCAACCGCTGTCATGCCGGCAGGATTGTAAGGCAGGCTGCCCTGCAGACGCTGCAGGGCATAAAGCACCAGGAAGCCGGCGAGGTTGAAGAGCAGCAGGGCGACCGCGTAGGTGGTCCAGTGCTGTTCCTCGCGTTCGCTGGTTCCGCAGATACGATAAAGCCCGCGCTCAAGCGGGCGAAGGACCGGCGAAAGCAGCGTGCGGTCGCCGTTGAAGACGAGGTGCATGTAGCCGCCGAGCGGCTTCACCAGCAATATGACGATCCCGCAGTAGACCAGGATCTGTATCCAACCGTTCAGTGTCATGGCTGTGGGCTTTCCGTGCCTTCAGAAGCGTTCTGGATGAACGAGGGCGTATGTCAGGTAGGCGAGCAGGAACAGCGTAACGCCGCCACCGAGAATATAGTCGACGATCATTTTTTCAGCCTCGCTCTAGAGCGCGTCACAAGCTTTTATGTAGGCGAGACAAAAAGCGAAGAACAAAATTCCGATCCCGATAACGGCTATATCCATTTTGTTTATTCCTTTTGTTCTTTTGTGCTTTGCGGATTTGACAGGAGAGTTCGCAATATATCGAAAGTGGCCCGTCGCATCTTTGGTGACGGAACCGGTTGTGTTTTCTGAAGGGAATATGGACCCAATCGCCATAAAGGTTCGAGACAGGGCGCAGTGGAAAGAAATAGGAATGTCATAAAGATTTTTGCGCGGGCTCTTCCCAACACTCCACCCAGGGATTGTCGCCCAAGGCACACGGCCAACCACAGGATTGCGATTTCCTTGCGAGCTGCCGGAAACGGGAAAGCCCGGCTGGGGGCCAGCCGGGCTTTCTATGGTGGTGTGGCTTCAGCCGCCACGGGGAACATCAATCTTCAGGCGGCGTAGCCGCCATAACCACGCGCAACGGCGTGCACGCCCGCCACCGGCTCGAGGTCCGGCCACAGGATGCCCGCGGCTTGCGCGAATTCGAGCAACGCCCGGCGCGCCTGCTCGACGCTCACATAACCTGGAACGGCCAGATCACATGCCTTCACCGCATTTCGGTAGAGCGGGCCGCGACGGGAGGTGGTCCAATTGGTGAGGAAATCGTGCATTTCGGCCAGCGAGGCAATCTCGCGCTTGAAGCCGAGGCCGACCGACAGTGCGACCGGTGAATGAAACAGCTTGTCGTGCATGAAGCGGGCTCCTGGTTTTTTCGCGCGCTTGGAGAGATATCCGGGCGGGTCCGCGAACGGGACGCCGTGAAACGCGCGGAGCGGCAGGAGGTTCCAGACTTAGGTCTTGGCGGTTTTTTGTGCCTGGTCCGCGAAATCATCAATTTTACAGCGCAACTGTCGGGTGCCGGACGCTCAACGGCTCCGCGACCCACTTGGCGACGGCAGGCGCGGAAAGGTCCGGCATCGTCTGCAGGTACCGCTGCCAGATCTGATCCATGACCGTGGTCAGCGTGGCGCATCGAAGCCGGCGCCGCCGACAACCTCCTCGATCTCCGCCACCATGCGTGAATCCATCGCCTGCCGCATCTCGGCTTCCGGTCTGCGCCATCTAGCGGATTGGTATTTCGATAGCTACGCCGGCTCGTCGTCCGGATGGCCAAGCTCGCAGAACCACCCGCCCAGATACTTCACCGATGGCGCCTTGGGATCCGGAATCTGCGTCTTCGCCTCGACCGCTGCGCGGAACGGCTCGGCACTATCCTGCGGAGAAAACCCCAGATGGTTGGCGCCGCTGTTGTCGACCGTTTTCACCTTGTTGTCGGAAAGGCCGAAGGAGATCGTATGGCCGACGCGCGGCGCGGTGAGAGCTGTCTCGACCAGACGCACACAGTCGGCGAAGGAGAGGTATGACCATAGCATGCGACGGTCCGCCGGTTCGGGGAAGGACGAAAAGATGCGCAGGCACGCCGTCTCGATGCCGAACTTGTCCCAGTAAAGCCGGCTCAGGCTCTCGACGAAGTTCTTCGACACGCCATAGAGGCTGTCGGGACGGACCGGCGCGTCGACGCCGATATGCGCCTCGACCTCGTGATAGCCGACGGCATGTACGGAGGAGGCATAGATGACTCGTTTCACGCCGTGTTTCCGGGCGCCCTCGTAGATGTGATAAGAGCCGCGGATGCTGGAATCCAGGATGGTTTGCCATTCGCATTCGAGTGGTGCGCCGCCGAAATGCACGATCGCGTCGCAATCCTTGGTGGCGGCAATCGTCGCCTCCATATCGGCGAGGTCGAAGACCGCTTCTTCCTCGTGTGGAGCAAGATCGCCGAACGGTTCGCGGCCTGCCAGGCGGATCGTTTTTGCCAGCGGCACCAGCCCCTTTCGCAGTTCCGAACCGAGGCGGCCGGCCGCGCCGGTGATCAGGATGCGTTCGTAATGCGGCATGATCTACTCCACTTGCGCGACGGCGGCGTTGATGCGCGCGATCGCTTCGGTCAGCACCTCTTCGCCGGTCGCGGTCGAGATGCGGAAATAGGGTGAAAGTCCATAGGCGGCGCCCGGCACCGAGGCCACGCGCCCTTCGTTCAGGAGATAATTCGCCACTGCCGTGTCGTCCTCGAGCACGACGCCTTTTGGGGTCCTGCGGCCGATCAGGCTGGCGCAGCCGATATAGGCATAGAAGGCGCCTTCCGGTGGCGAAAGCGTAAGACCGTTGATTCGCCTGATGCCGTCGACGACAAGGTCGCGGCGCGCCTCGAACGCCTGCCGAAAGCGTGCCACCTCGTCCTGGGGGCCGTTGAGCGCGGCCACCGTCGCCGCTTGCGCGATCGAGCAGACGGACGTGCAGGACTGGCTCTGGATGGTCGCCATCGCCCTGGTGAGCGGCGCCGGCCCGGCGGCATAGCCGACACGCCACCCGGTCATCGCATAGGATTTGGAGACGCCGTTGACGATCAGGGTGCGGTCCCTGAGTTCCGGGCAAGCCTTGCCGAAGGAGACGAAGTCGCGTCCGTCGAACAGGATGTGCTCGTAAATCTCGTCGGAAAGCACCAGCACCTGCGGATGCCTTGCCAAAACCGCTCCGAGTGCCCGCAGGTCCGATTGCGAATATATGGCGCCGGAGGGGTTGCCGGGCATGTTGAGGAACAGCCATTTCGTCCTTGGCGTGATGGCTTTTTCGAGCAGCTCCGGCGTCAGCCGGAAGCCCGAAGTTTCCTGGCACTCGATAACGACAGGCGTGCCGCCGAGCAGCTTCACCATCTCGGGATAGGAGACGAAGTAGGGCGCCGGCAGGATCGCTTCGTCACCAGACTCCAGCGTCGCCATCAGCGCGTTGAAGATGATCTGCTTGGCGCCATTGGCCACGACGACGTCGTCCGCCGTGTAGTCCAGTCCGTTTTCGCGGCGGAACTTGCCGGCCACGGCTTCGCGCACCTCGGCCGTGCCGGCGGCACCCGTGTATAGCGTCTGGCCGGCCTTCGCGGCGAAATGCGCCGCTTCGATGATGTGGCTCGGTGTCGGGAAATCCGGCTCGCCCAAGCCAAGATCGATCACGTCGACGCCCTTGGCGCGCAGGGCCTTGGCTGCTTGCGAAGCAGCCATGGACGCCGAAGGCTTCACCGCAGACAGGCGCGAGGCAATGTAGCTCATTTGCCGTTCTCCGAAATGTATTCCTTGGAGCGGTCGTTCGCCCGCGCCTCGGTGCTGCGCTTGGACGGATCGCCATAGCCGCCGCCGCCCGGCAATTGGAGGATCAGCCGACGGCCGGCCGGAACATGCTGCCAACCTTTGGGTCGCATCTGCGTGCCATCGTCCAGCCTGACCACGCCGGCCACTCCAGGCCCGCCGCCGTTGCGCCCGTGGGCGGGATGATTGACGCGGTCGAACATGGCCGAAAAGTCGAATTCATGGCCCTCGATCGCCTCGATTTCGATAACCTGCCCGAGCCCGCCGCGGAACTCGCCGTCGCCGCCGGAATCGGGCCGCAGCTCCTTGCGCCAGATGACGATCGGGCCGGTGTGCTCCGTTGCCTCGATCGGCATCGTATGGACGCCGGAGGGGAAGGCCGTCGCCGACAATCCGTCGAGACCGGGGCGCGCGCCCATGCCGCCGGAATTGAACATCAGCACCTCGGCGCGGCGGCCCGAACCGCCGGAGACCGGCCGAACCGAGATATGGATGTTCCACAGTGCGCCGGCGCCCTCGGCAAGGATCTTGCCGGGCATCGCCTTGGCAATCGCACCGAGCACCAGATCGGGAACCATGTGGCCGAAGATGTGCCTGAGCGCCACCGGCGCCGGCCGCACGGCGTTCAGGATGTTGACCGGAGACGACACGGTGAAGAAGGCGAGCGACGCGGCATTGTTAGGAATATCGGGCGCCACCACGCATTTCAACGCGTAGCAGGCATAGGCCTTGCTGTAGATGATCGGGCAGTTGATGCCCCATCGGCTCATCGGGTCGGTACCGGTAAAATCGACCTCGACGCCGGCGTCCCGAACCGTGACGGTCGCCGCGAGCTTCACCGGCTTGTCGTAGCCGTCGGTCACCAGCGCGTTCGACCAGCTGCCTTTGGGCATCGCCTTGATGCGTTCGACCATGGCGTCGCGTGTGCGCGAGAAGATGAACTCGCCAAGCCCGTCCAGCGATGCCAGGCCGATCTCCTTCATCATGTCGACGAGGCGTCGGTGGCCGACTTCGTTGCAGGCGGCGAGCGAATAGAAATCGCCGACGACCTGGTTCGGCTCGCGGACGTTGGCGCGCAGGATCCTGACGAGATCGAAATTGACCTTGCCCTTCTCCGCGAACTTCATGATCGGGATCTGGATGCCTTCCTCGTAGACCGACTTGCCGTCAGCGCCGAAGCCGCGCCCACCGACATCGACCACATGCGCCGTGCAGGCGAAGAACGCAACCAATTCGCCGTTCAGGAACGACGGCGACACCATGGTGATGTCGTGCAGGTGGCCCGTGCCCAACCAGGGGTCATTGGTGACGTAGGTGTCGCCCTCGAACATGGTTTCGCGCGGGATTTCGTTCATGAAATGCAGCACCGCCTCGGCCATGGTGTTGACATGGCCGGGCGTTCCCGTCACCGCCTGTGCCAGCATCTGGCCGCGGGGATCGAACACGCCCGCCGACAGGTCGCCGGATTCGCGCACCGATGTCGAGAAAGCCGTGCGCAGCAAGGTGAGGGCCTGCTCCTCGACCACCGAGATCAACCGGTTCCACATGACCTGCATGCGGATTTCACTGATGTCGCTCATGCCTGGCTGCCTTTGCGGATCAGAAGGATTGCGCCGTCGCTCTGGATGACGGCGTCGAAGCTCGTGGTGACGACGGTGGACGTCTCGCGTTCGACGATGATGACCGGGCCCGCCACCCGATCGCCGGTGCACAGCCCCTCCCGTTCGACGATGCCATAGGTCCGTGGCGCACCGCTGGCCGGATCGAACACCGCGCGGCTTGTTGCCGGCTGAGTGGTCCGCTTGCCGGTGATCAGCTCGTGCCTGGCGACAGCAGGCCGGACATCCGTCGCCTTCACGGACCAGGTGACGATCTCGATTTCCAGGCCGCCAAGTCCTTCGATGGCACGGCCGAAGAAGCGTTGGTAATTCGCCTGGAACAAATCCTCGAGCGTGGTTGCGGCATCGTTGCCGAACGGCTTGTCCGGCAGCGGCACGGGGATTTCCCAGCCCTGGCCGACGTAGCGCATGAAGGCGGTGATTTCGCATGTGATCGTACCGTTGGCCCCTGCCCGCACGAAGCTTTCGGCTGACACTTTGAGGTCGTCGAGCAAAGCATTGGCCTCGGCCGGCTTGAACTGCGACAGCCGCGTCAGCCGGGATGCCAGGGCTTCGTAGCCGAACGGAGCCTTGAGGAAGCCGATCGCCGATCCGACGCCCGCGCCCTTGGGGACGATGCACTGGTCGATGCCGAGTTTCTCGCAAAGCCTTGCGGCGTGAAGCGGGGCCGCGCCACCGAAGGCGATCATCACGTTGTCGGAAATGTTTTTGCCGTTTTCGACGGCATGGACGCGGGCGGCATTGGCCATGTTCTCGTCCACCACCTCGCAGATGCCGAAGGCCGTCGCCATGGCATCGAGCGACAGGCGTTCGCCGACATCGCGCAGGATCGCCTGTTCGGATGCGGACGTGTCCAGCCTGATGGCGCCGCCGGCGAAATTGTCGGGATCGAGCTTGCCGAGCACCAGGTCGGCATCTGTGATGGCCGGGCGCCTGCCGCCGCGGCCGTAGGAGGCCGGGCCAGGTTCCGATCCGGCACTTTCGGGACCGGTCTGGATGCGGCCCATGGCGTCGACCCAGGCGATCGAGCCGCCGCCGGCGCCGATCTCGATCATCTCGATCACGGGAATGGAGATCGGCATGCCGGAACCTTTGCAGAAGCGATAGGTACGCGCCACTTCGAAGGTTCTGGCGGTGCGCGGCGCATAATCCTCGATCAGGCAGATCTTTGCAGTGGTGCCGCCCATGTCATAGGAGACGACCTTTTCCAGGCCGAATCGCCTAGCGATGTCGGCGGCGAAGATGGCGCCGCCGGCCGGGCCGGACTCCACGAGGCGCACGGGAAATTCCGAGGCCGTCTCCACCGAGATCAGACCGCCGCCCGAATGGATCATGAAGACCGGGCACTCGGCGCCCATCTCCTTCAAGCGGGTCTGGAAACGCGCGAGATAGTCCGCCATCTGCGGCCGCACATAGGCGTTGGCGCAGACCGTGTTGAAGCGTTCGAACTCGCGCATCTGCGGCGAGACTTCGGCGCTGATCGAAATCGGGATGGTAAGCTTGCGGGACAGGATAGCGCGTGCCCGGCGCTCATGATCAGGGTTGGTGTAGGCGTGGATGAAGCCGATCGCCACGGAGCCGAAGCCGCCGGCCGCGATCCGGTCGGCAATGCCTTCCAGGGCGGCTTCGTCGAGCGGCTGAAGCTCCTGGCCTTCCGCGCCGATCCGGCCCTTTACCGTGAAACGGTGCTCGCGCGGGATTAGCGGCGCCGGCAGCTGCAGGTCGAGGTCATACTGCTCGAAGCGGTTTTCCGTGCGCATCTCGATGACATCGCGGAACCCTTCGGTGGTGACCAGCGCGGTCTTGGCGCCACGGCGTTCGATGAGCGCATTCGTCGCCAGTGTCGTGCCGTGGATGATGATGCCGATCTCGGCAAGCGCGATACCGGCATCGCGCGTGACGACGGCAATGCCGTCCAGGATCGCCTGCTCGGGCGCCGCATAATTGGTCAACACCTTGGTGGAGAAGATCGTTCCCCTGAGGTCGAGCGCGACGTCGGTGAACGTGCCGCCTATGTCCGCGCCGAGACGGATGTCGTCTTTGGAGGTCATGCCTTGGCCTTCTGGGAAGCGAGCGCGGCGTCACGCATCTGGGAAAGGGTCTGTCGGGGCGTCAGCGCTTCAGGAGATATGGCGATGTCGAGGACCGCTCCCGTCACGGATCCGAGCGCCCGATCGAACGCCGCCGCGAAATCGCGCGTCGCCTCGATCCGCTCGGCATGGAAGCCATAGGCCTTTGCCAGTGTCACGAAATCAGGGTTTTCGAGCGACGTGCCCGAAACGCGCGCCGGATAGTGGCGCTCCTGATGGGCGCGGATCGTGCCGTAGATGCCGTTGTTGAGGATCAGCACGATCGGCTGCGCGCCAGCCTGCATGGCGGTTCCGAGTTCCTGGCAATTCATCTGGAAGTCGCCGTCGCCGGCAAAGCAGACGACCGTGCGTTCTGGAAACGCAACCTTGGCGGCAATTGCCGCCGGCAGGCCGTAGCCCATGGCGCCAGACTGCGGGGCGAGCAGCCGTGCGTCCGGCCCGAACTTGAAGAACTTGTTCGGCCAGACGGTGAAATTGCCGGCGCCGTTGGTGAGAATGACGTCGGCAGGCAGGTTTTCGCGCAGCCAGGCGCTGACCTCCACCATGTCCACCGGGCCGGGCTGGACGGGCGCGCCGAATGTCCCTTCATAGGCTTTGCGGGCCGTCGCGCGCCAGTCCGCCCAGCCGCCTTTGACGGGCGTCAACGCCCGGGCAAAAGCGTTCGGCCCGGCATGGATACCGATGGCCGGCACATAGATCTTGCCGATCTCGCGATCGGAGCCATGGACATGGATCAGTTTCTGGCGCGGCAACGGCACGGACAGCAGCGTATAGCCGTCCGTGGTCATCTCGCCGAAACGCACATTGACGGCCAGGATCACGTCGGCGTCGCGGAGCAGGGCTTTGACATGCGCCACCATGCCGACGCCGGCCTCGCCGACAAAGACCGGCGAATGGTTGTCGAACTGGTCCTGATAGCGAAAGGCCGCCACGACAGGGATGTCGGAAACCTCTGCGAAAGCCTGTAGCGCCGCGCGTCCGTCCACGGTCCAGTTGGCGCCGCCCATGAGCAGGACCGGCCTCTCGGCCTTGGCCAGCAGCCTGAAGGCCGAAGCGATCGCTTCCGGCGCCGGCGCCGGCTCGAAAATGGCCACCGGTGCGCTGAGCGGAGCCGCTTCGGTCATGGTGGTCAGCATGTCCTCGGGCAGCGCGACCACGACGGGACCAGGTCGTCCGGTCAATGCGGTCGTCCATGCCCGCGCCACAATCTCGGGCAGGCGCGCGACATCGTCGATCTCGACCGCCCATTTGGCGACCGTGCCGAACACCGCCCGGTAGTCGATTTCCTGAAACGCTTCGCGGCCCTTCATGTCGGTGCCGACCTGGCCGACGAACAGGATCATCGGCGAACTGTCCTGCATGGCCGTGTGAACGCCGATGCTGGCGTTGGTGGCGCCTGGGCCGCGCGTCACGAAACAGATGCCTGGCGAGCCGGTAAGCTTGCCGTAGGCCGAGGCCATGAACGCCGCGCCGCCTTCATTGCGGCAAAGCGTGTAGTCCAGCTTTCCCTGCGTGTCGTGCAGCGCGTCCAGGACGGCCAGATAACTTTCTCCGGGCACGCCGAAGCTCCTGGTCGCGCCAAGCCCGATCAGGCACTCGACGAGAAGGCGGCCGCCATTGCGGATCATGCTTCGACATCCTCACTTTGGCGGCAGGTCGATCGAGCCTGCCTTCGGTTCATAGGTGCACGCAGGCGGTTCGGGGCGAAATCAAGAAATGCCGTCTATTCGAAAGTTTTTCTTTGCCGAGCAGCGTGCACCAGCACGCCCGGATTCATCGTTCCCCGTGGATCGAATGCATCCTTGAGCCGCGCCATGAGTTCGCGCTCCAACGGACTGCGGTTTCGGTCGGCCGTGGCGACCTTGGCGCGGCCAAGTCCATGCTCGGCCGCGAAACTGCCGCCCATTTCCGTGGCAAGCGACGATAGCGCCTCGGCGAACCGCTCGGCCTTGCCGTCAAAGCCGGCGCGGCCTTCCGGCGGCGACAGATTGTAGTGGATGTTGCCGTCGCCGAGATGCCCGAATGGGTTTATCCGCACGCCGGGAAGAATGTCGTCGCAGATCTCTGCGCCGGCCTCGACGAAACGGGCGATAGCGCCCGGAGGCACCGAGATGTCGTGCTTCAGCTGCTCGCCTTCCAGCCTCTGTCCTTCCGGTTGCTCCTCTCGCAGCCGCCAGAATTGTGCGCGATGCGCGCCCGTCGCCGCCAATGCTCCGTCCAGCACCAGGCCTTGCTCCATCCCCCACTCCAGCGCCGAAGCCAGTATCTCGTCGAGCGGAACACGGGGGGCGCCCGATGCCAGTTCGACCAGCACATAGACCTCGCCGCGTGCCTCCAACTGGTAGGCTAGGTCGGGCAGGTGTTTGAGGGCCAGTCCCAGCCCGATGTCGGAGAAGAACTCGAGGCCGGTCAGGAATTCCCCCGCCTCGCCCCGCAGAAAGGTGCCGAACGAAACCGCCGCGGCGAAATCGGGCATGACGACAAGCGCGCTCGCCTGCCGCCGCGGCATCGGGTAGAGCCGCAGGATCGCGCGCGTCACGATGCCAAGCGTTCCTTCCGCGCCGCAATAGAGCTTGCGCAACTGGTAGCCGGCATTGTCCTTCTGCACCGCGCGCAGCCCGTTCCATATCGCCCCGTCAGGGGTCACGACCTCCAGGCCAAGCACGAGGTCTTGCATCATGCCATACCGGAATGCCTGGCTGCCGCCGGCATTGGTGCCGACCAGGCCGCCGATCCTGGCGCTGCCTTCCGCGCCGAGATGCATCGGAAACATCAGGCCGTGCGGTTCCAGCGCCTCGTGCAGCGCGGCAAGCACGGCCCCCGCCTCGATGAGGATCGAGCCGCTGTCCAAGTCCGGTTTGCCGATCGCCGTCATGCGCGAAAGCGAAACGATCACTGCATCCGGCCGATCGGCGACGGCGCCGCCGCAAAGCCCGGTGTTGCCGCCTTGCGGCACGACCGCCAGTCCGGCCGTGTGGCATGCCTTTACGACACTGGCCACTTCGGAGGTGTCCGCAGGCCTGGCCACGCCCAGAGCCGCGACGCCGTAGCGATCGAGCCAATCGCGCTGATAGGGCCTGGCATCGCTGCCCGAAAGCCAGCCTTTCGGTCCGAGCATCTCGCGCAAGGCGGTGACGGGATCAGTCACGGACATGGCTGCGGCCTGACGCGGGATCGTTGCATCGATCAGTGACCAAGCACTTGCGACAGGAACTGCCGCGTGCGCTCGTTGCGGGAAGAGGTGAAGAATTCATCGGGAGGCGCCTGTTCGACGATCTCGCCTCCATCCATGAAAATCACCCGGTCGGCAACCCGGCGCGCAAAACCCATCTCATGCGTGACGCAGATCATTGTCATGCCTTCGGAGGCGAGCGTGACTATGACGTCGAGCACTTCCGCGATCATTTCCGGGTCGAGCGCAGAGGTCGGCTCATCGAACAGCATGATCTCGGGCTGCATGCAAAGGGCACGCGCTATCGCGACCCGCTGTTGCTGGCCACCGGACAACTGACCGGGATACTTCATCGCCTGTTCGGGAATGCGTACCTTCTCCAGATAGCGCCGGGCGGTCGCCTCGGCATCCGCGCGCGGCACCTTGCGCACGATCATGGGCGCGAGCATGCAGTTCTCCAGCACCGTCATGTGTGGAAACAGGTTGAAGTGCTGGAACACCATGCCGACTTCCCGCCTGATCCCGTCGATGTTGCCGACATCGTCGTTGAGCTCGGTGCCGAGCACGGTGATCCGGCCGCCATTGTGCTGCTCCAGACGGTTGATGCAGCGGATCATGGTGGACTTGCCGGAGCCGGACGGGCCGCAGACGACGATCCTCTCGCCGCGATCCACGGACAAGCTCACCTTTCGCAGCGCCTGGAATGTCCCGTAATATTTGTCGAGATTTTCGATCAGCACCGCGGGGCCGCTGGATCGGGGCGAGCTTCCTGAAATCACGTAAACGCCCCTATCGTTCGCCGACCGACATACGGCGCTCGAGAAAAGCGCCATAGCGGGACAGGCTGAACACGAAGATGAAGTAGATGAAGGCGATGAAGGCGATGAAGGCATAGACCTCGACGTAGGCGAAGCGCCACTCGCCAGTGCCGTAGGCGGCATTGCCGGAGGCCAGGATCTCGAAGAAGCCGACGATGATCACCAGCGAGGTTTCCTTGAACGAGATCACGAACTGGTTGATCGTCGCCGGCAGCGCATTGCGCATGGCCTGCGGTAGAAGAATGCGGCCGACGCGCTGCCAATAGCGCATGCCAAGCGCCATGGCTGCCTCTTCTTGCCCACTGGGAACGCCCTGCATCCCACCTCTGACGATCTCCGCCTGGTAGGCGGAAAAAAACAGGGCCGAGCCCAGGATCACCCGGTACAGCTTGTCGCCCACCAGCCATTGCGGCAGTGCGAACGGCAGCACGATGGCGAAGGTGAACAGGATCGAGATCAGAGGCAATGAACGCACCCCGTCGATGATGAGGCCGGTGGTGCGGGAAATCCATGGCAGGCCGGAGCGGCGCAGCAGCGCCAGGCAGATTGCCAGCGGGAAGCCGATCAGGCAGGTGGTCACGAAGATGAACAGGGTCAGCGCCAGTCCGCCCCAGGCCTCCTCGCCGACATAGGGCAGACCAAGCACGCCGCCCTTCATCAGTACGTAGAAAAGCGCCGTTCCGGCTCCCCATACGAGTGCGATGCGGCGACCCGTCCAGAAGGCCGGAATGCAACTTAGCACCGTCATGACCACGACGGTCAGGCAAGCCAGGGCCGACCGCCACTGCTCGTCATAGGGATAGAGGCCGAACAGGATGATGCGCCATCGCGCGGCAATGACCGACCAGCAGGCTCCCGCCGCCGCCTGACAGGCTTCGGGTCCGCCGCTCGTCGTGAAGACGGCCGAGAAAACCGCCCAATTCAGGAGCTTCCAGACCAGGAAGACCATGATCGCCAGGGAAGCCAGCGACAGCAATGCCTGCAGGGGTGTCGCAAAGAAGCGCCGCCTCAGATCCTCGATCTTTCCAAGGGCAGGAGGGGCGACAACGACCATTTCCATCCCTCACCCCCTCAACTGGTTGCCCTTGAGGGCGATTGCTTTGTTGATGCGGTTGAAGATGGCGGCGAGGCTGAGGTTGATGGCGAGGAAGCCAGCCATCAGGATGCCGATCGCTTCGATTGTCTGGCCGGAATGGTTGATCGTCAGCGCCACGATCATGAAGAAATCCGTGAAGCCCACCGCGATCCCCATTGTGGTCGCCTTCATCAGCCAGACATACTGGTTGGCGAGGATTGGCAGCATGGCGCGTAGTGCCAGCGGCAGCCGTACCAGCATGAAGACCCGCCACGGGCCGAGGCCCAGGGAAAGAGCCGCCTCGACCTGGCCCTTGCCGACAGCCTTGAACCCGCCGCGCACGATCTCGGCGATGTAGGAGCCGCCATAGATGGCGATCGCGATGGCCAGTGTCGCAAATTCCGGCGGAATGCGCAGGCCGCCTCTCAGATTGAGACCTTGCAGCGCCGGGAAATCGAGCAGCGGCAAGTCGGCCAGGCGGCCGGCCACCAGAACGACGGCCGCGCAGGCAAGTGCCGCCGCCGCGCCGGCAAGCTGGATGCCGCCACGCTGGCCGACCGGCAGGCTGAGGCGCGATGTCCTGCCCAGCCAGATCGGCAGCGCGATGGCTGCAATCACAGCCAATGTCGCCGCAGCGAGCGCGGCGCTGCTGACATTGGGGAACGGAATGTAAAGCCCCCGGCTGGTGAGGAGAAAGCCCCATCCCTCATGCGCGGCGCGCGGCGTCGGCAGATGGGTGATGACGGCATACCAGAAAAAAACCTGGAGGATCAGCGGGATGTTTCGGAAGATGTCCACATAGGTGCGGCCGAGCAGCCGGGCCAATTCGTTCGAGGATGTCCGCGCCAGGCCGACGATCGTTCCCACGATCGTCGCCAGCGTCAGGCCGACGGTTCCCAGAAACAGCGTATTGATGATCCCGATGAGGAAGTACCACCAATAAGGATCGTTCGCCGTGGCGGGCAGCAGCGAGAAGTTCAGGTCCCAGCCCGTCGACTTGAACAGGAAGTCGAATCCGGAGGTGATCCCCTGCGCCGCCAGGTTCTGTCTGGCGATCGCAATGCCGGCAAGCACCATCGCGGCGATCGAGCCGACATACAGGACCTGCAACAGTGCGTTGCGGACTTTTTGATTTCTCAGCAGGCTGACCATTCAGAAATCCTTCCCGAATTGCCGCGCGGTCCCGCCCGGTGGGAGCCGGGCGGGACCTGGAGTGGGATGCGTTCAGAACGGATCAATCGACAACCAGCGGGAACAGGACACCGCCATTGTTCCACAAATTGGTCAGTTCGCGATCCATCTTGTAGGGCGAGTCCTTGCCGAGATCGCGATCGAAGATTTCGCCGTAGTTGCCGACGTTCTTGATCACCTTGTAGGCCCAGTCGTCGGAGAGCCCGAGACCTTTGCCCATGCCTGGCGTGACGCCGAGGAATTTGGCGACCTGCGGTGAGGTCGGCTTGGCCTTTATCTCGTCGACGTTCTTCGAGGTGATACCTTCCTGCTCGGCAAAGATCAGCGTGCTCAGCGTCCAGTTGGCGATGTCGACCCAGTTGTCGTCGCCTTGCCGCATGATCATGACTTCAGGCTCGACGGCGAGCACGTCGGGCAGGATGACGTGGTCGTCGACCTTGCTCTTGGCGATGCGCGCAATGGCCAGTGTCGGACCCCACTGCGCATAAAGATCGCAGCGTCCCGAGAAATAGGCCTGATCGAGCTCCTCGGTCTTCTCGATGAGCACCGGTTCGAGCTTGATGCCGAGCTTGGCCGTATAGGCAGCGACCTGCTGTTCCTGCGAGGTGCCGGCGGGAATGCAGATCGTGCCGCCTGCGGCATCCTTGAGCGACTTGAGGTTCAGCTCCTTGTGCGCCATCACCTTGGTGGTCCCGAGATAGTAGGACATGGAGAACTGCAGCCCAAGTTCGGTGTCGCGGCTGAGCGTGCCGCCCGAGGCCTTGATGATGATGTCGACATCGCCGGACTGCAAGGCCGGCCAGCGCTGGGCCCAGCTGATCGGAACGACCTTCAGCTTCGCCCGGGTCGCCGAACACGGCCGCGGCTACCGCCTTGCAGAGATCGATGTCCATGCCCTTCCAGTTGCCCTTGTCGTCCACCTCGGCGAAGCCGAGATAGGAGCCGTCATGGCCGGTGCAGTTCAGCATGCCGCGTGCCTTGACGGTTTCGAGCGTCTTGCCGCCGGCGCCGCAAAATGTACGAGGCCAAGGGCCAGGGCCGAAGCCCCCCATTTCATCATTTTCATGTTCCGTCTCCACTGTTGAGGTTGTTTGGTTTCTTGTTGTTGGAGGCCCGAAAAGCGTCTTTCAGGCCTCGGTCTCGAAGCCGCTTCTAGTCGGAAAGCGGGGCCGGTTTCGGTAACGAGGAAATCGTGAGGTCGCCGCGCCAGTCCTGCTGAGCCAGCCATCGGTGAAGTGCGGCGACCGCCTTCACACGCAGATGTCCGCGCGGGACGACAAGATAGAAGCCCGGGACTTCCTCCGGCTTCATATCGGCAATGGCATCGCGGCCGATCGGCGCGACCAGCGTGCCCGCCCGTAAATCTTCCTCGGCATCGATGACGGAAACCAAGCCCACACCTATGCCTTGCAAGGTCGCCCGGCGCATGGTCGCGGCGTCGTCGAAGCTGATGCTGCGGTCGCCATCCGTCAGTTCCACGCCAAGGTGGCGCAATATGTCCGGCCACAGACGCTTCGACTTGACGGTGTCGAGCAACGTGAACTGTGTCAGATCATGCGCCGACTTGATCCTTTCGCCGATCGCGGGCGTGCAGCAGATGATCTTCGGATCCGGCACCAGCAACGTGGTTTCATAGCCGGACCAGTTGCCGTAGCCCCACTGGACCGTCATATCGATATCGTCGCGCCCGAAATCGGGCAGGTCGACCATCGTCGTCAGGCGCAGATCCGCGCCCGGCAAGATTTCCCGGAACAACGAAAGCCGCGGCAGGAGATAGTGCGTGGCGAAGTATGGGCTTGCATTCAGGTTGATGCGGTCCCGATAGTTCGACTTGGTGACGCGGCGAACGCCTTCGGCAAACTCGTTGAAGCCGGCTTTGACATAGTGCGACAGAAGAATGGCCGACTCGGTCAGTTCGATCGACCGGCCCTTACGCTCGAACAGCGTTACCTGGAGCGTATCCTCCAGAAGCTTGATCTGCTGTCCGACGGCCTGCGGCGTGACCAGCAATTCATCCGCCGCCTGCCGAAAGCTCTTGTGCTGCGCGACCGCGTGGAACACGCGCAGAGCATTCAGCGAGGGAAGGCGCAGCTTGCCGGTCATCGAAAATCCCGTTCCTTTCCCTGCTTGTGGCCGGTCGGTCATGCACTGCCTCGGTCATGCACTGCCAGAGTTCAGTCGCCTGCGGCGAAAGAGGCTCAGGCGTATATGTAACCACCTGAAACAATTACGTTTTCACCGGTCATGTAAGTGTTCTTGGGGCTGCCCGTCATCAGCACCCATTCGGCAATTTCCTTTGGCTCGGCACCGCGGCCGAGCGGGCTCGCCTTGGCCAGTTCCTCCAGGAAGCCGAGCGCTTTTGCCTTCTCCGTCGCCATGCCGGCCGGCGCCACCGAATTCACCAGAATGCCGTCCTTCGCCACGTGATGGGCAAAGGATCGGGTAAGGCTGACGACGGCGGCCTTGGTCGCCGCATAATGAGCGTTCTGCGGATGCGCCTTGAAGGCGTCGACCGAGGTCAGGTTCACGATCCGCCCGCGGACGTGGCTCTTCGGCTCCTGCGATTGCATGTGGCGAACCGCCGCCACCATCATGTGGTAGGTGCCCTTGATGTTGATGCCGTTGGAGGCATCCCAGTCGGCGTCGGTGATTTCGAGGAGCGGGCGGCGAGGGTAGATCGCGGCGCAATTGATCAGCGTGTCGACGCGCCCGAGTTTCGAAACGATCGCCTCGAATGCGGCGTGGCACTGTGGGCCTACCTGGATGTCGCAAAGGGCGGTCGCGGTAGGCAGTCCGCTGGCCTTCGCGGTCGCCAGCGCGGACTCGGCGGCTTCCTGGTTGATGTCGATGATGCCGATCTTTGCCGCCCCGGCCTCGACAGCCATCTCGGCTAAGAGGGCACCGAGGCCGGCACCACCGCCAACGATCAGAACGGAAAGATCTTTCATCCCAGTTTTCCTTACTTGGTACCGCTTGGCGAGGTTGGCCAAGTCGGCATGATGTCGAAACGGGTAACGTCGGCCCATGCGGGAAGCCCAAGCACAGCGACGACCATCCTGGCCACGTCATCCGGTTGCACCACTTTGCTGGCGTACATGGCTGCGCGCGCGTTGGCGTCGAGGATGTCCTGGTAGAGCTGCGTCTCGACACGGCCGGCAACGATCTCGGTGACGCGTACGCCTGATGGGGAGAGGTCGGCGCGCAGCGCTGCTGCAAAGCCTGATATCGCCGCCTTGGTCGCTGAATAGACGGCAATGTTGGAGTATGCCGCGTGGCCCGCTGTGGAGCCGGTGAACAATACATGCCCGGACTGCCGCTCGCGCATTTGCGGGACGACGAGGCGCGTGAGCAGGATTGCCGCGCTGAGGTTCACCTCGAGCGTGGTGTCGATGTCAGCGATCTTCATATCGGCGAAGTTGCCGAGCGGCGGCATGACCCCGGCATTGTTGATCAGCACGTCGATGGTGAGATCCGCCAGGGCCGCTTCCAGGGCCTCGCGGTCGGTGACGTCGACGGCAATCGGCACGATGCCGGACCGCTGTGCCTGCAGCTCCTTGAGCGCGGCCTGGCTGCGTCCGACCGCATAGACGTCGTAGCCGGCGTCGCTCAGCGCGATCGCTATGGCCCGCCCTATGCCGCTCGTCGCACCGGTGATGAAGGCTGTCGTCACGTGGACTTTCCTGATTGTCTGTTTTCAGTTTGCGGCCCGGGCCGATGCCGCGAAACCAAGAAAACCAGCAAAAAGGAAAGATAAACTTTCGAAAATTTCGAACGCCTCCAAAATCCCTTGGGGTGTTGGTTTAACCGCAGCAGCCGAAAACCCAGGGAAACGCTGGCAAGCTGGCGCCTTCAACCCTTGGGAAACCCGCGCAGCCGGTGACGGAACAAAAAACACGGCTTTCGCAACGGATGTCTAATTTTCGGCTCAGGCGCGCCGATGCGATCGAATTCGCCGAGGCCTCATCCGCCTGTCGAGACAGGCCTTTTCATGTCGGTGAAAAGTGAGGCCGCCGCCGCCTTCTGCTCGGCTTCGATTGCCTCCACGCCAGAGGCTCGGGCCAGGGCGCGCACCCGCCCGAGGCTGTTGTGCAGGTGCTTGCGCATGGCCTGGCGGGCGGCGCGGCCATCCTGCCTTTCGATGGCGTCGACGATCGTCTTATGTTCGCTGTGTATGCGCGCGTAGTAGCTGTCCTTGAGTTCGGGCGTGACCAGATAGCCGAGCTGGAAGCGCGGCACGATCATCGGCCCGAGATAGCCTAGGAAACCGTGGATGAATTCATTTCGTGCCGCCTTGGCGATCGCCAGGTGGAAATCATAGTCGTAGTGGATCTGGACGACGGCGGGATCGGCCTGCTGGGCGTCGACCTGTTCCATCAAGGTGCGGATCACGCTGGCTTCCGCATCGGTGCGCCGTTCCGCGCACAATCCCGCCGACTCCACCTCGACGCTCAACCTCAGCTCGAGCAGCGCAATGGTTTCCGGCAAGGTCCTGAGCGCTTCGTCCGGTATCGAGAAGTTGCGCGGCGCCGGCGTCTCGCTGACGAACATGCCGCGCCCCTGCTGCGGCACCACCAGGCCTTCGGAACGTAGTCGCGCCACAGCTTCCCGCACCACCGTGCGGCTGACATCGTACTCGGCGCAAAGCTCCGCCTCTGTCGGCAATTGCGCGCCGGGCAGCAGCTGTCCGGAACGGATCTTCTCGGACAGGCTCTCCGCCACGACGGTGGAAAGCGGCTTGCGCTTCGTCATCAGTCTCCCTCTCGCCAGATTCGGGATGATGCCCGAACCGGCAGGACCATTCAAACCGCCGCGGTGACGATCAGTTCGACCAGCATTCCGGGCTTCGCCATCCGTCCTTCGCCCGATGAGCGCGCCGGTGCGTGCTCCCCGGGCATCCAGGCGTCCCACACCGCGTTGACTTCGTCGAAATCCCTGATGTCGTCCAGCCACATCTGCACATGAAGGATGCGGGTCTTGTCCGTGCCCGCCTTGCCAAGCAGCGCATCGATCTTGCCGAGCACCTCGCGCATCTGGTCGGCCGCGGACTGGCCGGGCCTCGCGACCTGGCCGGTGAGGTAGAGCGTGCCGTTATGGATGACGCCGTGGTGGATGCGGGTATCGAAGTCGAAGCGCTGGATGTCGCTCACTGGCCGGATATTGCTCACTGGATTATCCTTGTCAGATAGCCGGCGTTTGCCGGATGGGATTTCCCTGCAGATATTGTGCGTAAGGCGCCTGAACCAGCCAGCCGGCGTCGACCGGCAAGGTGACGCCGGTAATCGAAGCGGCGCGCTCCGAGCAGAGGAACAATGCCGCCTCGGCGACATCGCGCGGCTCGACGAAGCGTCGCAGTGCCGTGGTGGCCTGTATGGCTTCGGGGTTGCGTTCACCCATGGCGATCTTGGTCTTCAAACCATCGGAAAGTGTATAGCCGGGCGCGACCGCATTGACGCGAACGCCATGCGGGCCGAGTTCGGCGGCGAGGATCTGGGTCAGGGCCAGGACCGCATGCTTTCCCGGCGTGTAGGCCGGCAGCGACAGCGGCGCGAAAGAGGCGAGCGAGCCGACATTCAGGATCGCGCCTCGCCGGGCGGCCGACATCAGCCGGCCAAACACCTGGCACCCCAACAGCGTGCCGCGATAATTCACCCGCCACATCTTCTCGTCCTCGTCCAGATCCTGATCAAGGACGTACTTGCCGCTCTGCAAGATGCCGGCGCAGTTGACGACGACGTGAGGCGTGCCGAACCCGTCGCTGACAATCCGTGCCAGAGCCTCGACTGAGCCGCTATCTGCGACATCTGTCTGGACAAACAGCGCACGCGGCGCGCCTGCCGCCTGGCAGGAGCCGGCCGCCTCATTGCCCCTCGTCGCATCCCGGCCGGAGACGACCACATGATAACCGTCTTCGGCGAAGCGCTGCGCGATAGCGCGTCCGATGCCGGACGTGCCGCCGATGACGACGGCAGTCGGTGTCTCAGCCATGGCCACGGTCCTTGCTTTCGATGTCGAAGAATTCGGACATCGCCCGGACCTGGAAATCCATCATCGGGCGTCCCGGTTGAACGCGGCAGCCGACCCCCTTGGCCGCCCGCAGCAGAGCGGTTTCCGCAGGCTCCATGATAATGTCCACGACCGTCATATCCGGGGTCAGCCGGCTGACGTCAAGCGGCAGCGGATCGCCGGCATGCATGCCGACAGGTGTGGCGTTGATCGCCATATGCATGCCGGAAGGCTCGGCCTCTCCGACCTGGATGCGGCATTTCGGGAACGCGCGGCCAACCAGCGCCGCCAGTTTCCCGGCACGCGCCGTATCGATGTCGGTAAGGCGGATTTCGTCGGCGCCGGCTTCCGCGAGACAATAGGCTAGCGAGGCACCGGCGCCACCGGCACCTACTTGAAGAATGCGGCGGCCGGCGATCTGATGTCCGTTTGCCTTGAGCGCATCGATGAAGCCGACGCCGTCGAAATTGTCGGCATACCAGCTGCCATCCGGCAGCCGTCGCACCGAGTTGGCGCTTTCAACCCGCGCGGCGCGGTCATGCGCGGCGGAGCATTTGTGGTAGACCGCAACCTTGTACGGCACCGAAATGATCACGCCCCTGATATTCTCGGCTGCCGTGATGCCGGCCCAGAAGGTCTCGAAATCCTCCGGGCGGCAGCTCAAGGGCACCATGAGGCTGTCGAGGCCCTTCTGCTCGAAGATCTCGTTGAATATGCCGGGGCTCTTGGCATGGGCCACGGGATGGGCCAGCATCACGAAGATCTCGGCCTTGCCGGTTCCGCGCATCGGTTTTACTCCTTTTCTTTTGACAGTTCGTGGCCGCTCAGGATCTCCAGCGCCCGGACGAGAGACGAGTGATCGGCCTCGGCGCCGCCTGGATGGCCTGAACAGGCATTCATCAGTTGCTGCGCCATGGCGGTGTTCGGCAACGCCACGCCAAGGACGCGGGCACTGTCAAGCGCCAGGTTGAGATCCTTCTGGTGGAGCTTGATGCGGAAGCCTGGGGCGAAGGTCCGGTCGATCATGCGCTGGCCATGCACTTCCAGGACGCGTGAAGCGGCGAAGCCACCCATCAGGGCGCCGCGCACCTTCGTCGGGTCGCACCCGGCCTTGCTGGCGAAGACAAGCGCTTCGGCCACGGCCTCGATGGTGAGCGCGACGATGATCTGGTTGGCGATCTTGCAGGTCTGCCCGGCGCCATTCTGCTCGCCGATCGAAGTGACGTTCTTGCCGAGTGTCTCAAAGATCGGCAGCGCCCGCTCGAACTCGGCGGCCGGGCCGCCGACCATGATGGTGAGGCTTGCCGCCTTGGCGCCGACCTCGCCGCCCGAGACCGGGGCGTCGAGGTAGCCGGCTCCCTTCTCTCGCAGTTTCGCCGCGAACGCCGCCGTGGCGATGGGGCTGATCGAGCTCATGTCGACGACCAGCTTGCCGGCTGACAGTCCTTCCAGGACGCCGTCCTCGCCCAACAGGACGCGTTCGACGTCAGGCGTGTCGGGCAGCATGGTGATGATGATCTCGGACCGCCGTGCCACTTCGGCGGCGGACGCGACGACCGATGCGGTCAGGCCCTGCGGTAGAGGGGAGCGATTGAGAACGGTGACGATTTCATGCCCGGCATCGGCCAGGTGGCGCGCCATCGGTGCTCCCATGACGCCAAGCCCGATGAACCCGATCCTCATTCTCCAGCTCCCATTCGAAAGTCCGTACATCGCATCTTGCAGCGTTTTGTAGCCATATGATATAGGACATCATACAAATTTCAATCCAGATGATTGGAGATGATGGCAAGATGCAAGAACGCCTCAACACGCTGAAAGCTGCCACAGCGGCTGGCCAGGCTCACATCGGCATCTGGTGCTCGCTGGCTTCGGCGCTCACCACGGAGATCGTCGCCGGCTCCGGAGCCGATTGGGTGCTGATCGACGGCGAGCACAGCCCCAACCATCTGCGCAGCATCATGGCGCAGCTTCAGGTGATGGGCGGCTTCGACAGCGAGGCTGTCGTCAGGCTGCCCTCCGACGATCCCAATCTGATCAAGCAGGCGCTGGATATCGGCGCACGCAGCCTGATGATCCCCAATGTACGGACCGCCGATCAGGCCCGCGCCATCGTCGCGGCCATGACCTATGCGCCCGGCGGATTTCGCGGCTTCTCGGTCGGTCACCGCGCCAACGCCTTCGGCCGCATCGCCGGCTACCACGCTAAGGCGCGTGAGCAGCAGCTTCTCGCCGTGCAGATTGAGGATGAATTGGGCGTGGCGAATGCCGCCGAGATCGCGGCGGTCGACGGCGTCGACGTTCTCTTCGTCGGTCCCGGCGATCTTTCCACCAATATGGGCGCGATGGGCAATCCCAGCGCGGCACATGTCCAGGAGGCAATCTCGTCCGTGCGTCAGGCCGCAACGGCGGCAGGCAAGGCAAGCGGCATCCTGGCGCCGGCGAGGGCCGATGCCGACCGCTACCTTGCCGAAGGCTTCACCATGGTTGCCGTCGGTTCGGACCTTGGCCTTCTTGCGCGGGGCTCGGATGCCCTGATCGCTTTGTTCAACCAGTAGCTTGGAGTCGGAGCCATGGCGATCCCGCCTTACAAAGCGCCATCGCGCAACGCCTACGACATCGTCATCGTCGGCGGAGCGGTTGTCGGCTCGTCCACGGCCTACTGGCTGAGCCAGGCGCTGGGCAGCGGTGCATCGATCCTCGTGGTCGAGCGCGATAGCAGTTACGAGTTTTCATCGACAGCGCTGTCCACCAGCGCGATCCGGCAGCAATATTCCAATCCGATCAATGTGAAGATCAGCCAGTTCGGCATCGAGGTCATCCGCACCTTCCAGGAGCGCATGGCACCCTTCTACAAGGACGAGCCGGCGCCCGATCTCGGCTTTCGTGAGCACGGCTATCTCTACTGCTGCTCCCCGGACGGCGTCGAAGCGGCCCGCGAGCGCGTCGACCTGCAGCGAAGTCTCGGGGCTCACACTGTCTTCCTCGAGCCAGGCCCGCTGAAGGATCGCTTTCCCTGGCTCAACGTGGATGATCTCGGCGGCGGTTCCTGGGGGGCCCGGGAAGAGGGCTGGTTCGATTCCATGGGGCTGATGAACGGTTTCCGCCGAGCCGCCCGCGCCAGCGGTGTCGAGTATATCGATAATGCCGTGACGGAGCTTGGCATCGCCAACGGGCGGGTCATCTCAGTGCGCCTCGCGACCGGCCAGACGATCGCCTGCGGAACATTGGTCAACGCCGCGGGTCCGCGCGCGCAACAGGTCGCAGCCATGGCCGGCCTGTCGATCCCGGTCGCGCCGTACAAGCGCTACAGCTTCGTCTTCGCCAGCGCCAATCCGATCCCTGGCCGGATGCCTAACGTCATCGACCTTTCCGGTACATTCGTGCGCCCGGAAGGCGAGCTTTTTCTCACCGGCAACACCCCGCAGGGCGACGGGCCGGCCGGCTACGACGACTTCGAAATGCAGTATGAAGAGTTCGACGAATATATCTGGCCGGCGCTCTGGCATCGCGTCCCGGCCTTCGATGCCCTCAAGGTCCAGACCAGTTGGACCGGCCACTACGAGTACAACATGCTCGACCACAACGGCATCGTCGGCTTCCACCCGCAGGTAACCAATTTCATGTTTGCCAACGGCTTTTCGGGGCACGGGCTGCAACAGTCGCCAGCCGTGGGCCGGGGAGTTTCAGAACTCATCGTTCACGGGGCTTTCCAGACGCTCGATCTGTCGCCGTTCTGTTACGAGCGCATAGAGCGCAACGAGCCGTTCCTCGAGGAAGCGGTGATCTAGGGCGAGATGATCGACCGTTTTGCTGCCATTCTCCGGTATTCGGCCCTGTTCAGAATATGACAGCACCGGGGCAACACTATCACACCTTCAGCACAAGCGCCCTGGTTGTCCTCCTGGCCTCGAGATCGCGATGAGCGTCGGCAGCCTGCGCCAGTAGGCACCGACCGGCGGGCATGCATAGGCAATGCGGTCGCCGACTGAAAAGCCTGAAACCTCCGGGCCGGCCGCTGCGATGAGACCGGCGGCTTCCATGCCCGGAACGCCTGGCGGCTGCAGGAGGTCGAAATAGCCGGTCCTGCAATAGACGTCGATGAAATTGACCCCAATGATTGTGTGACGGATCTGGACCTCGCCACGCGATGGCGGCGCCAAGCCGATCTCCGCAAGCTGCAGAACGTCGGGTCCTCCGTGGCGCTCGACGAGGATTGCCTTGGTCCGTGTGCCCTGGGCGCCGGCTCCAGGCAACTCCGGCTGGGGTGCAAATTGGCGGAGAGAGCGCCCGCCAACGCGGTGGTCAGAGACGTCCAATGACGTCCACTTTTGCAATCAAAACAAACGGTTATGACGTTTCGGCTGTCCAGCGATGTCGATTGAGGTTCAAACAAATCCGTAGTACGTTGTGGGGCGAAATGTGGGGTAGGTTCAAGAATCGTCGATGAAGCGCCAGGGTCAGCATCCGGAAAAACAACTTAGCGCTCTCCAGCTCAAGCAGAAGCTTTCTCCCGGCAGATACACCGATGGAAATGGGCTTTATCTGATTGTTGACGCTTCAGGCGCCAAGCGTTGGATACTTCGGGTGGTCGTCCAAGGACGCCGGCGGGACATAGGGTTGGGAGGCGTCTCGCTTGTCGGTTTGGCGGAGGCCAGAGAAACAGCCGGCTCCCTTAGGAAGATTGCCAGGGAGGGTGGTGACCCGCTCACGGCTCGCCGTGAAGGCCGCAAGGTCATTCCCACTTTTGCGACAGCCGCTGAAATCGTCCACGCGGAGCATGAGGTTAGCTGGAAAAACCCAAAGCACGCCCAGCAGTGGATCAACACCCTCAAGCAGTACGCCTTTCCTATGATAGGCGACTACCGGATTGACAGCATCAACACGCCGGCCGTGTTGCGGGTTTTGTCGCCCATATGGTTGAAGAAGCCAGAAACGGCCCGACGCGTTCGACAGCGGATCGGAACGATCATGGACTGGGCGAAAGCCGCGGGTTATCGAACTGGTGACAACCCTATTGACGGAATAGCCAAGGGACTTCCGAAACAGGGAGACGGAAAGAAGCATTTCGCAACCATCCCGTCTTCCGAGGTCGCGGCTTTCATCAAGGCTCTCAGGAATACGAACAGCGGCCCAATGGCCAAGTGGGGGTTTGAGTTCTTGATCCTCACCGCCGCTAGGACAAGCGAGGTCCTACAGGCCAGGTGGTCTGAGATCGATTTTGGCGCCAAGCTATGGACGGTGCCCGCAGAACGAATGAAGGCAAAGCGAGAGCAGCGCGTACCCTTGTCAGATCGTTGCGTGGAGATTTTAGAATCTGCGCTGAATATCTCGGGCGATGCCAAATTTGTCTTCACCGGTGCCGCCGGCGACCGGCCTTTGTCGAATATGGTTTTCCTAGCGATCCTTAAGCGCATGGAAATTGAGTCAACAGCGCATGGCTTTCGATCATCTTTTAGAGATTGGGCCGCAGAGGAAACTAGCTTCCCGCGCGAGGTTGCCGAGATGGCGCTGGCGCATACAATCGCCAATAAGGTTGAGGCGGCCTACCGGCGAGGCGATCTCTTGGAAAAACGACGCGAAATGATGCAAGCTTGGGCGGACTTTGTCGCGGGTTCTGAGCGAACGGTCCCTTCGGCTAAGGGCAGTCAGGAATAGCACAATGGGCAAACACTCTGAGGTCGACTTCCTTTTGGATCTGCGCTTTCCAAAATATACAACGCGCATAAGGGAGCGAGTGCTCAAGGCGATGAAGGCGGCCAAAAAGCCAGACGTCAGCGACGAAGTTGTAGATCTGGTTCGTGCAGAGTTACCTTTTAGGTCTACCTCGATGTGGGCAGATCCCCAAGAACGTGCGGAAGCATTGGCCTCTCTGTCGAAACAGTTTTGCTCGCTAAGCCTGGATGAACGTAAGCGCGAACGCTGGCGGCGCTATATCGACGATGCCTGCGGGTATGAAGGCGACCTGCTCTCAATGGACGATGATCAGTTGCTTGAGATCGCAAACGGCAAGCGACGCGAGATGGCTGCCAACGCGAGGGCCGAGGCTGTAGCGCGCGCGTTGGAGTTAGACCGGTGGGCGTTCTTTTCGCAGCCTGCCGCCGATGCTGACTTCCGGCATTGGCTGGCGATGCCGTCTTGGTCTGCTGATGAGGCTGTGGCGCTGTCGTTAGGAAAGGATCCGCGCATAGTTTCCTCAGCGACTCTTGCAAGAGCTCGTAAGTCAGTTTTTCGGCAAGATTATGAGATGAGGATGGAGCAGTTCCGCAGAGCAATTTTGCTGGGTGACCTCACGGAGGCTATTCGACCATCGGACCTGTCCGGATTAGGAAAACGTCTCGGTATGAACCTACCTCACGAAATAGCGTCGCTGCACTACTCGGAGGGCGAGCTCCTGAAAGTCGAGATATCGATGCTGAACGAAAAGATCAGGGAGCTACTGGCAGAAAACGCGCGGCTTAAGAATTCTGATGACTTTGATAGGATTCCTACTCGATCGAAGAGGAGCCTATTAAAAATACTTCTGGGTATAGCCATCAAAAAGTACCGCTATCGTCCTGGTCACAGATCTGGAGCTGCGCAAAAAATTGCTGGAGATTTATTAGAGTTTGAAGGATTGAAACTCGAGGAAGATGCCATAAACAGTTGGCTTACAACAGCTGTTGATGAGCTAGAGTACAGCGCTAGGGCAGAGCCATCGACCTCCTAACCGGAATTCGGGTTAGTTAAACCGAATTCGTCCTGACAGGATTTCCGAAGTTTATGTGTCTCGCCGCAACCAACCGCGGAGAGAAGAATGAACTTCGTCAATGGGCGGCTTGTTCGCCTCAAATCCATTATCGGCCCGAACGGCCTTGTGCCGATGAGCAGGTCCAATTGGTACGCCAAGGTGGCTGCCGGGCGCGCGCCAGAGTCAGTGAAGTACGGTCGCTTGAGCTACTGGCGGCTCGGTGAGATCGAACTGTTTCTAGAAAACCCTGATGCGTTTTATCAGGCTAAGACGGGGGGTGCCGAATGATCCCCCGTCACATTGCGGATGATCACAATGGGCCTCGGAGGCTCGTGCTGATCGCTTCAGGAGCGTCCAAAGCGGATACCCAAAACTTCGGTTCATCCGAAGTTGCCATTGCTAAGACGGCAGTCGAGCCTGGTCGGACTTCGCCGAGCGCGGTGCTCGACCGACCAGCACTGATGCGTGCCGTCGATGTGTGTTTGGATGCGGACGCTCACCAGCTTTTCTTCGGTTCATGGCGTGACAAGCTCGTGGCTTTGATCCCCGCCTATTGCCTGCTGTTGGCCGTCGCGAAGGACGGGGAAGAAGCGATGCCCGCAATTATGCACCATCCTTATATTGCGAGCCTGAAACGCCGTCCGTCAGCAAACAATCCGGCACTTTTTGCTGTGCGCCTGATCACAAAGCCGCAGCGGGAGGACGATCACAAGGTTGCGTCGGACTATGCGGCAATGCTGCTTCATGCGCTGCATGAAGGGATTGAATCAGAAGACTTCGCGGAATGGGCCAGCACGAAGACGTTGCGCGGGTGCCGTAAAGCGGCCGCTACCTCTCGTCGCGAAGCGAGGGTCGAAGCGGCGAGCCCAACCACCTCGAACGCTCATGTAGAAAGCCGCGAGCGACTTGTTGCAGCCCGCGATTGTGAGGACGGGCTCGACGACCGTTGTGACGATCAGGGGCATATCGAGCCGGCCATCGTTTCGAACGCGGATGACGACGAGCGGGACCTTGCGCCAAGGGTGAACTGGGAGGATTCCGACTGCATCATTGTCTGCAATGGGACGCTCGGACGGGGTAGCTTCAGGATGCCCTTGGATAACGATCTCCCCCTGCCTACTCTTCTCCGTCGCCTGGCGGATTGGTTCGAACGTCGAGAAGCTCGTTCCGATGAGCATGACAATGCGTAAGCGGCCCGAGAGATTTGACGCTCAGGCCGCACGAGATGCTGAGGCGTTGCGCCGTTTGAAGGTGCAGAAGGTACTCACTGAGGAGGAGCTGGCGCGCCTTCAGCAAGCGCGCTTGGCCAGGTTTGCCCGCGGTGGCGTCGACGAAAAGAAGTGGAAGCATCTGAAGCGCTGTCGCGGTTCTGAATGTCCTCATTCATCCTGCTCGGCTGCGTGTATTTTCGGCGAGCGCAAGGAATTGAACCGCGTGGTGCGGCAGACCAGGCGACTGTTGAAGAGTTCGCCTGCACTGCTGCACTTCGTCACGATCGTGGACCCGACCTACTTCCTCCAACCTGGCCAGTTGCACGAGCTGTCGGTCGATGGCCTGTTCCAGAGCCTACGTCGTCGGTTGCGTGACGCTCCCGATAACTGGAAGGCGGCTCGTGTCATCGGTGCGGTGGACATTGCCTACGATCGTGACGCGGATAAGCGGGAATGGTGGGCTCCTCACCTGCATCTAGCGATCGCCGTTGAGGCCGATGCGAAGGAGGTGCGACGCGTGTTGAAGCCTCGTCGGCCCGCCCCTCCAGATATGGTCGGTCGGAAATTTCGACCGGTAAAGGTCAAGCCGATCACATCGCTTGCCAACGCCATCGGGTACAGCGTGAAGCCGACGGTAGATGGACGCGAAGCGATCTGGGACCGGCGAGGAAATACCGATCGCCGGCCTTTCAAGGTGCCCGAAGCTGCGCAGCTCGAACACGATACTTGGATGCTTAGGATGCGACCGCGGGAGCGATCATTTTTGAGCGGAATGATGGTGCTTCGAGGCAAGGTTGTGGCGAGGAAAAAGGGATAGCCACCGGCGTTTTGAAGTGTTCACGGGAATTGGAAATGCGGAATTCGAAGGGGGCTGTTGCAGTACATATACCATACTACCCGCCAACTACCCCTTTGCAGTACATATACCATACTACCCGCCAACTACCCCTTTGCACCCACCAACTACCTCGCCTTCATCAACAACTCACCCATCGCCCCTTTTTGAAGTGTTCATCGATAGGTCAGCCATCGCCCCTTTGATTACCGCCAATATCCAGTGAGGCCCTCGCTCACTTCTGCCCGGCCTCATCGAAATTCCTCATCACCACCACCGAAATCGCTCAGCCGGAATCCAATTCCACCGGCCAGTAAAGCGCTGTGCGCGCAAATTCCAAGCGCAACAAGGAGAACACCATGGATAATATGCATAACGAAGCTCAGATCATCTTTCGAACAGGCCCTCTCGCCCTGGTCGAGTTTCTGCTGGATCGGTGGGATCAGAACTGGCCCTCGTTGACGGTGTCGGATACCTACGTGGGCTTATTCCGGACGCTGGTTCAGGATATAACGGACTCGAACGCCTTCGACTCCGCGCTACGCCCGAGAGACGATGCTTTGATAGGCATCCCCGACAACGTCGACCCTCGCACGATGTCGCTTGGATCGCTGTTCATCCACGGCGCGATCATGGCTCTCAGCATTCAGAACCGCGGCTATGTCGAACCGGACCGTTTGATCAGTCTGTTGCTTGAGCTGCTCGAACTGAAGCCGCAGTTTCGTGTCGAGCGCCATTACGAGCGCGTCCGTTTCATTAGCCGTCAGCCTTTCCCGATAGCGGACGGCCTGAGCTTGGACTTCGATGTTCGCGTCCCGAAAGCCCGCTTTTTCTAGAGCGAGGGGCGGGCTCAGGATCACCACCCGGCCGGTTGCTAGCAATGACCAGCTATCGCCTTCACCTAACCACACATGCCGGCAGACGAAATGTAGAGCGCTCGGCTCCGAGCAAACCAACCACCATCACTCACCAGAACGGATGAACCGGCGTGCCGCCGGATCCCCAATGCTCAAGGAGACCCCATGGCAAAGCACAACATTCCCGACGAGATAGCGGCCACCGGAAAGCAGTCCTTAAAGGTCATCAGCACCCAGCCCAGACTTTTTGATTGGTTGGGAGAAGAGGTTAAAAATTCGAAGCCGCAGGTAATGATGCCGAAAGGTTGGGTCGATCAATTCGATGAGATTGTGATGGCGGTTGGTGAAACCGGCTGGTGGCACTTCGACGGATCCAAGGATGACTTCCTTGAAGCACTTACTGACCGTGTGAACCAGTCGGAGTCCCTAGTTTCCTGCAGCAAAAACATCCAAAAACTTATTGGTGACATGGCAGCTTGCCCAGTCGATGTCCGGAAGAAAAGCGAGCTTCGGATTCATTGTCTCTTCGCGCTCATTTACCTCCTCGGACACCGCGGCGACGACAAGGTCGAGTACTGGCAAGACAAAATTGGATTGCACGCCAAATCACGCAAAGCCTTCGAACGCCACCGCAGCGTCAAGATCGATGTTTCTCTCAAGCCCAAGAGGTTCGTTCCGCGCTGAACTGTGAGGACGCGTGATGACAACTTCAGCTTCGAGCGAGGCCGAGCGGAAGGTTCGTCCGCAGCCCCGTTGAACTGAGCTAGTCGTTCGCAACGCGTCCAACTCGCGAATTCCAATTTCCGATGTCGGTAAAGCGCTTTGCGCATCAGAAATCCATGAAAGGAATACCTAATGCCAACAACCTGCTGCAAAAGGCAGATCCGCAAGATCACCGATCAAGTCGAACTTATCGATTGGCTGGTCGAGCAGGTGAAAACGCACGAGCCAAGGATGATCAGCGGCGGTGAAGTTGCCTGCTTCGATTCAATCGCGCAGGAATTCAGATACGGCTGGTTCAGAAAACCCCCTTGGGGTGATTACCTTTCTGCTGTTTTCGACACTATCACTACCCAGAATCGCAAGGTGCGCTGTTCGCCCCTCGTCGTTGGGCTCTCGGCCGAGGCTTTAGCCCGGGTGATCGACAGGCAGGGCGCTGGTGCGGAGGACTTTATTGCGCTCTTGCTGCGGTCGTTGCGGCTGCAGAAGCGCATTGTTGCCACGGAGCGCGACGGCGAAATCAGGTTCAGAAGTACGAAGAGATTTCGGGAACACTACGGCTTCCGCTGTGAAGTTACAGTCAAGCACGGCCAGTACACCGAGCTCTACAGGAAAGAGGTCGGCGAACCGCCACCCTCACACTGGGGATGATCGTCGCGAAGCCGAGTTGCTCGGCTAGACCGGCACCTCCCTCAACTCGGCAGCCAATTCCGAAGACCGCTACACACTGCGCTCCCAGTCTTCGACTGACGCAGAGAAGGATGTCGGCAACGTCAACAAAGGAGACCAAAATGGTAACTACTGATCGACCTCGCCTGATTTTGCGACTCGATCCATTTCTCAGCTGGCTTGAAAGCTGCATGCTGCATCGAGAGCCACAGATCCAAGTGACTGAACAAGCCGTGACCTATTTTCAGGCGCTGATGAGGGGCGCGCGGGCTTACGGCTACGTACCCGGATCGGGTCGTGCTGAGTTGCTGCAGCATGTATCGGACGGATTTATCAGTCGGGGCAAGCCTGCTTCCTGCCACTACGGGTTGAACTGGCTGTTGGTGGACGTATTCGGCGAGTTGCTGCTGGAAGACGAACCTCACATCGAGCTGCACGAGTTTTGTCGTTTTCTAGTCGCAGCACTTGAGCTGAAAATCAACGTGAAGGATCTCGGCAAGAAGGGCGTCCGATTTCAGTCGTGCGTCGAGTTTGACGGTGCGGAAGGGGTAGCCATCGACCTCACGATACCTAACAAACTCAGGGAGCCCATCGATCCTGTCTATTAGGGGCATCCTCGTGAGCAGCGGTCGGACTGGTGGCAAGGTGACGGCTGCCACGTTCGTCCGGTCCCTAACGTCAATGCTCGGGCTTGCTAACGAGGTCACTATTAGGGAACGCGAGGTCGGGCTTGAGGTCGTCAGCACAAGCCTCCTTGTCGATCACGGTTTCCGCATCGCTTTGAAAGCGACTTCCACAAGCAAGGAGAATTGAGATGCCAAACTCTAGACGCGTCACGCCAGCGCTGCGCAAAATCACCGAGCGCAACGATCTGATTGACCTACTTGTACAGGAGGTTAAGTCGTCTCCACCCCAGATCGATGTGCCGGACGGCTTTATTGAGGTGTTCGATGTGACAATGGACGAATTCCGGATCAATGGGTGTCATGTTGACCTCGGCAATCAATGGTCAGAAAACCTGGCAAATTCATTCGGCGTCCTCGCGAACAGCTCGAAGATGGTAAGGGCTGCCCTTGTGTGAAATGGATTCCTGCCATGATCCTTGCTCGCGTGATGCAACAAGGTTGGGACGTTGGAGCTGACTACTTATTCGTTGTGCTGATCAGGGCTCTGTCCCTGCAGACCGAGTTACGCATTACCGAAACGAAGAAGCATCTCCGGATAAGAAGTAGAAAGAAATTCGAGTCTGCGCATCACGCTGTCGTTGACGTTCGGGTGCCAAATTGCGGGGGTCGTGAGGCCGTCGAACACGAGGTGATCTGATAGCTATTCGATCCCGCCGATGCGATCCCGCGAATGCCGGACCCCCGGATCCGTATTGACAAATAGGAATATAATCCTGTATGCTGATGATGCAAGCTGCGTCGGCTTTCGCGGCTGGGCCAGACCTAACAGGAGATGAAAAATGACCTTTGAGCAGCGACCGAAAACGCCTTGGCGGCCGCATGAAAATCACTTCGAAGGGGGCCTTCTGGCCCCCTTCGCTTTTCTGAGGGCGGGAGAATGAATGTCGCCTCCGAAACCACCCGGTCACTGATCGTCTTTGGGAGGGATGATGCTCGCAAGGCCCACGCGTCAGTGTTCCTGCTACCGGATGTCGAAGCAGCGGAAGGTGCGGCCAGGCTGATGGGGATGCATTCGCATCGTGTCGAACCCGGCGAAGCGACCGATATCGTCATGCGGCTACCAGCGGGCAAACTATTCGACAGCGGCAAGGCCTTCGTGCCATTCGTGAAGGGGGAGCTTTACACCCGCATCGTGACCCTTGCGGGCGTCGCTGACGAGCCTCGGCCCCACTCGGCCGGTGCGAATGACCACGACAGCCCCGAAAACGCTTCAGCGGGCTCGCCTGAGGCAGTGGCGGGCCATGCCGATGAGGGCCAAGGGGGCGGTTCAGGCGATGGCGGCGGCGATGGCGGTTCGCCCGACCTTTGGGCTCGGTTGGCTGTTGGCGATGTCGTGCTGGCATCGGAAGGACCCGATGAGGGATATTTCGAAGCCCGGATCATGAAGACGAAAGCCAAGGGCATTTTCACGCTGAAATTCAGGGATTACCCGGAAGCCCCGCAGGTCGACCGCAGCTACTACCAGCTCGGCCTGATCCACCCCCGCGAGCTGGCGAAGAAATAAGCGGCCTTGCAAACGGGCCGGGTTCGTCCCGGCCCACCACCCTCAATCACTCATCAATTCGAAGGAACCACCTCATGACATGCTCAACAGAGCGCGTCGGTCGGCTATCGGCAGCTGATCGAACCGCGCGCACTCGGGCCTTAAACGACCTACTGCGCCAGACCGGCGCTGGGGGCCGCATCGTGATGACCGCCGGTGTCGCTGCACTGCCTGCCCAAGAGATCGGCGCCATCCTACTGGCCATCGCCAACTTCGACGCGTTCAACGAGGACAACGATCCCTATGACACCCACGACTGCGCTCTGCTGTACGTCGGCGATCGGCAACTGCTGTGGAAAATCGACTACTACGACCGGGCGCTGGCGAACCTTTCGCCAGATGCCTCCGACCCAGCCGTCACCATTCGCGTAATGACCGTCATGCTGCCGGAGGAATACTGATGCCCTCCGCTGCACAGGGCACAGGGGTACATTCGTCAGCCCCTTTAGGCTTGCTTCGGCTTTCTGCCGGACGACAACGGCATAGGCTGCCGAGCCCCTTTGGCAGGCTCGACCAAAAGAGCTGCGGCGGGCACACCAAGGACAATTGCCAAGGCATCCAACGTATCGATGGTTACATTCTCCGAACCGCGCTCGATGCGGCCAACGTAAGATCGATCAATCTCCGCCGCCAATGCCAGCCGCTCTTGCGACAAACCTTGCTCAGCTCGCAGCTTGCGGAGATTCCAACCAATGATCTTGCGCACATTCATTGTGGGCAAGAAAGCAATATAAACGGCTTGACAATCGACGGACTGGCAGTCCCCTATTCCTTGTGGGGATTGCTTCAGGTTCTAAGCAAACCGGTTTCGAAGCTTCAGGGGGATTGATATGAAAATTGCAGTTGGAATTATCGGAATTCTGCTTGGGATGATTTCGATGCTGCAGTCCTGCGCGGTCGCGACGGGCGGAAGCATCGCGGCCAACCATGATCTAGCGGGCGCTGGGTCTGTTGGCTTGTTGGTCGGTTTGCTGTTCTTTGTCGGCGGCGCCTTTGCCTTCGGCCTGCCGCTTGTCTCGGCGATCATTTTCGTCGTCGGCAGCCTGTTTGCATTCATCGCCGCCAGCGCCTTCACCGACATGAAGATTTGGGCCATCGCCGACCTGATCTTGGCCGCCATAGCATTCTTCGCATGGAGGAGCGGTCGGGCAAGCAGGATCAAAACGTCGGAAGGAGCGTCGAAATGACAGTGCTCCTGCGCGGCTTGATTGCACTCATTGCAACTCTTCCCATGCTGGCAGTCTCGGCACATGCCCAAAGTGCGCAGGACTATCTGACCCAGCAGGCAACGATGTCCTACGCCATGGAATGTTGGTTCCGCGGCAGCCAGATTTTGGGTGTTCCGTCGACCAATGGCCGGGATGATGAGGAAGGGTGGCAGTTTGCTGCCGATGCCGACGGCAATCTCTACGTCAACGGCACTCGCGCGCAACCCGGTCCAAAAAAGGTGACTATTGAGGAGAACGGCATCGGAGTGAATTCAGTCATCAATGTCATGATGGCCTACGTGCAAGCTAGAGCTGTGGGGCAACCTCCCGAACTAGCAGCAGCCGGAATATCCATGTTCATCTCGGTCATGAGCAATCGGCCGCACGAACGGTTTGCGGTCTTCGACTTCAATAACATGAAGGTCTCGTTCGCCGATTGGGACAAGCTCAACAAGGCGTTTAACGGAGGTCTCGATATTCAATGCTCCGAGCAAGGCGGTGAATGAGCAGGTCCAATCAAGGCGCCACTGCCGAGCAAATAGCCTCAGACACCAATCAATCGATAGCCAGTTGCGTAGCTGCCTATTACCCGTGCTCGATGCCGATCACTGCTTGACGAACCCGACCGCAGACTTAGCTAGCGACGGCATGACTTCTCACAGATACACCTCAGGAAGGAGCCCGACGAAACCTGCTCCTGGCCAGATGAAAAAGACCACGGAAGGCTGTTGACCTGCCGTTGGGACTTTCCTGTCCCAGGTTGATGCATAGCGGTCGATTCTTAGATTGTCGCCGCTATGTTATCGCCGCCCGCAAGCTGTGCCATGTTGGTTCACCCTAGTGGCACCTGTTTTGCATCGCCCGCGACAGCAGGGGAAAACCAACGCCCCAGCGAGTCCCGTTATCCCTGGGACGGCCCGCCGCTGCCGCGAATGGGGCAGCGGGCTTTTTTCTTATTCGGTGAGACGAAAGGTCATGCCGTAAGTTGGCTTCCCAAGGGAGGAGCCGATGAAAAAGGAAGGCGATGGGCGTGTGGTCAAAGGCAATCAGCAACTGCTTGCCCGGCGTTTGTCTGAAGAAGTCGGCATTTCAGAACCTGAGGCGCGCGCTCTGATCAAGCTTCTCGGCACGGACTGGAATTCGCTGCTTCGTATCAGCAACTGCATCTCCAGGCGGGCTTCATGTTAGGTCAGGCATCACGAGATCATGTGGGCCGGGTCACGCCACTTGTGTGTGGTTATCGGAGCTGATGCCGTAACGGGCAGCGGGAACCTTGAGCGAAAGATGAGGCATCATCGTTCTGCGAGCGCTCTCGTATGCGTCCCAGTCCGCGATATCGGGAAGCGAAGGGATGGTGATCCATTCACCTTGGTCAAAACCCGCTAGTGCAGCTTCGACCATTGCCTCGGCCCTTATCACCACTTCACCAGGAAGATCGTGCAACGACATCCCGGCCGTTTCCCAGAATTCGGTTGCCGTGGCCCCCGGAAGCACGGTTTGAACCCGGACGTTTCTTCCCCCGAGCTCTTTGTGAAGCGAAAGCCCGAGGGCGAGGACGAATGCCTTTGAGGCGCCGTAGACACCGTTCAGGATCTCGGGGGTAATGGCCAGAACGGATGCGAGGTTGATAATCGCCCCGCCACCTCTGCTCACAAGTGCCGGGGCAACAGCGTACGTCAACCGCATCAGTGCAGTAACGTTCAGGGCGATGATGTCGTCCATTCGGTCCACATCGGACGCCAGCAGTGGCTCTGTGGCGCCGATACCTGCGTTGTTCACCAGCATCGTGATCCTGGTGTCCGTTTTGAGCAGCGTTTCGATGCGGCCGAGATCATTTCGGTCATTAAGATCCGCAGGCAGGACTTCGATCGTCCTACCAGTCTGACCGATGAGGCGGTTTGCCAATTCGTCGAGACGCTCACGGCTACGAGCGACAAGGATCAGATCATAGCCTCGGCGTGCCAGCCTATCGGCGTAAATCGCGCCGATACCTGAAGACGCGCCTGTCACGACAGCTGTCCCGTTCGCAGAAATGCTCATGGTCGTTTGTCCTCTTGTTCCTTGCGCCGGCAATGGCGCCTGTTTTTGAACCCGATGCAGTCACGAGAGACTTGTCACCAACGCCTGACCAGGCCGGTCGGTCGTTCAGAAGGCGTCGACGTCGATGATCGCCTTGGCGAAGATCGTTGGGGCTTCCTGGGGCAGATTGTGTCCGATGCCGCCATTGATGGTCCGGTGCTCATATCTGCCCGGGAATTTCTTGGCGTAGGAACCAGGCTCCGGGTGCGGGGCGCCATTGGCATCACCTTCGAGGGTGATGGTGGGCACAGTGATGACCGGACCCGCGGCAAGCCGACTTTCCAGGTCGTCATGTTCCGGATCGCCGTCAGCGATGCCAAGACGCCAGCGATAGTTGTGGATTACAATGGCGACATGGTCCGGATTATCGAAGGCTGCCGCCGTGCGATTGAATGTGGCTTCGTCGAAGTCCCACCGCGGCGATGCGATTTGCCAGATCTGTTTTGCAAAATCATGCCGATATTTCTCGTATCCTGCCTGCCCACGTTCGGTGGCGAAGTAATATTGATACCACCAGGCAAGTTCAGCTTTGGGTGGCAACGGCATCCTGTTGGATTCACGGCTGCCGATCAAATAGCCGCTGACGGACACGAGTGCCTTGCAACGTTCCGGCCAGAGCGCCGCAACGATGTTGGCCGTCCGCGCTCCCCAATCACATCCCCCGAAAATCGCCGTCGAAATCTTCAGCGAATCCATCAGGGCTATGACGTCGGCGGCGAGAGCCGCTTGCTGGCCATTCCGAAGTGTCGCAGATGACAGAAAGCGCGTGGTACCATAGCCGCGAAAGTAGGGGACGATCACGCGGTAACCGGCCGACGCCAACAATGGCGCGACATCAACATAAGTGTGGATATCATACGGCCAGCCATGGAGCAGCAAGACTGCCGGACCGTCGGCAGGGCCGTCCTCGGCATAGCCGATGTTCAGCAGGCCGGCATCGACTTGCTTCAGTACGCCGAATGAAGATTTCCCCGTAGGCATTGTTCCAGACGGGGCGGCCTTGCTGCAGGCGTCTGTCGTACCCATCGAGATAAATTGCACGGCAGCTACCGTGGCTGCTGCCGTGCCGAAGAAATTTCGGCGACGGTGGTCGATTGTCTCGGACGTCCTGGTCATGTCCATTGCTCAATCCTCGCCGTTCACGCGATCATGCCCGGTCGATCGTCACATCGGTGACTTCGATGGTGATCGGCACGAATTCCTGGTTGGCAACGCCGTTGGCATCATGCAGAAGGACGCGCCTTCGTGTTGGGAACACGAAACCACCAAATCTCTTCGGGTCATACGTGTAGTGGGCAACAGGCGGGCTGCCTGTCACGTCAGGCGAGTAGTCCATCCTCCGAAGCATGAACTTCTGGTCATAGTAGAAGACCTGGTCGGCGTTGTGATTCGCGATGCTTTCCGGGAACTTGACGGCAAGCCGACGCCAGGTGTTCCGCTCATCTTCGCTCCACGGAGCTATTTCCGTCGCCTCGACGCCAGGATAGGTGAATGCGAACGGCCCCGTGAGATAGTTCCAGACAGCCGCGCTGGTAAAATAGGCCACTTGCAATGCATCCCACGGCGTGCTGGCATCGATGAAGCCTGTCGGAAACGATTTGCGCGGGTTGATACGCTGTTCCACCAACCCACCTTCGAGTGTTGTGATCGCAACACGCTCAGGGTCGAGTTCCAGCAGCGACATACGGTCTGGCCCGGTGAAAGGCGCGAACGTAATGTGCTCACGGTGGGGATCAATCGTGACTGTCTGGTCCGAATATACGTCCGGCCACCCCCTTGCTCCCCAGAAGGGGCCGCCCAGTGACATCTGTGCGGTGATCTTGGTGACTTTGGCCCAATTCTCCAATCCACCATGCGCATCGAGTACTGCCGTCAATAGCCTGTCCATGGGAATGTTCCTTTGTTGTCGTTTTTCGGATTCACATATGGCTTGGTCGGCTATTTCGCCGGGGCGCTTGCCGCCTGTTCAATCAACCGTGCCACCTCTTTCGGGTGGGAGACGAACGGAACGTGGCTGGATTTGATCTCGGCCGTGATTGCGCCCATGCGCTTGGCGTAGAACCGCTCCAGATCTGGATTGATGGCTCTGTCCTGCTTGGCGACTAGGTACCAGGACGGGATGGTCTTCCAGGCCGCCCCCGTTACGGACGAAGCGAACGCGCTACCGATGATGGGTTTCTGCGCCGCTGCCATCACGCTGGCTTCCGCCGCCCCAACGTCCTTGGCGAAAAGGTCGCGAAACTGCGCTTGGTCGATGGTGACGAAGCCCGCCGCATCGGACCTGAGTGCGTGGCCGAGGGCGGATGGATACTTCCCTGTGTGCGCGCCTATTGCCTCGCCGGCTTCAGGCGCGAAGGCCGCGATGTAGACGAGTGCCTTCACGTTTGAGTTCCCCGCCGCGGCACCGGTGATCACCGCGCCGCCATAGGAGTGACCAACGGCGACCACCGGACCCTTTTGAGCCTCGATCACTCGCTTGGTTGTCGCGACGTCCTCGGCAAGCGAGGTCAACGCGTTCTGCACAGCAATGACGGGGTAGCCGTCGCGCTGGAGGATCGGAATGATGTGCTGCCAACCCGTGCCATCGGCAAAGGCGCCATGGACGAGCACGATCGTCGGTTTCGCGGGATTGGAAGCGGCAAGGGTTTCAGCCGCCGCAACCGGCTTGCTTGGCGGGGTCCCAACAGTGCTGGCACCGGCTGGGCCGATGGCGATCAGCATTGCGAGCGAGATCTGAGCGAAGCGGATTTTGGTCACGGCAATGTTCTCCATGTGAAGGCGCGGCCATGAAGGCCAAGCCGATTGGGCTGCGATGATTGGTTCGGAATATGGCTTTTGCCGAATGGCCTCGCCTCGCGGTGGTGGCCGGCGCGCGCACTGCGCGCCGGCTTCTCACGTCAGTTGACGCAGGGACCGGAACGCTGCTCGCATTTCGGCGGAGAACAGTTCCGGTTCTTCCCATTGTGCAAAATGGCCACCCTTATCGACGACATTGAAGTAGATCAGCTTGTGATAGCTGCGCTCGGTCCAGCTTCTCGGCGCGCGGTAGATCTCGCCGGGGAAAATTGTGACCGCCGCTGGGATCGCGATGTCCACCGCGTTGAAGTTGTTCGCATTGTTCTCCCAGTAGAGTTGTGCCGAGGAGATCGCGCTGTTGGTGAGCCAGTAGAGCGTGATGTCGTCGAGCATCTCATCCTTGGTGAGCGAACGCTCAGGCTCGCCACCGCTGTAGGTCCACTGAGCGAACTTGTCGTACATCCAGGCGGCCAGGCCTGCCGGCGAATCTGACAGCCCATAGCCCACCGTTTGTGGCCGGGTGGTCATCATGCTGCCGTAGGCGCCATTCTTCGCAAAGAAGGTGTTGAGCTGGTCGTATGCTGCCTTTTCATCGGCAGCCAAACCATCCGGTGCCGGATCGCCGGCGCGCATGAATTTGGCAACTTCGGGGGGTACGGTCGCCGGCATGTTGACATGGATGCCAAGAAGACCCGCCGGTGCGTGATGGGCCATCTTATCACAGACCACAGAGCCCCAATCGCCGCCGGCGGCGACGTAATGTTTGTATCCCAGGCGCCGCATCAAAACGTCCCAGGCCAGGCCGATTCGATCGGCATCCCAGCCAGGTTCAGTCGGTTGATCCGAGAACCCGTAGCCTGGCATCGAAGGCAAAACCAGGTCGAATGCATCCTCGGCGGTCCCGCCGTGTGCGGTCGGGTCGGTGAGTGGACCGATTACCTTCAGAAGCTCCAGAATCGAGCCTGGCCAGCCGTGCGTGATGATCAGCGGCAGCGCATTCGGATGCTTGGACTTGACGTGGATGAACTGGATGCGCAGGCCGTCGATCTCGGTGAGGAACATCGGCAGGGCGTTGAGCGTCTTCTCCACCTTGCGCCAGTCGTAGTCGGTCCCCCAGTACCGCACGAGCTTCTGCAGATTGGCCAGCTGCACGCCTTGGGATTCGTCCTGCACGGTTTCCTTGGCAGGCCACCTCGTTGCCCGTACGCGCCGGCGAAGATCGACAAGTGCTTCTTCGGGGACATTGACCTGAAATGGGTAGACTGCGCCTTCTTGTGAGGCCGCTGCCGGCTGCGCCGGAAGCAGACTGAACGTGCTTGTCGCGCCCAGCGTTGCAATGGACGCCGCTGCGGACAGGGAGAGAAAACCGCGCCGGGAGGGGGATGACAATGCAATCGCAGTGCCGGTTCTCGGCAAGGATGGGTCACTGTCGCCGTGGCGACCTTCAGAATTGCTGCCGGCGCGAATACTTTGTGTATCGTGGGGGTTCATCTTATTCTCCTTCTGAGATTGTCCGTGACGTAGCCGAGAAATGAAAAGGTTTCTGCGGCTACTGCAAGGTCAATAAGGACAGAAGGGTCTCCCATATTATAGTAGACCAACGTGTCGGCGATACTTAAGCATCGGCCGGCTTGAATGTAGTCAGGCATCCTACAAATAGTCCAAGGCGGATACGCACGCCAATGGTCAGACTTCTTTGCGAGGTCGGTCCATCGGAGTTGCCTATACGGCTTGGAGTGCCAGGATCTCGCTCGCCTACACGCCCTGAGAGTGTACGTGGATCAGTTCCAACGATTGGGGAATTGAAAATGAAAATGTAGATCCAGGACCATCGTTTCCTGCCGCCCAGAGACGACCGAGATGGCTCTCGATGATGGACCGACTGACGGAAAGCCCCATGCCCATGCCGCCGTTCTTAGTGGTATAGAAAGCTTCGAAAAGTTTTTCTACGGCCAGTGGATCGAACCCCGCCCCCGTGTCCTTGACGATCAAGCGAACACAATCGGCGTCGTCCAGTTCGGTTCGGATCGTGAGCTTCCTGGGGCGATCCTCGACATGGCTCATGGCGTCTGACGCGTTCAACAACAGGTTCAGCATCACTTGTTGAAGTTGAACACGGTCTCCCATGATCGACGGCAGGTCGCGAGCGAAGTCGGTCTGCAACACCACACGGCTTCTCTGAAGCTCGGTCGACGAAAGTGCGATCACCTCTCGGGTAGCGTCGTTAAGATCCACCGACTCGGTCGTGGTGCCCTTCTTGCCAAAGAGGGCACGCAGTCGCTTGATTACATCAGCAGCGCGGTGCCCATCTCGGATCGACCGTTGCGCTGTTCGGCGAGCGCCTTCAATATTCGGCGGGTCCGAAGCAAGCATCCTAAGACAAGTTGCAGCATTCGTGACAATTCCCATCAGCGGCTGGCTAACCTCGTGCGCTATAGAGGCGGTGAGAACCCCGAGCGTCGTAATTCTTGCCACATGCGCAAGTTCGGATCGGGCTTTGCCGATGGCCTCGTCGGCCAGGTGGTTGTGTGTGACGTCGTGGATCGCCCCGATATACTCCACATGGCCATCCTTGTTGCGCGCGCCGTGAGCGACCAAATGAAGATGCTTCACCGACGCGTCTGGCATTTGAGCCCGGTACCGGTAATCAAGGTCAGTCGCAGGCCCGCGGGCGATATCGATCATTTCCTGCAGCAGCGCATGGTCTTCCGGATGTATGCGTGTTGCGATCATTTCGAGCGTGACGGTATTGCCCGGTTCGAGATCATAGATCCGAAAGGTCTGATCCGAGAACTCCACCGTGTCCAAATCCACGCGCCAGTAGAAGCTGCCCGTCGAACTTAAATGCTGCGCCTCCCTCAACCATGTTTCGCTGCGGCGCAAATTCGAATAGAGCTGCGCATTTTCCAGCCAAATCGCTGCCTGCGAGGCGAGGAAATCCAGCACCGCAACGCGATCCGACGTAAACGCTCGCGGGGTCAGGTTATTCTCCAAATAGAGTGCACCGATTACGTTCTTCTGTTTGAAGATCGGTAGGCACAGGACGGATCTGGGTCGATTGAGCGACACGTACTCATCTTCGCTGTCGAGCCCATCTGAAGACGCATCATCCAAGACCAGACGCTCGCGCGTGCGCAAAACGTAGTGGAGTGCCGAAGCTGGGAGATCAGATGGGCTGACCGAAACGCTTTGGACCTGCACATCCACGTTTCCCAGCGTCGTTGTCGCCTGCGCCTCGATTCGCGGTTCGTTGCCGTTCATGAGAACGAGCAGGCCGCGCTCCGCTCCAGCGTGCTCGACAGCCAGGCGCATTAGCTTTCCCAGTAGGGTTGGCAGAACCAGCTCAGCCGATAATGTCTGCGAAGCGTTGTCGACCGCCTCATCATCCATTTGCGCTCGCGGCGCGTCGATCATCGCAGCCGGCTCTTGCCTCATGGTGGACGAGCTTAAATTTGGATACCGCGCTTTGATCTGCCTGATCTTAGTGTGCCCACCCCAACGTTCATAGCAGGACACCGCGTTGCGGAGATAGGCGTCGGATATAGTTTCAAGCCCGCGCGCCGCGTGGAATTGCCCTGCCAGCTCGTTAGCAAGACCTTCGTTTTGAACAAACCCGTATTCGCGCGCGAGGCGGACTGCGTCTTCGTAGAGATGTTGCGCGACAACTTCCCGCCCCTCCAGCCGCGCGATTTCGGCGCCAACCAATGCCTTGCGATTGGAGAAATTCTCCTGGCAATTCTCGGCCGACAGGACGATCTGGTCGTAGTGCTTTGAGAGCGCCTCCGACAGCTTCTTGCGCTCGTCGTCGGAAGCTCCATCGATTGCAGCTGCGCAGGTGAGAGCTGAATAGAAATCGTACTCCGCCTCCTCGATGGACGACCGCATTGCCCATCGAATTCCCGCCACCTTCGCCGATGCTTCCAGCGCTGCCGCATAGTCCGCCAAAAAGAACCGCTCCTGAAGCCTGAACACCCAGTAATAGCAGACCATCATAGCCAGTTGAGGCTGCGCTTCTACGTTCTGATTCGCCCATTCCTCGTCCTCAGGGCTGCTGCCGGCGTGCGCACCGCGAAGGTTGCGGATGAGGGAGAGCTGTCCCAAGAAGCGATCTGCCGGCAGGCCCAGTTGAATTGTGCTTGCAAAAGCAAGCGCCTGATCGGCCTCGATCTGGACTTGGCTAAGTGGTAAGCCCGAAACAAGCAGATGTGTGATGAGATTTCTGGAGTTGTATGCGGCAAATGCCATGTCCCCCATTGATCTGCCGATCTCGAACGCCTGTCTCATCAGGGGTTGGCAGATGGGCAGGGGCTTGAACCACGGCATTGCGAAAGCGGCGAAGCATGAATACACACGGGCCTTGAAGCGGTCATCACTGCGTCGGTCCACAAGTTGGCAGGCAAGCTGGCCTAGGTTGTATGCCGTCGCGTAGTCCGAGAAGTGGGAGCCAAGGGTCATGTTCAATGCGGAATAGGCAACGCTGGAACTTTGGCAATGGCCATGTTCCAAACTCAGGTTTGTCATGCGCAGCAGCACGATTTCAAGCAAATAGCGATCAACAGCGTACGCGGCAGGAAACAGTTCAGTCAGCACCGCCATGATGGCGATACAGTCGGGATCGCTCATGGCTGGCAGGTCGATGAGTTCGTTCACCGGTCGGCGCGCCAGCTGGCGACGCATTTCGAGGTACTCCCGGCGAACTTCCTCTTCAGTTGGGCGCGATGACCAGTTGATGCCCTTTCGGGACAGGAATGCCAGTGCGACTTCTACCGCACTCTCGCTCCTGCCTGTGGTGAAGTAAAGGAGGACGGCGAGGCACACGACGTCGGCCTCATCCTTGAAGGCCGCTGCGTGCTGCGTCAGAACTGCAATCCGGTCCTCGGCTGCAATCAACTCACCGCCCACGATTTCGCATTCTGCCTGACCCAGTTCCAGATCAAATGTGAGCTTGTAATGGCGCTCCCAGCTGCCTTCTTCAAGCAAGCTCCGTCCCGCCGCAAAGTAGGTTTGCGCAGAGCGGTACGCGCTCGAATTTTGGGCGCGCTTCCCTGCGATCAAATGGAGTTGCGCTGCTAGATCACGTTCGGCGGTAAAAGCGATTGCAGATGAGCCCTGATGGAACTGGTTGGCGATCTCAAAGACTTTTTCCTCAAGGTCTTCTGGCGGGATTTGCGCCAGAAGCGCCCTGCCAATCCGCAGGTGGGTAGCAGCTCGTTCGGCAGGCGGAATCAAGGCATAAGCCGCTTCGTGCACGCGATCGTGCGAGAAAGCATATGTCCCATCAAAACGATGGATCAGGCCAGCCTGCACGGCCTCTGCCAAAAGCGCGTCGACTTGCTCGACCGAACGTTCCTGCACGCACGCGACCGTCAGACGATCCGCCATGTGACCAAGGCAAGCCAATTGACCCAGAGCGCGTTGTGTTCCCGCGGAATATCGGGTCAACTTGGTGGAGAGCAGCTGTCCCACATTATCTGTAATTCCCTTCGCGCGCACTCTGTCGATGTCCCACCGCCAGGATGCACCTGCGGACTGGAACGTAAGCAATCCCTCCTCGGCGAGTGCCGTCAAAAATTGCAGCGCGAAGAACGGGTTCCCGCCCGTCTTCTCAAATATCAAGCCGGCCAGCTCGCGCGTTTGTTCAACATCGGAATGCAGCGCGTCTGCGCACAATTGCGCTAGATCACCGACCTGTAATGGCCCAAGGAGTACCTCGGAAATATCTCTTGATACACTGCGGAGTGCCCCGAGTGTATGGAACAGAGGATGTGTTGGACCGACTTCGTTAGTTCGGTACGCACCGACCACGAGGATGTGGTTGGCCCGGGGATCTGTAACAAGGCCTTCCAGCAGTTCGAGCGTACCGGTATCCAGCCAATGGAGGTCATCAATGAACAACACCAACGGGTGCTCGGCCTTGGCGAAAACGCCCAGGAGGTTGCGGAAAGCCAGGTGGAATCGTGTCCTGGCAGATTTTGCATCGACCTGGGCGATCGTGGGCTGTTCGCCGATGATGAGTGCGAGCTCAGGAATCAGATCAACCATCAGCTGGCCATTCGACCCTAGGGCCGCAAGAAGGTTATCGCGCCAGCATCGCAATTCTGTATCACTCTTGATCAGCAACTGACGAAACAAGCCCTGCAAAGCTTGAGCCAGCGTCGCATAAGGAATGTTTCGTTTGTACTGGTCGGATTTCCCAGATGCGAACAAGCCGCGCCTTGGCACAAGAGATTTGTGAAGTTCGTTGACGACGGAGGACTTGCCGATACCGGCATATCCGGTGATCAACACCATTTCACAAGTGCCGCGCGTCATTACCCGATCTGAAGCGGCGAGTAGGACCCCAACCTCAGCGTCTCGCCCATACAGCCGTTCGGGCAAGAGCAAGCGATCCGAAACATCGTTCTCGCCTAGTTCGAAAACCGGCGTACTGCCGTTGCATGCCCAGGCTTCGAGGCACTTCACCAGGTCGGCCTCAACGCCGGCCGCCGTCCGGTATCGTTCCTCGGGGTCCTTCGCAAGCAGCTTCAATATGAGGTCGTCGAGGCAGAGGGGCAGACCTTTCATTCGCTGACTTGGCGGCAGAGGAATCCGGGCGATATGACAATGAATCCACTCCATTGGATCGGCGGCGGTGAATGGCAACTCGCCCGTAAACAGCTCATAAAGGGTGACCCCCAACGAATAGAGGTCGCTGCGGGAGTCCAAGGATCGATTCATTCGACCTGTCTGCTCAGGTGCCATGTAGGCAAAGGTGCCAGCGATGACCTCAGGTGGGCCAGGCATCTGCCTCTCTCTCCTCAATCGCGAAGCGATACCGAACCCGGTCAGGCGAACATGTCCCTCATTGTCAACGAAGACATTTGCCGGCTTTATGTCTTTGTGAATCAGATCGCTCTTGTGTGCTTGGCCAACAGCCCTCGCCAGATCGATCGCAATTTGGAAAGACTGGGTCAGGTTCATCTGATGTTGCTCCCGCGCCAAGATGACATTTAGAGGCTCCCCACCGCAGTCCTCCAGCACCAGCATTTGCCTCCCTTTTTGACGCGTAATGGCCAGTGGCCTCACCGCCCATGTTCGGTCGAGGTCTGCAGCCAGGGCCAGTTCGTGCGACAGCCGCTCTAGATTGCGAGCGGAGGGCTGCTGCCCGCCAAGGGAAAGCGCAAGCACGGGAGGCTTGCCGGCACAAGTGCCCCTCGAAAACACAAAGTTTCCCGTTTGGCTGACGACCTCAAACACATACCCCGAATAAGTCATCTATGGCCGCCTCGCAAAGCCTTACATAGCTCGATCTCAGAGAACCGCGGCAAACTGTACCGCTGTAGAAAGCGGGACCGGCTGGCCGTGGTCGTCACGTCTTCACCAGGCTTGTGGATCGAAGCTTGGCGTCCATGTTCACCAATTCGGCAAGCGAGCGGGCCTTCATCTTTTGCATCATCCGGCCTCTATGAGCCTTCACAGTGATTTCGCTGATCCCAAGCTGGAAACCGACCTGTTTGTTCATGAGGCCGGAGACCACCAAAGTCATAACCTCACGTTCGCGACGGCTTAGAGTAGCCTCATCAACCCGAAGAGCCTGCAATTCGGCTTCCCGGTCGATCGTTTCCCGGCTGTTCTCAATAGCTTGGCCTATCGCGTCCAACAGCGCGTCATCGCTGACGGGCTTCATGAGGAATTCAGCTGCGCCGGCCTTCATCGCCTGGACAGTCATCGGTACATCACCGTAGCCGGTTATAAAAATGATAGGCATATCAGCACGATCGGCAGTGATTCGTTTCTGCAGTTCGAGACCATTGAGGTCAGGCAAGCTGACGTCCAGTACTAAGCAATTCGGGACAGACACTCGCGGCCGCTCAAGAAACTCTTCGGCGGAGGCGAATGTTTCCGCCCGCGAGCCCGTCAGATTGATCAGGGCCTCGAGCGATTCACGCACGGAGACATCATCGTCAACTATGAACACAATCGGTTGCGACATGATTGGCCTCTATCGCTGGGTGAGCCGCATTTGCATTCCAAGAAAGCTTGTCAGGTCGCAAGAAGCGCTACGTTGAGAGCATCGAGTAATGCGGTCTGTGAAAAGGGCTTGGACAGGCAATCTACAGCGCCATCGGCAAGCGCGCGTGAACGAATCGCTTCGTTTTCATGTGCCGTCATGAAGACGATTGGAATAGATAGCCGACGGCGTTTGAGTTCCTGTTGCAGGCCAGGGCCTGTCATTCCTGGCATAACAACGTCTAGAACCAGACAATCAGTTCGGTCCATCCAATCGGACGCGAGAAATTCCTCTGCCGACGAGAACGCCTGAACCGCAAAACCAAACTCCCTGAGCAAGTCAGGCAGCGACTCGCGCACGGACTCGTCATCATCGACGACCGACACGAGTGACTTAGTTATCATCGATTGCTCCTCATAGCTTTTCCAATTCCCGCATCGGCAGAGATATGGTTGCGGCCGGAGCGGTCACTTTCTCTAGGCCGCTGCGACTTGCGAGGGATAGAAAACGCGAATGTGGCGCCCGGACCTTCATTCGAGGAGGCCCAGAGACGCCCTTGGTGACTTTCGATAATATGACGGCTGACCGACAGGCCGATCCCCATGCCACTCGTCTTGGTCGTGTAAAAGGCGTCGAAAAGTCTCTCGGCCGCGTGAGGCTCGAACCCCACTCCTGTGTCCTGCACAGTCAGGCGCACATGCTCACTTTCATCGCGATCTGTTCTGATCAGCAGTTGCCTGGGACGATCTTCAACGCCTTTCATTGCATCAGATGCGTTTAGTAAGAGGTTCAGAATAACTTGTTGAAGCTGAATGCGGTCGCCAGCTATCGGCGGAATGTCATCTCGGAATTCGGCACGGAGAGTGACGCGGTTTCTCTGGAGATCATTCGCCGACAGTGCAATCACCTCTCGCGTGGCCTCATTGAGATCCACCGACTCTGTCAGCTCGTTCTTCTTGGCAAAGAGTGCGCGCAATCGTACGATCACATCCGAAGCCCGTGTGCCGTCACGCAGTGTGCGCCGTGCCGTCTCTCGGGCCCCATCAATATTGGGGGGATTTGCAGCAAGCATGCGTAGGCACGTGCTGGCATTGGTCATGATGCCGGAGAGCGGTTGATTTACCTCGTGCGCGATTGACGCAGTCAGTGCTCCGAGTGTCGTGGCCCTGGCAACATGCGCCAGTTCTGACCGAACTTTGCCGAGCGCTTCCTCGGAGAGGCGGCGCTCAGTCACATCTTGAACTGCGCCGATGTACTCAAGCGCCCCATCGTGATCGCTGGTGCCGTGAGCTACGACGTGTAGGTACTTGACGGTCCCATCGGGCATCAATAGCCGGCACTCATACTCGAAGTCACTGCCGGCGCCCCGAACTCGCGCGATCATTTCATTGAGAAGCTCGAAGTCATCTGGGTGTATGCGAGATCCAAGCAATTCAATTGTTACCGGTACGCGGTGCTCAAACTCAAAAATTCGGTGGGCCTGCTCTGACCAAGTGATCTCGCTGGTTCCGACGCGCCACGAGAAGCTTCCCGTTAAGCTGAGTTGCTGAGCCTTGGACAAGAATGCTTCGCTCCGCTTTAGCGCGCTCTCGCTTCGCACACGTTCCACCGCAATACTTGCAATCTGGGAGAGTTGGGCAATGAGTTCGCGTTGAAATTCGTTGGGTGGCCCTGGCTCATACTGGTAGAAAGCCAGGGCACCCAAAGCTTTCTTGTCATGCGAGAGAATTGGCGACGACCAGCACGCCTTGATACCGTAGGACAGGGCAAGCGCTCGCCATCCATGTTTGTCCCACTGCAAATCGGTCGCAATATCCGACACGATCACCTGCTTCTTCTCGGAAGCCGCTAACCCGCAAGGTCCCGATGCCCTGTGGGCGGGTCTGCCATGCATGGTCTCGTTGTAGCCGGATGGAAGCGCAGGGCCGGCGCCATGCTGCCAGGTCGTTTCGTCCGGGCTGTAGAAAAGAATGCCACAATGGCATCCGGTGGCCATATCTTCGACTAGACGGCACAAAGCGTCGAGCACGACGGGAAGCGTATAGCCCCAAGCTATCATCTCGAGCAGTCGCTTTTCGTGCGCCAGGAGAGTTTCTGCCCTGTGCTGATCGTCCTCACTGTGTGTTCGTGCTACCGCGATGCTGGCGATGTGCGTCAGCTTTTGCATTAGCGACTGATGGAATGCGGTCGGCAGACCGCCATCGGGTCTATAGATCGCGAAAGTTCCGAGTGCCTCACCCGTTGCGGCGATAATCGGCGTTGACCAGCAAGACTTCAAACCGTGAGCCAGGGCAAGTGCCTGCCAGCCCGAATCATTCCATCTCGCATCAGTCGTGACATCCGAAACAATGACTTGGATCTTCTGACAAACTGCCATCCCACATGGCCCGGCCTCGGGACTGACGGTTTTGCCTTCGAGAGCCTTGCTGTATGTGGCCGGCAGTCCAGGGCCGATCGAATGCTCAACTTTCAGGCCTGCGCGATCGAGGAGCAGGACGCCGCTAACGCAACCGTTGGCCATCTTATCCAGTAGTTCGCAAAGTTCGTCCAGAACAACGGGAAGTGGGTTCCCAGATGCAACCATCTCGAGCAGGCGCTTCTCTCCCGAAAGCAGCGCCTCGGCGCACCTTCGCTCGTCAATATCAGTCTGGAGAAGATACCAAAGGACAATTCGTCCTTCAGCATCTCGCAACGGGTATCCCTGCGTATGAAACCAGCGATATTTTCCATCTGCACGACGCAGGCGCGCCTCATAGTCGTAGGGTTCGCCCGTCCGGACGCACTCCATCCACTTGACAAGAATGGCCGGCCGATCATCGGGATGAAAGGCCTTGCCTAAGGGCCGGTCTTTCAGCTTCATCTCTTCAAGCGTCACTCCGATATAGTCGAGCATGTATTGATTAGCGTGTTCGAACTGGCCGTCAGCGGACATGAGCGTAACGATCGCCGGGAGACCATCGACGATCACGCGGAAGCGGTTCTCCTCGACGCGCAGCGCGTCTTCCGCGTTCTTTCGGTCCTCGATATCGGTGTTTATTCCACACCATTTGATGACCTGGCCGTTGTCACCGACCAGCGGGCAAGCTCGGAAATGGAACCAACGGTACGCTCCATCGAAGCGCTGCATTCGAGCTTCAATGTCACCCGGTGCGCCAGAAGCCAGAATGGCTGCCCATTCGTCGGTCAGGCGTGACAGATCATCCGGATGCACCGAAACCTGCCAGCCTCGGCCACGGGCTTCGTCGGCTGGAATTCCGGTATACTCGCACCAGCGTTGGTTGACGAAGTCGGTATATCCATCCGGCAGTGCGCTCCAAACCAATCCGGGAAGAGCATCGACGACGCGGCTGAGTTCGTTCTCCATGTCGCCCTTTCGCTACGGCTGGTGAAGGCCGTCAGCACGAAGATGCGCCACTTCCACCTATGGAGTCGATGATGCTTAGGTGTTGGTTTCGATCCCATGCATCCGAACTTCGCGTCGCAGGCCGTGAAAATCTCGTGGGATATGCTGGCGGACTGAAAAGATGCAGAGCCGCCGGAGCATAGTTCGGAATGGCAAGAGGTGTGCGAGGGAGCATCCCGGGCGCTAATCCAAAAGTATCGGCGACACGTTAGTCCAATAGATGATCAACCAAATTTAACCGTAACTCGGAAGCACATTTGGCTTCGATCGCAGAAATGAAAATGTTCAACGAGGAAAATGATCATGACCCAATTAGGGAAACCAATATACACCGCCAAGACCCATACTGAAGGTGGCCGTGAACATGGTGCTGCTCGCAGCTCCGATGGTCGTCTGAATATCAAGCTTTCGACGCCCGGCGGCCCGGGCTCGGGCACCAATCCCGAGCAGTTGTTCGCGGCCGGCTGGTCGGCATGCTTCGAGGGGGCGATGGGAATTGCTGCCCATAAAATGAAGGTCGCCCTTCCTGCTGACTTGGCGATAGATGCCGAGGTAGATCTCTGCCTCGAGAACGGCGCCTATTCCCTTCAGGCTCGCCTCAATGTCAGCTTGCCCGGTTTAGAGCGTGAAATCGCCCAAGCCCTGGCTGATGCTGCTCACCAGACTTGCCCCTATTCCAAAGCTACCCGAGGGAACATCGACGTCATCATCACCGTCGTTGAGCCGCGCTCCACGAACGGTCGGGCAGCATTGCAAGGTTCGGTCGGCTCAGCTGCGGGCGACGTCCTGCCAGTCTAAACAAATCGCAGCATCAGCAGTTATCGAAGGTAACTGCATAACCCCAGAGAAGGACTAGACCATGAATATCAAAGCAATCTGCCTCGGCGCCTTTGCCGTTTGCGCTGTCGGAAGTGCGGCAGTTGCCGGCGCACTCGACGTCGCCGATAACCTCGCGCCATTCTACACCGACGCGTCGATGAAAGTCCTGAAGCCCATGCCTGAGTTCACGGCTGCGTTCATGGCCAAGCCAAAGCCCATGCGCGAAATGATCATGCGCGAATGCCAAGATGCGGCGATGAGCAAGCCTTATGCCGAGTTCTGCGCCGACGTGAATGCCCTGCGCGGAATGCAGTAGGTCGTCTCGTGCCGCACGTTTGATGACGGGCGGGCAAACTGCCAATCAAGTTAGCCCAGCTTCCGCCGGCAACAGCTTAGTGCCGGCGGTGACCGATGCCGGCCCAGAGACTCTCCGGGCCGCTCCTCCCCCAGCCTCCAGGCGAGCAGCCGGCATCGGTCAATCTTGAACGGAATGCGCTTTCAAAGCGACGCACCCAGGGCCTGAGGCGGGGGTCTGCGGGGTACACTTCTTTTCATCTTAACTCAGCTGCCTCGGTACGGCCCATGCGAGCGCCAATTTGGCCCATCAGGGTATACCCTTGCGTGGCGTAACCCGCCGGCGATACGTCAGCGTAACATCTGGGTTGACATCGACTATTTGTGACAAGGTAGCCTCAGGCCTAAACCTTGAGGTGACAGGCTATGGCTCGCATCGGTTACGCACGCGTCAGCACAATTGATCAAGATCTTGAAACCCAGCACACAAAGCTGAAGGCTGAAGGCTGCGAGATCGTCCGTGCCGAAAAGGTGTCGGGTGCAAGTCGCGACGGGCGCACCGAGTTAGCGACTGTTTTGGATTTCTTGCGGCCGGGCGATGAACTGGTGGTGACCAGGCTCGACCGGCTCGGCCGCGATACGCGCGACGTCCTAAACCTGATTTATGAATGTGAGCAGAAAGGAGCGTTTGTCACCGTCCTTGACCCACATGTCTCTACAAGAGGTGAGATGGGCCAAATTGTCTTGACCGTTCTTGGCATGGTCGCCCAAATGGAGCGCCGTTTCATCAAGGAGCGGCAGCGTGATGGTATCGAACAAGCCAAGCGCAATGGCGTCTACAAGGGTGGCCAGCAGCGCATAGATTACCACCGTGTGATCCAACTCCACGGTGACGGGGTCAAACCCACCGAAATCGCGCAAGCTGTTGGCTGTTCTCGAATGCAGGTTTACCGAATTTTGGACGGGAGAGCTAAGCTCCGAAGGGAACCGATCGACCTAGCGCAGCAACGCTCAGCGGCCATTGAATGACCAGAATGGCCGCAAGCGGAATGGCGGCTTCTGGCGTTCGAAGAACGATAGCGGACGTTCAGTCCGGCGGGCGGACGTTCTCTGGCGGCTAGTTGCGCATAGACGCGAGTGCTACGCTCACAGCAAACCGATTGAACTCTTTGCAGTCCAGGAGGCATCGTGGCGCGCTCGGAAAGAAAACTCGTGGCGGTTTTAGCAGCGGACGTAGTCGGCTACTCGCGTCTTATGGGGGCCGACGAGGCTGGGACTCTCTTACATCTAAAGACGTTGCGCGCCGAAGTGATCGATCCCAAGATTGCGCAATTCAAGGGCCGGCTGGTCGGCACGGCAGGCGACAGTCTCCTGATCGAGTTCCAGAGTGCCGTCGATGCGTTGCAATGCGCAGTCGAGACACAAAACCGGATAACGGCAAGCGATACTAACCTACCCGAAGGGCGGCGCATGACCTTCAGAATGGGTCTCAATTCAGGAGAGGTTATAGTGGATGGAACGACGATCTACGGCGACTGCGTAAACGTGGCGGCTAGGCTCGAGAAGGTCAGCAAGCCCGGGGGCGTCGTGATTGGGCGCAGTGTCTATGATCAGGTAAAGGGAAAGGTTCCCTATACGTTCGTCGACTTGGGCGAGCAGGCGATGAAGAACATTGCCGGGCCCGTGCATGCCTATCGGGTTCAAACAGAAGAGCGGGATTATCCAGAACCTTCAACGTCAATTACTTCCAACGATGACTTGCCACTCCCTTTCAAGCCGTCAGTAGCAGTGCTTCCGTTCACAAACATGTCGGCGGACCCGGAGCAGGATTATTTCTCGGATGGAATAGCCGAGGACCTCATCACCGAACTCAGTCGCAGTCAGAGTCTGTTCGTAATCGCACGCAATTCCTCGTTCGTTTTCAAGGGTCAATCCGTAAACACCACCGAGGTCGGAAGGAAGCTCGGTGTACGGTACGTCGTCGAGGGAAGCGTTCGAAAGGCGGGCGCGCGCGTCAGGATCACTGCACAGTTGATAGAAGCAGCAACTGGCAATCACGTCTGGGCCGAGCGCTACGATCGAAACCTCGAGGATCTTTTCGCCGTTCAAGATGAGGTGACAGAGAGGATCGCCTGGGCACTGGTCGGCAAGGTAGGCGCTGCTGAAATCGTTCGGACCAGGCAAACGCAAACGAGCCTCAGCGCGTACGACTCGTTCTTGCGCGGTCTCGATTCTATCCATCGATTCACTGAGAAGGACACCGTCTCTGGCGTTGAGTTCTTAAAGCGAACGCTAGGCTTGGAGCCTGATTCGTCGCGTGCGCATGCATGGCTCGCCGACGCTTACGCGACACTTTCGGTTTTCAGAGCGGACGAAGATATGAAGGTGTTGGCCATGCAGTCGGCCTTGCGGGCCATCGAACTCGGCGACGCCAGCGGACTGGCAGAGGCGGTCGTTGCCGCTCTTCATGGATGGAAGAAGGACTTCGACGTTGCCGAGACCCATTGGCAACGCGCGCTGAAGTTGGGTTCAACAAACCCGATTGTACTCGTCTGGGTCGGGTATATCTGCCTTTGGGGTGGTCAACTCGCAATGGCCCGCGAGATTGGCGAACGGCTCAGACGGCTAAGTCCACTCGAACACCGCGATGTCCACGAGCTGCTCGCATTCGTATACTATCTGCTCGGGGAATATGAGTCTTCGCTGGATTCGTTCCGCCGTTGGGACAACAACAACTATGATCGCGGATTCGCCAATCTGGCCGCGTGTTTGGGACAGCTCGGACGCACCCAGGAGGCAATAGCGGCTTGGGGTAGGTGCCTCGAGCACAAGCCTGGTTTCACCCTAGGTGACTACAAGCGCGGCTCTCCATATCGCCGGCAGGAGGACGTGGAGCACTGGCTTGAGGGTCTGCGAAAAGCAGGCATCTCAGATTAACGGATGACCGATCAACAAGCGGGGCGGTTCGTCGAAAGCGTACTGACAGTAGATTACTGACGAGTGACGTTCTTAGTGCAACCCGATCGGGTGAAGAACCGCGTCAGGTGCCTTCGACGTCAACAGCCCCTATTACTATATCCACGTTTATGCGGCCGCATGCATGGCGAAGCTCGGGCGTATCGATGACGCGCGGGCGCATGCCCGTTCGGCAAACAAAATCAAACCAGATTGGCCTAGCGTTGATTGGGGCTATCAGTACACAAAAGCAGAATAGGGAGCACGAGCGCGAACTGGCCCATCTGGCGATGGACGCTCTAGCGATGCACCTTGAGCGTCGGCCATCGCAGGTGGCCTTCACGACCGACCCCGATGAACTTCGATGGTTGGATCGACGAGTCGCTTCGCAAACGCGAGTTGCCTGTAAGGTACGATCCTCGTCGTTCGCCGTCAGGCGGCTGAAGCCGACGATGTCCGCCACCAGGATTGCCGAGGGAGCTTGCGGCGCTTCGGATTCCCGGTCCCCAAAACTCGGGGAATCACGAAGGACTAAGGAGATGCCGGGCGCCCCTATCGATTCTTTCGATGATATAGATTGATTCCGAGCTCCTTAGAAAACGGCTCCTTTTCCATACCGCCTAAATTGGCAAGCCGGCCAGACGCCAGCCATCAATAAAGGTCTGAGCAAAGCTCGGGCTCCTAAAGGGCAAGTTCGCCGCCTGCTCCCCTGCCGTCCAGTCTGGACTGCTAGCAAGAAAAAGACCGCCTTCCTCCCGTGCCTCTGGAACGCGATCGGCAAGGGCAAGCGCAGCAATTAGAGTCAATCTTGAGCCAGTCCCATATGTCTCGTCCCTGCTCAAGGTCACCACGGCTTCTTCGTAATGGCCGGAGGAAATCTGGGCCGTTCCCATCGTCCAGAAATACCAACCGGGTGGACGAGGATTCAAACGCAGCGCCTCTGTACAAGCTATCAGCGCCGCGTGCGGCTTGCCTAAGTAGACTTGAAGCTCACCCATCCATGCAACCGCATCTGCATTATTTGGATTAAGCCGAACGGCAGCATCAAATTGGATTTTTGCTTCATCCAAATTTCGATCATATAGCAGGACACAGCCCAGTATCCTGCGAGCATGGGAATCGGCCGGGTCGATCTCTACGGCTCGCTGGGCGTGCGTCAGAGCCTTTGCGCGGCTGGGTTCCTGTGGCTCTCCCCAGAACATCCAGCCAAATAAAAGTGAGATGGCAAGATTGCTGTGTGCTTCGCAGTAGTTTGGATCGATCTGAATGGCACGTTCCAAATCAGCGCACGCCTCACTGTTATCTGTTCTTGAAATGTTGCATTTGTCTCGCGACCTAACACAAAGGTCATAGGCTTCGAGACTTGACGGCCTGGAGCGAGCAGAAATATCCTTCACACCAATTTTGCCGGAAATCGCTTCAACAACGCGGCGCGTGACCTCGTCCTGAACATCGAAGATGTCTGCGATTTCGCGGTCGAAGCGCTCGGCCCACACGTGATTGCCGCCTTCTGCCGCATTGATAAGCTGCACATTGACGCGCAACCGCTTGTTGGATCGCCGGGCGCTGCCCTCGAGAACATATTTGACGCCCAAATCGCGAGCTATCTGACGAACGTCGGTGGGCTTGCCTTTATAGCCAAAGGTGGAGTTGCGGGCGATGACGAAGAAGCCGGACACATTCGACAGATCGGTGATGATATCTTCCGTCAGCCCGTCGGTGAAGAACTCCTGCTCCTGGTCGCCACTCATGTTGACAAAGGGCAAGACGGCAATCGAAGGCTTGTCGGGCAGTGCGAGCGGCTGCGAAAGCTTCTCCAGTACAAGGGGCTCAGCCGGTGCCACGGGCTTGGCCTTGGAGGGAACACCGACCTGTAGTGAATAAACACGGACCGGCTCGGTGATGTTCTTGAGTTGGACCTCACCGCGATCGTTGATCGCGATATCGAGCCTCGACTTAACCTGCCAATAGGCTTGCTCGGAAAGACAAATATTGCCAGGCTCGCAAATGCCTTCCAGGCGTGCGGCGATATTGACGCCATCGCCCATCAGGTCGCCGTCGCTCTCTTCCACGACGTCGCCCAGGTGAATGCCGATCCGGAACTCGATTCGGCGATCATCCGGCACCCCGGCATTGCGCTCAAGCATGGCGTTCTGCACTTCAATCGCGCAACGCACCGCTTCCACAACGCTGCTGAACTCGACGAGGCTCCCGTCGCCTGTGCGCTTGACGACGCGACCACGATGAACAGCGATGGTGGGATCGATGAGATCGCTGCGCAGCGCCCGCAGCCGTGCCAAGATGCGATCTTCATCTGCGCCGGCTAGCCTGCTGTAGCCGACCACATCCGAGACCAGGATCGCTGCTATTTTACGGCTCTCCCTCATGTCGTGCTCCCTCCATCCAGTCTGGCACTCCTGTCGAGCCAAAGGAAGATAGCTCCGAGCCCTTGGATTCCAGTCGTTCCAGACCAATGTTGGGCAGCCTGAGGCCTGGCCATTGGCGATGTCCGCTTTTGGGCGCAAAGCGGAGATCCGCTTAAGCCAACCTACACCTCAGCAGCCCGTTCAATCGCCGTGTCACATCAAGGTTTAGGCTCGACGCTACCTTGTCACAAAGAGTCAATGTCAACCCAGATGTTACGCCTGCACACCAAGGCAGTGTTACGTCACGCTGGGGTATACCCTGAAGGGCCCATTGGGGGCCGCGAAGAGACCGGCAGGTTCCAGGGAGTCGACTTGAGAGAGCCGCCACTCCCGACCACGGTCGCGCCTGCGGACGTCGAAACAGAGACCGATACAGAAGTACGAAAGCATAGGACTGCAGTCGATTTGGCAAGAGCCAATAAAGCCTTGCGTCATTTCGCCTGCCTCTCCATAACGTTATCCGCCGACTGTTAGCGACAACATGGTCGGAAATGGGGGAATCGATTGGCAACGATGCGTGCGATATGCCACGCCAAAATTAAGCTGTCGGAACGGCACACGCGCAGCACCGAAGGCGACCGGTCCGTTGGCTGATGCGTTGCTTCCGCAGGATATTCTCGATGGCGCGGCTGTCCGTGATCGGCCGAACCTGTTCGTAATCGGGAGCTTCGATCGGCGTATCACCTTTTATTCGCAGCAGGTCCGGGGGCTTTCTCTGGTTCATGCGCTGAAGGATCTGGGTTACCTCAACGCGAATCCGCGGATCGCCGTGGTCGGCGGCGGTGCGGCTGGCGTCGCTGCAGCGGCAGCTGCCGTGCTTGTTACGGAATCGCAGATCGTGCTGTTCGAAAAGGCCGGGGAGCTACTCCCCCTCCAGTCGACGACCGATCGCCGACGGCTCGATCCGCATATCTACGACTGGCCGGCGCATGACACGACGGATCCCATTGCAGACTTGCCAATACTGGACTGGGAGTCCGGATCGTGCCGTTCGGTGCGTGACGACGTTCTTGTGGGATTCAATGACATCGTGGTCAGGCTCGCGCCAAGGTTGCAGCCTCGTGTGCGCCATCAGGTTACGGCGCTCAACGTCGTACCGGATGGTTACCAGATCGAGTTCACCGATCTGGATAGCCCACTCCCCGCGCCAGGGAACGAGCTTCGCGAGCAATTTCACATTGTCTTGCTCGCGGTCGGCTTCGGAGTCGAGCCAATCGAGCCAGTTCCAACCATACAGAGTGCCAGCTACTGGACCGACGCCGGCGTGCCGGTTGCCGAGTTCGCGGGCCGACCGACTCCGCGCTTCTTCATCAGCGGAGCGGGCGACGGTGGGCTGATCGACTTCGTTGCCGCCGGCGCGCGCGATTTCGATCATGCGGGCATGATCCAGCTGGTTTCGAGCCATCCGGGGATCACTGCGCTGAAGCCCGCCCTTGCCGCAATCGATGTCCGGGCACGTGCGCGGGACGCTGCCGGCGCCCGTTTTGATTTCTTGGCGGCTTATAATGCCGAACTGCTGCAGCCGCTTAGCGACATTGGCCTAGTTGCTGCCGTCGCGCAGCAGCTGCGGCCTGGGGTCAGGCTGACGCTGCAGACACAGCACGCCGAACTGTTTGAAGTGTCAACCGCAACGCTCAATCGGCTCGCCGCCTATCTCACCATCAAGGCGATTGAGGGCGACCCGCAACGCACCTTTCGGCACCTGCAATGCGAAGCGGTTGCGCGAATGGCTCCGCCTGACCCAGCCCCTGAAGTCGCAGATTTCTGGCTCGATTGTGCCGGCGAGAGGGTCGCAGCGGATGCTGTCATCGTTCGCCGAGGCCCACGTCGAGATGTCGTCCGTGCTCCGTTCGCTGCTCATTTGGTAAGCCACGAAGCAATCCATAAGGAGTGGTTGACGCGTCATGGCGAGGCAACACTCGTACCGAAGCTGTCGAGCGCTGCGCGGACCTTGTTCAGAGAGGCTGCGCGCAAGGCGGACATCCCGCTCGCTCCGAGACTTCAGCGGCTGGCTGCGCATCAGCTGCCGATCTCAGTGCAATTGTTGCGCGAGGGAGGCAGTATCCGGTGGTCGGGCGCGATACCGGCTGAGCAGCTCCTGCGCTCGTGGAGCGAGCACCAGCCTTTTGAGATCATCCTTCCCGATGGCCCCGAATATCTTGGATCGGTGGCGGGCGCGGTTCTGCGCGTTGCCTGCCATAGTAACAATTGCCGGTTGCATGCGGCACCAGGGCAGTGGAGTCAGCATGTCCGGGCGCTCAGTGTGGAGTCACAGCACGCAGAGGGTATGGCGATGCCGGCCATCGTGGCCGGCAATCCCGGCGGTGCGGCTCAGAATCCGATCATGCTTCCACCAGATATTCTCGCGCGCAGGATTCACCGCTCGCTCGATAGCTGGTTGCTGGAGCGTCTTGATGCGCATCTCCAACCCTTCTTTGCCAGCAATACCGACCCTGGTCGACCTATTAACCTCAAGATCGCCACCGATCTACGGGCCGTCATGGCGGCTACATGGGCGACTTGGCACGCTTCGTTCACTGACGAGCCGGTGCTCCTCGGCCATTTCCTTCGCTTGATGATCTGCGCCGTCGACGATGACGATAATCGCGACGCCGCGCAGATTCTGGTCGGTCCCAACAAATGGGCGGTGATCCTGCGCGGCACTGCCGTCGCCCTCGCCATTGCCGCCGCCTGGGAGGCCACATCGCCGAAGGGCATCAGGCCCGGCAATCTTGTTCGCCTGCGCAATGGCGACAGCGCATGGGCCGGACATGGCTGCGCAGCCGATATGATCAATGGAGATGAGATGTCATTGTGCGCCGCGTCTTTCATGTGGCAGACTCAATTCGTTATTCTTGTCGTCAAAAGTGCCATCGAGGTCAGCCGCATCGCCGAACGCCCGTTTGCGCGGGTCGACACCGACCAGCCGGGGCTCAGCGAAACGGCAGGCTCTGGTCCGGTGATCATGTCAGTAAGCCGCGATTTCGTTGACGCGGTGGCGGCTGGTTTGGTCGAGCTGCGCGCGTTGCTGGCTGCCGTGGAGGCACGGCATTTCGAAGCGCTGGAAAAGACGATCGTGAAAGGCGCAGCATGACGGAAAGTTCGACTCTGTCACCCGGACTGGCGAATTTCGCCGAGCGGCTTCGCGCAGCGGCGCTGGCGCTCAAGTTGAAGGTTGAGGATCGGCCCGAATTGGCGCGTTCGATCTTCAACGGCGGGTCGACGAAGTCGACCACGCTCAGTCCGACCGATCTGCCGGCGGAGAGTCATGCCATTCGGATCAATCGTTTCAATATCGTGCTTGGCATTCTTCCTGACGTTCCTGCGATGGAAGCGGTGCTCGAGACGCTACGACGATACCGAAATCAATGTGTTGTCGCGCGCTCTTTCCTGGGGGCGAACGAGACGCTCGACCTGCAGCTGATGCTGCTGGGACCGCGGGCAAGCGAGCGGCAGGATGCCTGGCGGGCTATGGCTTTGATGGTCGAACGCGACGACCGTGTCGCACGCAAGCTCGCCTGGTTGCGGCCGGAGGATCCCAAGCGGGACGAAGAGAGCTTCGCCGATTTTCTCAAGCGCACCTTCCTCGCCCGACCATGGATGCATGCCGAGGGCCAGTTCGAAGATGCGGCGCTCGACGAGCTGAGCGGGACTGGCGCCACAGCGCCGGGTTTGCCGCGGACGACCGCCGACGAGTGGGAGCGCATTGCGCTCGATGAGAAGAAATCGCCGGACGACATCGTTACGGCACTGGTCAGGGCCTGGGAGCGGAGGGGACAGGCATGAGCGAGATTTTTCTATCCCGCGTCGCGATCCATGATTTCCGAACCTTTGGAAACTTCGAGATCGACATTCCGGCGGCGCCAGGCCTGGTTCTGCTCACGGGAACTAACGGCCTCGGCAAGAGCAGCTTCTTCGATGCGATCGAATGGGGCCTGACCAGCAAGATTCGCCGTTTTGAACCCTATCTACAGAAGGGCCGAAAAAAACTTGTCGAGAAGGATTATCTCACCCGGCGTGGAGCCGAGCCGGGATCGCATCGCGTGGCACTGACCTTTTCGGAAGGTGACCTCATCAAGCGCAGTGCGACCGGCGGTACCGCAACGGCGGACATCGTCGCGCAGCTCGCACGTCCCGATCGCCGCATTATCAATGATCTGGGCACGTATCTCGCCCTCACCCATTTCCTTGGGCAAGCGGCGCAGCAGCGGTTCACTAGCCGAGATCCCCAGGATCAGTGGCAAGCGCTCAAGGGACCGAGCGGCATCGACCGGCTCGAGCGCATCCGCGCGGGCCTGCGTGGGCGGCCGACCATCACCGCGTTCACCCGTCGGCTAGATAAAGAGCAAGGCATGGTAGCCGAACTCGAGCGCGAAATCGTGGACTGGCAGGGACGGATGACTCGCCTGAACAGGTTACGCGCGGCGGCGCGCGCGACCGGTGTGCTCACCGCAGTCGAGGTTGCTGCGGGAATTGACCAGCTCGAAGCTGACCTTCGGCAGCTTGTCGCCGATCAGCCGCTTGACGTCACAACCGCCGATGCTGGACAGCGTCTTTCAGCGCTCGGCGACCGCATCGGAGACACGCTGCGATCATTGGGCGACCGCAAAGCTGTGCTGGAGACCTTATCGACATTTCCAGCGCGATTTGCGATCAGCCAAGCCGAAGCGCGCCTCGACCATCCCAGCCTCGTACGGCTGCGAAGCGCAATAAGCGACGCGCAGGCACGACTCGATCGCGTATCCCAACTTGTTGCCACAACCAGCGATGCGGTCACGGCCCAGAATGCCGCGATAGCCACGATCGAACGGAATATCGCCCTACTTGGTGCGGCGCGGACCGATCTGGCGCGCCGTACGCAACTCGCAGAGCTGCGAGCGAAGGAAGCGCAGGATCGTAAGGCGCTTGCCGAGGCGATCGCCACCCATCGCAGGACGATCGCCGACGCCGATACAGTGATAGACCAATATAGCGACGCCGCAGCTGAAGTCGCGCGTCTGAGAAGCCTTGCCGGCTCGGCGCGCGCGCTCAACGAAGCCATGGCCGAGTGCGCAGATCTTCAGACGGAGTCTCGGGCGGCCGACACCGCGCTTGCCCAGGGGCACGAGGCAGCGGCCAGCGCCGCTGCCTCTCTCACTCCGCTCGAGCAGCGGTTGGCCGATCTCAATGACCGGATATTCGGCGCTGAGCGCGAACGTGCCGAGGCCGACCGGCACGCAACTGCGATCAGCGCCGCCCTGTCACAGATCGCCAGCCATGTTCATGAGGACGATACCGACTGCCCGGTGTGCCGAACGCAGTTCGAGCCGGGAGTCCTTAAGGCACTGGCGGAGGCCGCAGCATCGGGGAGCGATCATCGCCTCGCTCAGGCCGACGATGCGCTCGAGACTTTGCGGAGCGAACGTCCCGCACTCAGCGATCAGATCCGTCGCCTTCGAACCGAGGTGGCAGCTGTCGAGGGGCTCGAGCGGGCGGCAGCCGTAGCCGCAGACGCTGTGACGAATGCGCGCTCCGCCATCGCCCGGACACTTGAAACGTCTCCGGACGGCGATCTCACCCACCTTGCCGCGACGCGGGTGCGCGACGCGGATGCCGCGCTCGCGGCGGCGGAGGTAGCGCTGGAACCGCTAGCGGCGAGTGCCGCTGCTGCGAGCGAACAACGAACTTCGAAAGCCGCCGATCTCGATGAGCTGATCGCGCGTGACAGCCAATTCGGAGCCCGACTGACGCAGTTTGAGGGCGAAGATAAGGCGTGTGCAGATCGGATCGCGGCGCGCAATCTGTCAAACGTAACGATCGGCGAGCTTGGGATCAGGCTGACGACGGAACGCGAGCGAGGCGAAACCGCAAAGGCACAACTCGCCACACTTTCCGAAGCGGCGAACGCTGCGGTCGCGGAAGTTCAGCGGGAGCGAGCCGCACTGGATGCCGCTCAACGCGAGCTTGCGGCAGGCGAGCTGGTCCGCGGAACCGCCGAGCAGGCGGCGTGGCAGATGCAGCAGCGTTGGACCCGAGCGGGCCTCAATAACAGCCCGGGCCAAGCCGAGTATGATCGCGGTATTGCGGCGATCGAGGCCGTGCTGGCCGGACTGCGTTCGCTCGCCGAACGGCGGCTTGTGCTAGCCCGCGACAATGAAGATGCGCTGCTTCAGAACGAGATCGACGAGATCGTCGCGTCAATGCAGACAGCGGGTGGGGATAACGGCGTGCGCGAACCGGCGGCGCATCTTGGTGCACTCAAGACAAAGCTCGAGACTGCCCGCGCGGCGGTGAAGCTCACCACCGCCACACGAAGCGCAGTGAAGCGCTATTCGGAGAGTTTGCAGGCACAGGCGGACGATTTTTCCGCGCGCGTACTCGATCCACTCAACGAGGTTATCGACGACTTCAACGAGGCGATGCTGAGCACGCCCGGGGAGAGTATTCAGTTCAAGGCCGACACGCGGGTCGATGCGACAAGCTTCGGTATGGCACTGCGCTACCGAGAAAAGGTGGAGAATGCGATCGAGACGAAGAAGGACCTGCCGCCCCAGGTCGTGCTGAGCGAAGGCCAACTTGCGGCCAACGGCTTCAGCATCCTATGTGCGGCGAGCACCGCTTACCCCTGGTCGCGCTGGCGGGCACTGCTGCTTGACGATCCACTTCAGCATAATGACATCATTCACACTGCCGCCTTTGTCGACGTGATGCGCAACATGGTCGAGTTGAACGGCTATCAGCTGATCATGTCGAGCCACGATCGAGGCGAGAGCGATTTCATCGCGCGAAAGTTCGATGCGGCCGGCCTCCCCTGCTCGACCGTGTTTCTGACAGCCCCATCGGACAAGGGCGTCGTCTGGGTCCCAACCGAAAATAATCAGGCAGCGGCGAGGGTCATGCGACGGGACATGCAGGCATCGAGCGCCAACAGCGCCTGACGCTACGTTCGATGGCGGCGCTGGCGAGCTAAAAGTCGGATAAAGCGCCGGCCCGTCGATCGGGATCGATGCTCCAGCTCTGTGTATGTCTGTCTCGATCCGATCGGCGATGTCGAGCGGTGGCCGGTTGTCGCGGTGTGCGACCATGTGCAGAACGTCGCGGGTGATGAGGACGAGTGCATCCGACGTCGGGCCCCTAAGAATAATTGGCTTCCAAGCGTTCTCTTGCAAAGGCGGGCGGTCGGCAAGGTCACAGGCAGGGTCACGGAGGGCTAGTCTAGGTCGGACTGGAATGGCCGGTTTCGCGAGCGGCGAACGGCACAGTGAACGACCAGAACGAAAGCGCGAAGTGGTCATTGGCTGAAGATCAGGATGAATGTCTGCAACTGGCCGCTTCCTGCCTGTCCGGTTTCGGGCGGTGCATTCGGAAAGCGGACACACTCCTTGACTGCGCGGCGGCTAAAATGCCGTTTGCCGGACACGCCAAGGATGCAGAGGGCCTCTTGTATATCGATGTGATGAATCCTTCGCGTTCGTGTCGATGATCTCGGTCGGCGGTGAAACGACAAGCATTGCGTTGCGCTCGGATACCGCTACCCGCGGGGCACTTGGCCTGTGCACAACCGTGAAAACATCAAAAATCACCGCTGTCGCTTTCTTCGACGATTTTGGAGGTAGGGCCAAGGTGGGGAAACTCCCGTCGCCAGTTATGTGGCCGAGCCGATACGCGCGACGCCCGCCCTCTAGACCGAGGACAGCCCGAGACGAAGCCACGGAACGTCGGTACCCAACCCGCGGATGAGAGTCTGATCAGCCGTCGTCTCTGAGTTCCACCCCCGCCCTGTGCAGCTTCGGCCGATCCCACTGCATGGCAAACCTGCCAAGCAGGCGAGCCTCTTGCCTTCAAGGTTGACGGGGAACATGAGAGACTAGTCGTTCAGCTTTCCGCCACGGTGTCCCATCGTCATCTTGGATGCGTACATCGTCGGTGAACGCTTGCCTGGAAGGTTCGCCTCGAGGACGATCTGCTCGATAAACCCCTGGTTCATCTCGAATTCCACGCATTCGTCAAGCTTATCGACAAGCCAGAGCATATATTTCTCTGGGCCACCCTGTTTATTAAATTTCTTATCATATCCGCAATCGTCGAGAGGTATCATTTGAGGGAGAACTGGAAGAAGCATGATCTTCGGTTTTGGAAGATCGAAGCAATGTCCCTCATATGAATACCCGACAATAATTCCAGATGACAGCACCTTTCCGCTCTTATATGCTTCATCGAATGATACCACAGTGGAAATCACGATGAATCCGATATTTCGCACGGCTAAGGAAATCTGAGTCGCGTAGCCAAACTCATCGGGAAATCCGCTAATTCTTCGATTTGCAATCAGATTGAGAAATTGTTCCTTAGTAACTTTTAAATCACTCAATTGCTGTAGAAATTGGTCATTTTGACTTACATCATCCGATTGTGATCGAACTGATATTGCGAAGTCTGCGCTCTCAAGGTTTTTTGGATGGTTGGGGTAAACAAGATCTCCGCCGCCCGGGGCGATACCGTAAAGCCTGACCTGTGTTGCGTTGTAAGCGCCTGATGGAAACGTCAGTGTCGGTCGGTGATAGTCGTCGCTCATTTTCCTCGCTCCTTTTGTTGCAATCGATCAGTTCATAGAATCTCTCGCCATCTGAAGTTTTCTTCAAGCCTTTCCGCAAGCGCGGGCGCCACCCGGTCGCTGGCATCGACCAGCGTGGCAGCGGCATTCTCGAACGACAGGTCATCTGCATCGAGGCGCGGCCAGGCCTGAGCAAGTGCGAGGGCCACTTCGTCCCTTGCTCTGATCAGCATGCTCTTGAACATGAAGGGCCGAGCGCGAAAGGCGCGAGACGTGAAATCCGAAATGCGCTGCATGTCGGATTGGTCGACATCCTTGATATCGATCCCCAGCAGCCGCTCGTCGGCCAACCCCTCGTGCACCAGTGCCGCGTGGTAGACGTCGACGATCGTGTCGAACACAGCCCCCGTGAATGGCCGTGACCTGTCATGGATTTCCGCCGTCACCTCCGACATGCGGCGTGCGTTGCTGGCGAGGCGGATCTGCCGATCGCCAGTCAGCTCGGCAATCCGGTTCAATTCATTGAGAACAAGCAGGTTGCCATTGCAGTGCCGCAGCAGCCGGTCCATGCCGCTGTCGAAGTTCAGGAAGGACAAGAGCGAGACCAGATCCGAGCTGGCTTCGTGGAACGGTCCGAAATCGCCTTGAGTCAGGCCGCCGGATGGTGTCCCGAACAACGAAAACAAGATGGCGTGGCCGACCTCATGTGCGATCACATCGAAGTTGAGCGCATAGGGATAGTTGCCTCCGTCGATGCCGCGCTCCCGGCCGAGTTCCAGATAGCCATAGCCCGATTGCGCATTCTCCCAGTCGACGAAGGGGATGATTTCGAGCCGCTCGTACGTCTCGGCGAAATACCAGACAATCGGTTTGCCGAGGTAGCTTTCCCAGATGTCCAGCACGCGGCCGACCGAGGCGAAGGCGTGCGCAGAAAGGAACTGCCGCGAGGTCAAGGAAAGCTGATCGAAATGGCCGTCAAAGCCAGCCTCTGCAGGTGGAAAGATTTCGCCGACAAACGGTGGCAGATAAGGGTAGTCATAAGGCTCCTTGTCGAGGAGCGGATCGCGAACGTAGATGCGGTGATCTTCCGGGCCGGAGCGGATCAGATCGGGTGGAGTAGAAATCCATACTGTTTCGGGTGTTCCGTAACCCGAAAGGTGAGGGACCTGCGGGTAGACCAGGAACCGCGTTCCCAGCAATGGATCTTGCGCAACGACACGATCGACCGCGTCCAATCGCTTGGCCCCCTCTGAGGCTACCACGCTATCACGGCGCTTACGTTGCGTAAATCGTCGGCCCCAAAGAGGTCAGGGCCTATAACGCCAGCCCCGCATCATCCATATCCCTGGAGAAGGCCGAGGTTAGCTGTAATTCCGGCATGCGGTGTGCTTTTTCAAATGCTTGCTCCCGCAAAAGTTCGAGTGCCCGCAGGGCATCTTGCTTTTTTTGCTGGACGAAAGCCGCGCCGAGCTCCTTGCACAAATTCTCGACGTCGTCCTTGCCGTCGTGCGCCTCCCGGACCATCCGTGCCAGGGTGCGCTCGCGAAAATTGACGGCCTGTGCCGCACCCTCGAGCCTCGCCTGCTGTTCGGGTGAAATCACCCCGCGCCGGCAAGCAGCGCGAAGGGTCCGGCGCAGGTCAATCAGCGCATGCGTCAATTGAGCGAAATTCACCTCGGCCGGTCCATGCAATACCGCTACTGCGTCGTCGGGTGCAAAGGCGAAGCGGCGATACCATCGGTAGATAAGCCCGACGCCTTGCATATGGGGGAACAGCTCGGCTGCTCGAAGGGCACCCATGCTGGCCGCGCCGACGACGTGAATGCCGCGGCTGAGAGCCCACAGGATTTCCCTGTGCCGAACCGCCGGCTCGGTCTGAAAACCGCCATCTATGAGAAGGATCGCACTCGGGTCGAAATGCTGCACGGCCGAAACGATCGAGCCTTGCACGGCCGGGGGAAGGCATACCGCATCGACGACCTTCAATGCGTCGGAATGCGACACGGTAGGGCCGGTGAAGACGAGTTTCGGGCGCATAATCCCTACCCCTGCAAGAGCGGCTGCAAGGCAGGGATGACAATCCTGACAACCGACAGGGCGTCGAGCGGTTTCGTTCCCACCCGGATTAGGTGAACCGCATCGAACCCTCTCTCTTCGAGAATTGCCAAGAGGACCGACAGCCCATCCGACGCCGTGTTGAACTTCTGCTCGGCGAGCGCGCGGAAATCCACGCTGCGCGGGCCATCGCGGAGGAGCCGGCGATGCGCTGCGATCATCTGCCGATCGGGGTATTTCGGATAGGACGCGCGCGTCAGGTCATCGCGCGCGCCCGAGATCGCCGCCAGACGGGCCTGGGCCGCTTCGTAGATGGCGTGCGCCGCCGCGCCGACAGGACTGAAACCGGCGGCCGAGCCATCAGCCGGGTGATCCAAAAGGACCGTTTCCGTCGGTTCGTCTTCCAGCAGATGGCACCACACCACCGGTATGCCCAACGGCGACAAAGCTTGCCAAAGGCCGACCAGCACGTTCTTGGCCGCCAAAGTTTCCAGGAGATCGCGGAGCGACGGATCATCGATCGTCTCGGGATCGATGCGTTGACGGTGGAAAAAACCGTGGGTGCGGTATGCCGTGGCGATCGCGTCGCGTTCGATGCATTCAAGCATGCCATGAACGATGGCATCCGGCTCCTCGAAACCTGAAGCCAAACCGCTCGTCGATGCCGCAAAAATGCCGTCATGGGGCAGCGACGGTAACACATAGGCGGTGTGCACGAGTTCGAACGGGACCAGGTCGCGGCTGCCGGTAAGAAGATTGTCTGCGACTACCCACGCCGTCTCCCTGCCACGCCATCCGGGCGCGGTGCCCCACTGGAGATGCCTTTCGAAACGACCTGGCGGGATGCCCAATTGATCGGCACAGCCGACGACTGGTTTGAAATTCGCCACCTGCTCTGCAAAGAAGCTCTCGGCCGATTCCAGCATGGCCGATATCGCGGCTTGCGCCAGGGTGGCGCCCTTGCCTTGTGCGACCGCATTGGAGAGCGAGAAAGGTCTTGTCACCTGCACGACCGGGATGCCGAGCTGGTCGAGCCCCGTAATGTCGGCGATCCGCGTGATGCCCAAGCCTTCGCGCATCTTCATCAGGCTCGCCAGCGCCTCGTCGGGCGGCGGACCAAGGCGTTTATATCGCTCCAGCATCGCGGATGCTCTTGCAGGGCCGGCTAGTGCCGAACGGCCGATTCGGGATTGACGATCAGCGCGGCGCCCGGCTCGAGAGCGGATTTCGCATGTTCGACCCGATCGCGATAGCGCGACGACAGTTCAGGCGACAGGCCTGATGATTGAAGGGTCTCGTATGTACTGACGAGGAAGGGCACGGCGCTTTGCTCCGCGGCTATGGCAATGCTCTTTTCGAGGGCAGCGATTACGTCCGCCTCCGCATCGCCCTGGAGAAGAAGTAGCTCCGCCCTTCGCCTGTAGAGCTCTGCCAGCCAAAAGCGGCTGCCGCCGGCCTCGGCCTGCGCCACAGCCGAACCCAGCAGCGCGAGCGCCTCATCGACCTCGGCATTTCGTGTCAAAAGCTCTGCCAGCATGCCGCAATAGACCGGTTCGTCCTCAGGCGTCTGGAACTCGCCATGGAGGCCAAGGCCTTGCCGCATTTTTTCCCTGCCGCTCTCGACCTGGCCGGCGTTGCCGTCGCACCAGCCTTCGAAGATTTGCGCTGCGGCGGCGAGAGCGGGCATATAATAGCGCTCCGTCAAGTGGCGCAGATCCGCTATCACTCTTCGCAGCATCGAAAAATCGCGGCGATAGCAATGCAGCATCGCCTCGTTGAGATAGGCATGCGCGATGCTGCCGGCGTGTCCGGTTTGCTGCGCCCAGCTCCTAGCTTCCGACATTGAATGGATCGCGCTTGCCGGCTTTCCGGCGAACCAAAGCGACAAGGCGCGGTGGGCGAGCCCGCAGACCCTCGCGTCATGCCCGCCGAACAACGCAGCATTGGCTTTGCCCTGGCCGTGCTCATAGAGCGACAGTCCGGCGTCGACGGCCGCGATGCAGCGGTCGTGGCGGCCAAGATTGAAGTCGATTGCCCACACGCAATGCCTGGCCTGGAGTTGCACTTCGGCATCCTCGACATCCCTGAGATCGCTGAGCACGACTTCCGCGCGCTCGCCGTCCATGACAGTATCTGTGAACCACCAGCCCCAATAGATCGGGAACCACTTGGCCCGCTCGGCCACCGGCCGACGCCGGGCGATCACCACGCCGTCCTCGTACAATTTGCGGGCGGGCGCCGAGTTCGGACCTTCGACAGCGGTCAGGATGGGACCGAGCACGATCATTGCCGATAGCCGCAGCGCGTCTCGCGTATCGGCTGCCGCAACGCGCTCGCAGAGCGCCAATGCATGCTCGAGTATCTGCCTCGCTTCCGCCATTGCCGAGCGGGACGAGCTTTCCGTGCCTGCGATCACGAACTGAGCGATAGCGTCCTCCAGAAGGCCTGCGCGCTCGGCGTGCTCGGCAACCTCGGCGGTGCCCAGCCACCCGGCCAGGTTTCGGTTGCGGCTCACCGCGGCAAACAGGCGGCGATGCAACGTCTGCCGTCTCTTGCGCAGCGTTGCGTTGTAGATCGTCTCCTGGATAAGCGCATGGCGCATGCCATAGACCGGAACGCCGGAAGGCCGCACGCGCATCAGGAACCCGGCCTCGCTCAGCGAATCCAGCGCGTTTGCGATGATTTCGTCGTCGAGCTCCGGCAACAGGGCGCGCAGCAATTCCTGATTGAAACGATTGCCCGCGACGGCTGCGGCGCGCGCGACTTCGCGTGCCGGCCCCAGCGTTTCGAGCCTGGCCTCGATCACGCTTTCGAACACCGAGGCATGACTGCGCGTCGAGGTCTGCGCCAGCCGATCCGTTGCCGACGCCGCGTTCTCCGTCACCCACTGGCAGATTTCTTCGATGAACAGCGGGACGCCTCCGGTCACGCGTTCCACCATTTCGAGCAATTCCGGGGAAGTTGACGGCTTGCCTTGCGGCCACATGGCCGCGATCGCCAGCCGGGTTTGCTCGCGGTTGAGCGGCTTTAGCGAGATGTGCCTTGGATTCGATGCTGCCAGCCAGCTCCCGGATTCAGGGCGCGTGGTCGCGATGACAAGCGCCGGGAAGTGACGGGCTGACTGTGCAAGCTCAGCCAACAATTGTCTCGACGTCAGGTCGATCCAATGGATGTCCTCGACCACCAGGACGATCGGTCCGCTGGCGCACAGGGCTTCGAGCGAGTGGCGAACCGCCCAATTGGCTTTCGCGCGCATTGCCTCAGCGTCGATTTCCCTGAGCATCGGATCGGCTCCCGCAGCGCCGAGCAGGAACGAGAAGATGTCGATGATTTCGGGATCGCGGACGTCATGATCGCGGAATACTTCCGCCACGGCGGCAGCGCTCAGCTGTCCTTCGTTGCCGGCGAGATGGCCGCGTACGTTCTGTAGCAGCGGATGCAGCGCCGAGCGCAACCCGCCGGGCGTGCACTGGAAGAGCAGCAGTTTCGCGCGCTGTTGACGCGTGCGCCGGCGCACTTCGTGAAGAATACGCGACTTGCCGATCCCCGCCTCGCCCTCGATCACCACCACGCCGCCCTTTCGTGCGACGGCACTGGCCCATGCTTCGGCGATGGTGGCGAGCTCGGCCTCGCGATCGACAAGCGGACTGCTCAGCCGCCCGAATGCGAAGAAGCGGTCGACCTCGCGCTTGTGACTCAGCGCGCGCCAGACCAGCTCCGGCTCGGCAAACCCCTTGATCGCATGGGGCCCCCTGAAGCTGAACACATGCGACCGTCGCGCCAGGTTGCGCGTCGCGTCCGAGACCATCACCGTATCCGATTGCGCGATGGCCTGGAGCCGCGCGGCCATCGCGAAGGCAGGGCCGGTGACATTGTCCTGACCGGTGTCGGCGTCACCCTTGTGGATCAGCGTCATCGATGTCGCAATTCCGATCCGGACATGTAAATCGGTGCGGCCTTTGTCCGAACCGACGCGCCTGCAGGCGTCGATGATTTCGAGCCCGGCCCGGATCGCCAGCGATGCTGCGTCCTTGGCGTCTATTTCGGCAGGAAACAAAGCAACGCCGCCATCGCCGACCTCGACCTGGACGGTTCCCGAGCACGACGCGACCGCCTGTCTCGCCGCCCGCTGGAAGGCTGATATCAGTTCCTCGAACTCTTCGATGTCCAGGATGGCAAGAAGGTCGGTCGATCCGACCAGGTCGTAGCAGAGCGCGGTCAGTATCCGGCGCTCGTACCGGGCTTCGGACGCATTGTTGCCGTTGCCGCCCAGAAAACCTGTTGCCACCGAGGCCGCCGGCAACGCGACGGGACCCTTCTCCGACATGCTGCGATTTCCTCTCCGAGCGCAGTGACCGCAATATTAGCATGATGCTGTTCACAAAACACTTGATCCGTGGGCAGGGCAGGAAAAAGCCGATGCTGAGATCATCATGGGGCCGCTTTTGGTGGGCGGCCGGGATGACTGCGATGACCAAGATGCGTCGCAAAGCGGACACCAACGTAAGCCCAACTTATACTTCATCAGCCGTTCAGCCGTATGTCATATTGACGTTTAGGCTCGCCGCTACCTTGTTACAAATGGTTGATGTCAACGCAGACGTTACGCAACGTGTCGTCACAACGTTAGGGCACGTCAGGCTATACCCTGATTATCAGTAGTCGTCGAAGTGTCAGACAGGCACCGGTCTTGCAATTCCGTTACTCGATCCCGCTCTATCCCGCCTCGTCGGGCCAAAGCCGTGTCTGTCAAAGAGTTTCAGCGCTTGCTAGCGTCTTTCGTGCTACGCCGTCCCGCCCTATACCGTAGCGTTGCGTTGCAAAAACCGTAGCAGGACGTTCGCGGGCTGTTCCTCTTTCACCAGCGTTCTTGGCTAATCAAGAAAACCCTAATAAGCTTGGCCTTGATCGGGGGATCAGGCCTGTGGGGGAAGATCCTAGTTACAGCAAAGCAATGGCCGAACTCGCTGCCATGCGAGCACGGGGATATTGAGCAGCCTGATTTTGAAGCCGCGCGAAGCCTATCTGAAGGATAGGTACGGTGTTACCGGCCAACGCTCACCGATCCGGGTGCAACCATCCACCGCAAACGGGAAAGCCGAGGGTGGGGCAATTCAGAAAATGCTGGCTTTTATCGTGATAGGATTTGCCGCCTGGGCTTTGCTCAAAGCCTGCTCGCTTGATCGACAGTCGACCCCGGACGTTGCTGCCGTGAATATGCCTGTCGACGGCTTGCAATGCTTCAGCGGGTGGGACGGTTCCAGCGGTGAACTGGTCCGTATGGTCACGGATCGGCTTCGCGATCCTGACTCTTTTCAGCACTCAGAGACAAAGACATCCAAGCCGGACAAGAGTGGGCACCGTACCGTTCTCATGGAGTACCGTGCGAAGAATGGCTTTGGTGGCTATACTGTAGGCTACGCTACCGGATCACTGAAGATATCCGATTGCACCGTCACCAACTTCAGTTTGGTGGGCAATGAGACCACCACCATGAGGCAGCGGGCTTGCGCCCCCTAGACGCGCGCAGTGCCACTCTCCCGGCTGCCAAAATGCCGTGCCGGTAATGCGGCCGGTCGATCGTCACTTCGCCCTTGGTCTGATCCGCAGCCTACCTCAATGATTCCGACCAGTGCGCGAACAAACTCAACCACATCGTTTGCCGTGACGGCGGCCTTGTCGGGACTTTGCCCAATCCGCTCGGCGGCTGCGCAACATGACAGGCGGATGAAATCGTAGTGTGAATCTCTTTCATCCTCCGGCATCGCTGCCAATTTCATCGCTTGTCGATAAATCAACCGCAGCAATTGTTCGAGAGCTGCTCCGACACTCATGCGTGTGCTCCGCATTGGTCTACGGTCCGCCGGCTCCGAGGGGCGCGCGTTGGAACGTCGACGAGGAGGTGTTTCCCCCATCCCCCATGCTTTGTGGAAGGCTGCATCACGGCTGTTAATATATCGTTTATCGCTAATATAAGGAGATTCCGCGTCACCAGCGTTGGCAAAGCCCGGCCACCGTGAGGCAGCGGGCCGTCGCCGGGGCTGCCTGTGCAACAAAGGCCGTCGATCCGCGTTGAGGCTCGTCTCAGTGGAGCTTCGAGAATGGACCCGGCAACCGCAGCAGTAATGCTTTTACTCTCTTGCAGCCCAGGCGAGGCCACCGTCTGCACGCCCATTGAGGCCGCGCCGACCACATATGCGTCGTTGGACGCGTGTCGGGCATCTCTGAAAGACAGGCTCGCAGGTACGCCAAACGGGAAAATGGTCGGACGATGCCATCGTGTCGACGAGACTGTCACCGGTTCATTGCCCGCCGGGTACACCACCGTTGTTGTCACGCGGGGCGTTGGGAGCAAAGCCATCAGCAATAGCTACATCGTTCAACACAAAGAATAGAAACGCCCGCCACCGTGAGGCAGCGGGACAAATGCGACAGCTTCAGGCTGCACCGCTTTCCGAAGGCTTGACCGCGTGTTCCAATGCTTCTTCCGGCAGGAACGACCAGAGCAGCGCATCAACGTCCTCGGGCTGGAGGTCGCCGTATTTGCCAGTGGCGAACTCTTTCAAGAACTCGGCCTTAGTGCGGTGTTCCTCCATGGTGGTGCAACGATAGGCGCACACGGCGTTCAGGGCGTAGCGTTCGGCATCAGAAGCCTCATTGCGCTCGTTGATCGCCTGTTCAAGGCCGACAGCGCTTCGCCGTGCGCGCTCCTCCTTAATAAGCCTTTTCAGCGTCCGCAGATCGGCCTGTTCGGCCTTGCGAAGTGCAACGGTCGACTGCTTGCCGAGATCCGGCGCCACCTTGGCGAGCGTCGTCAGGTTCTGTTGCTGCTCGGCGTACCGGCGCTTGACGTCATCCCTCAGATCGGCCTCGACGCTCTCTAGTTCGCTGTAGCGACGACTGCGCGACTGGCCGCCGCCAATAGACGACGGGACGTAAAGTTCAGCGGTCTTGGGCAGCTACGCTCTTCCAGGTCGGTGGCCACATTGATCGCGGAAATGAAGCGGGCATAGGCAGCGTGCTTTGCCTCGATGAGGCCTTTCAGTTCAGGAGACACAATCCGCAGCATGGAAGCAGCTGGGGCCGGCCCTATTGCGGGCCGCTCCCAAAACGTTCAGGCTGTCCAGCGGGCTTTGGAGGGCCGAGGTGTCGAATTCTTGAACCACGGCAGGCCTGGTGTTCAGTTGCTTGCTCCATCGCAAATAAGCATGCCGGGATGAGCCGCATATCCATCGCCGAAGTGCTTGAGAGCGCCGCCGACCGCATCGCGGACATGTCGCGACCGGAGCTGCAGATCATCCTTCGGCGTGCCGCCCTGATGCTCCGAAACGTCGCAGGCGTGGCGCTTAAGCCGGCGACGGAAGATGCGCTGAACTCCATCGCCGCCGAGATGAAGATCGGCCGGTCGGATCTCATTCAGATTGTGTTGCGTGAGTGGCTGGAAACGACTGCCTATCTGCCAGTCCGGATGATTGAGGAGGAGAGCGAGACGGACGGGAGCGCATAGAGCCGGCGCTTCCGCGATCGCGCTATAAGGCACAAAGGCCGAATCGGCCCATATCTTCGCATGCGGCGGACCTGATTGTCCGCTTGGCCGGCGCCGCACAGCCCAAAAGCTCCCACCCTGGCGTCGGCCGTTTTATCGCTTCGGTTTCAGCTACGGCGTGATGTCCTCGCCCTTTGTGGTAGGCGCCCGTGCATAAGCCGGTCGGCATGTTCCGTGGCGATTTTAAGCAGAGTTGCAGCCGTTTCCTGTGGCGTCCACCCTTGCGCTTCTGAGGCAGTCACGAGAGCCGCGAATGCGGCTTCCAAGGCGACTTCGCAGTTGACCTCACGATCTGGGCTATCCTCTGGCAATATGGGCGGTTCAACCGATTGGGACATGAGGTACTTCTTCAAAGAGAGAAAGCCCGCGCCACTTGCGGGAGGCGCGGGCCGATCGGGAGCCGGTGAAGATCCCGATCTTCGGCAGTCACGGGGTGAGCATCGCGTGCCGCATGCAACAACTTTCAGAGATAGCTAATGTTCCGCGTCACCAGCCGAAGGAGGCAGCACCGGCCCAGTAGTGTTCCAGCGGATGAACTCGACTTCCTTGCCGGTCACTTCCCGCACGGCTTTCAAAAGCACCTCATGTAAGACGCGTGTCTGTCTGTAGTGGTCGCAGTGCGGCGATATGAACGGCTTGACGATGCTCAGGTGCAGCGCTTCCGCTGGCACCAGAAAGCGTTCGATTTCAGCCTGTGATAACTGCTTGGAAGGTTTCGATCTTGGCATTTGTGCGAACTCCGTTTGAGGGGGATCGCCGCAACGGCAGGATTATATTCCTCACTCGGACCTGGACGGCAAGGGCTATTCGGCCAAGCTGCCTTCCCGGTGGTGCATCGCCTCGAAGATCACCTCAAAGACGCTGTCGACCTCTCGTTGATCTCGTCGGCACCGATTCCCTCACGCTCCGCAGATTTCATCATTTCGTCAGCGAGGTCGCTAACCGCCACTGGATCATCAGTCATCGCGTTGGGCAGGTGCTCTGCCATCCACCGATCGAGAAAGCGATCCCGCGTGTGCTCATCAGCCGATAAGTTCAAAGCGCATATTCGGTTCCGCTACTTGACCCGTGAGACGGCCGCACCAGACTCCAGTGCATGGCTAGAGGTCTCAACATCGGCGATGAGGTGGCGATCGACGCCACCATTATTCGACGCGTCACTGACGACAGGATCAGCGTGTCAATACCGACCTACGGATTTCCCCATTCCGTTCGGGATAGCACCACGAAGGTGGTCAAAGGCCAGACCATGGAACTGATCGGCAGCGTCACACGGGTCGAGAAGGACGCCGTAACCGTCAGCCTGGGTGGCCCGGTGGTGACGGTCGCGCTTGATGTTGTGCGGCTGGTAACGCCCACAGTGCGTTAGTCAGCCAAGGACCATCCCAGCGAATACCACAGTGAGGAGCAGTGATACCGGCACGGCTAGCAGACAGCACAGCTCAATGGTCTTGTTATCTTGCCGCTTGTCCATCTCACCGCCTCGCATTGTTCGCTGTGATTTTGACGAACCGGGGTGGCCAATGGAAGCGAATCCGCGCGCGATGGGTTAGAGATGCTGTCGGGCGCTGTATATTAGCAACACCTTGAGCGACCCCCTGCTCATTAACTTGGACCCCCATCCCCGGCAGGCAGCACGGCGGCGAGCCAACCGACGAGCGGGAGAATTTCTACACCTGCCCCACGTGCGGCCAGCAGGTCGACATGCGCGACCTACGCCAAGTCGCTTGGCATGAATTGCCAGGGCACCAGCCCTTGGAACCGGCTCTTTCCACCGGCAGTAGCAGACGTCGGGCAGGAGTCGGCACGATCAAGCAGCCGAAGCATCGAGTTGAGTGACCGTGCCGACCATGCTGGGCACGAGGGTGGGCCTAATGACCAGGCCCCCTACGATACTAGACAATGGCATTGCTACCAATTACGCCTGATGGCCTATGCCGGATAAAGCGGAAGTCGCATGCTCTTGCCGCAGTGCAATAAATGGAACTGGCCTCCATGTGACACATTAACCCTATGAGCGGTCGATTCCCAAGGATGTAGCCGCTTAACAGGTTCGCCGCCGGCGCCCGAATAGGCGGCGGACTTCTAATGGCGCTCCTTCAAAAATCGGGCTTCACGAAGCGGCGAATTCCAGTCTGTGCCGATAAGCTTGATCAGAGCGCGCGCCTCGGGTTCTGAAATGCCGACTTCTCCAGACAAACGCCGGGCAAGCAGTTGCTGATTGCCTTTGTCCACACGCCCATCGCCTTCCTTTTTCATCGGCTCCTCCTTGGGAAGCCAACTTACGGCATGACCTTTCGTTTCACCGAATAAGAAAAAAGCCCGCCGCCCCATTCGCGGCAGCGGCGGGCCGTTTCAGGGATAACGGGACTCGCTGGGGTGTTGGTTTTCCCCTGCCGTCGCGGGCGATGCAAAACAGGTGCCACTAGGGTGAACCAACATGGCATAGCATGCGGGCGGCGATAACATATATGTCGACTAGCTAATGTAAGGGAACGGCCATTGGACAAGTAGAGAACCAAGTGGCACAGCTTGGACCTTCGCTGCGAAATGCAGGACGATAGTCCTGCTATAAACCCGCCGTGCGGGCCTAGCACGACGGGCTTGTCGAATGCGGCGACAACCTAAGAATCGACCGCAATGCATCAACCTGGGACAGGTCCAAGGCAGGTCAGCAGCCTTCCGTGGTCTTTTTCATCTGGCCAGGAGCAGCCGAGTTAGCATAGGTATCCTGTTGACCTGGCGCGGCCTGCTTGGCGCTGCCAGTTTGTTGACCGGAGCGCAGTCCTTGGCGGAGTTCGAGTTCGTTCCACTCGTGGTGGTCGAATCCGTGCCCGGATCGGTCGTAGTGCCCAGCCGCGGACGAGATCGTGGTTGCCATTGGCGCGGCGGACGGCGGACGACTCCACCCGCGGATCGCGGACCGTTTTCAGGACATGAAGGAGATGGAACAGGAAGCCGCCATGTAGTGCCTTGCGCAGCATCTCTTGTCGCGCCGCTGACAATGTCCGGTTTTGAGAATTGGCGCATGGGACCTCAAGTGGCCAACATTGGGCGCATTGCAGCCCGGCAGCGTTGGGGAAGCGGACGGTCGGTTCTCAGCTGTTGAAGGGGTGGAAGCCACATTCAGGATCTGACCCATTCCGGTCGTTCCCACAGCATCTCGGCGTCTCCAAAGTGGACATCTTGTCGAGAGAGCATTCCGTTCAGACCTCGTGGATGGAGGAGCCCGGCGCGTTGCCATTCTGAGTAACACCGCCATCCTCTGGCTATGCATAACATGGTCGCGCACACTCGCGTCCGAAGCAGGACTAGAATAGGCTGGAGCCAAAGCCGCTTGGACCGACCAGGGAAGGCGCAGGGCACGTATGGAGCGACGGCTTACAGCAATACTTGCTGCCGACGTGGTTGGTTACAGCCGCCTCATGGGCGAGGACGAGGTAGGAACGCTTGAGGGACTGAAGAGCTGCCGTCGCGAACTGATCGACCCCGAGATCAAGAAACACCACGGCCGCATAATCAAGCTAATGGGCGACGGCGCGCTCGTCGAGTTCGCCAGCGTCGTCGATGCCGTCCAGTGTGCTGCTGTGATCCAGCGCCGGATGGCGGACCGCAACAAGGGTATCCCCGAAGCCCGGCAGCTCCGATTTCGCATCGGCGTCAATCTCGGCGACGTCATCGTCGAGGGCGACGACATCTATGGAGATGGCGTGAATATCGCGGCGCGCCTGGAAGCGATGGCCGAGCCAGGCGGTGTGCGCATCTCCGGCACGGCGTTCGATCACGCGGTGCACAAACTGGATGTCGGCTTTGCGGATCTCGGAGGGCAGCGCCTCAAGAATATCGCCGATCCGGTTCGCGCCTATCGGGTTCTGCTCGATCCCGGAGACGCGGGGAAGATCTTAGCGGCGCCGCGCCGGCCAGGTTCGCCCATCATCATTTTGGCAGGCGTAGCAGCGCTGCTCATCGTCTTGCTTGCAGGCATTTTTGCATGGCAATGGCAAAAATTCTCCGCGCTTGAAAAGCAATCCATAGCAGTACTGCCGTTTACGAATCTGAGCGGCGATCCTGGCCAAGACTATTTGGCCGACGGCATCACTGAAGATTTGATTACCGATCTTGCGAAGCTTTCCGGGCTGGATGTGATCGCCCGTAACTCCGTCTTCGCCTACAAAGGAAAACCCCTTGTTTTGGCAGATGTTAGTCGTGACCTTGGCGTGCAATTTGTCGTTAACGGCAGCGTGAGGCGGACCGGCGATCATATCCGCCTCAACGCGCAGCTCATCGATATCGCCACTGGCGACAATCTATGGGCTAATCGGTTCAATCGCGGCATCGCGGACGTGTTTGCGGTCCAGGACGAGATGAGCCGGGAAATCGCCAAGGCGCTCGGTGTCCAAGCTTCGGCAGCCGAGAGAGAGCGAATGGCACGCCCGCCGACTGCAAATCTCGAAGCCTATGATACCTACCTCCGTGCGGAGCGGGAGGCGCGCACCGGTCGAGGCGACGGATTGCGCGAGGCGCTTGCGCTGTATGAGAAGGCGCAGAAGCTCGACCCCACCTTCGCCGAGGCCTTTGCCGCCGACGCACGGCTGAGTGTCTATCTTTGGCGCACTGCCTCCGATGATATCATTCAGAGCGCGCTTGCGCGAAAGAGAGCATATGAGAAGGCAAGCCGTGCTTTGGAGCTCGATTCGGATTTTTCATCGCCCTACGCCGTTCTCGGGATTTTGCAGGTCATGGATCGCCGCTATGAAGATGCGATCACCTCGGCGGAGCGTGCTGTCGCATTAGGCTCCGGAGACGCTGCGACGCAAATTGCCGTTGGTTATATCCAGCTGTTCGCCGGCAACCATAACAAAGCGGCATTGGCGGTCGAGACGGCATTGAAACTTGATCCCAATCTGGCTCCGATAGACCGGGAGGTTGTCGGGGTTGTCTTGCTTTTGCTCGGGGACATCAGGAAAGCCATTGAGACTCTCGAGCGCGCTCGCGACGATGCTCCAGAGGCGGGCAGCCTGAGGATTCTGCTCGCAGCGGCCTATGCCCGCGCCGGCCGCACAGAGGACGCCAAAGCGGCGATTGCGGACGGCCTCCGGCTGGTGACGAAGACCGAATCCTTGGCTCGACTGCGGTCGTTGGACGCGTTTCGGAATCACTATGCCCATCTTCGCAACGCTGAAGATTTGGCGCCGCTCATCGACGCCCTCCGCCTGGCAGGACTTCCCGAATGGCCGTTCGGCTTCACCGCCGACGAACAGGACCGGTTGAACGGCGCGGAAATCGCATCTTTTGTTGTTGGCAAGACCTTGAAAGGCAACCTCGAACCGGACGGGCTTCCAGCCATTATGCAGATAGAACAGGACGGCACGGCAGTCTTCCGAACGATGACACGAATGCTCACCGAGAGGGTCTACGTCGATCGCGACCTCTTATGTGAGCATAGCGAAAATATGTTTGGGCGGCCCATCTGTGGTCCCGTCTACAGACGCAGGGACGCTGCCGGCAACGGGTATTCTTACGTCAATACAGGTATGGTGTTTCACTTCGTGACAGTGAATTGAGCTCGCAAGACTCAGGGGTTATTGATCAAGTTCCAATCCGGCACATCGACTGCCAACTTTGCTTCGACGATCGGCCATTTTGCATCGCCCTTCGGAACAAGATCATCGGCATTGTCCGCAAAGGCGGCCGCGTTCCCTTCGTCGTAGATCAAGTAGAGCTTGCCATCGATGACCTTGAACGCTTCCGGATCGACATTGACGGTGACGGATTCGTGGAGTGCGACCTCGCCCGCGCAGTAACCGCCGTATTGAGGAGCGTATTTGGCAGGTTCGCTCATGAACATTTCCCTGTGTTCCTTGCTGGCGAAATGCCACGGCGTGCCAAGCCACTCATAGGAAAAGTCTTCGGAACCCTTCACGGCCTTGCCATCGGTGAAATAAGCGACCGTGTCGTAGCCCATGATCGCCACTCCGCCGAAGTAGCCGGTATTCACCGAGTCGGCCAAGGCAGAGCCTGCACCGGCCATCAAGGTGAGCGCACATATGACTGCCGACGCCGAATTGGAAACCAGTCTAATCGATCTGTTCATCTGCGTTCTCCGTTCAATCGTGGATAGCTTCGCACTTCGCAGCGTTCGCTTCGCCAAGGACGTTCGCCTGGCACGTCGCGCCATGCCGTTTGAATAGTTTTATGATGTCGGTATTGCCTTTCCAGAACGCGCGGGTAATCGGCATGTAGCCATGACCCTCGGCATGGTTCACATCCGCACCTTGCGCAATGAGGAATTCTGCGAGTTCGACATGGTTTTCCTCACCCGCTATCACCAAGGGTGTGACCCCAGACTTGTTAGCCGAGTCTTCGAGCACCGCCCCCTGTTCGAGCAACAGCTTGGCGACTGGGAGACTTCCAGAAAAGGCAGCCGCGTGGAGGGGGGTAAACCCGCCGGAATTGCGCGCCATTACGTCGGCGCCCTTGCTCAGCAGGAATTCCGCAATGGGAAGCTGATCGTCGAGAGCAGCAGCGATGAGGAGCGTTGCCTGGTCGCGTGCCCGGCTGTCGACGTCGGCACCGCCCGCCAAGGCTTGCTCCACGGCATTCTTGTCGCCGGCGGTGATGGAGTCGAACAACGGCTCACCTGCGACTACTCTTGTAGCCGTCAATACCAGCATAGTAAGTGCCAGCAGTCCGCGCATCGTGTAGAATAGCATATTAGCTTCGAATCATACAAGCTGCATTGGGCTCATCGGGGCAGATACCGGCGGACAGCGCGGCCGGATGTCCGCTTTGCAGCCATGCCGCGTCGCGTGTGAGACTCTGATTAGTTGACGAGCAAAACAGCTGCCCCCTACGACTCGTCCCCCTCATCGCGCAAATTAGACACAACGCGGCGGTTCTGCGACCTGCAGGCGGCGTCGGGGCAGTCGCGGACGAGCCTGTCCTTGCCGTAGCCCTTGGCCCACATGCGGTTGCGGTCTATGCCGCCGGCGGCGAGGTAGTCCATCACCGCACCGGCGCGCTGCTGCGATAGCGCCGTTTCACTTGCGCCGGGATCGTCGGCGAAACCCTGCAGCTTGAGCAGCCAGCGCGGATGCTTTGCTAACCAGGCGATCTGAGTGTCGAGGGTGGCCTTGGCGACAGAGTCGAGCGCGGCCGAACCTTGCGTGAAATAGGTGCGGCGGCCGACATTGAGGATAAAATCCTCCTCGCTCCCCGGCTGCACGTTCTGGAAGCCGGCAATCTTGGTGTTGGTGACGTCGGGTGTGGAAGGGGTCAGCGTGTTGCTGGTCGAGCAGGATGCGACGAGCACCAGCAGGCCGGCGGTGAGCAGCCGGCGCGTGTTTTCAATCATGCGGTTCATGAGGCGCCAATCATTCGACAGTTTTGGAAGCGGGCGTCTGGTCGGCGATGTGCGGCAGGACCTCCACCGCGGTGCCGATCGGGCACCGCTGGTAGAGGTCGATGATGTCTTCCGGGAACATGCGGATGCAGCCGCTGGAAGCGTCGGTGCCGATGCTCCATGGCTCCAGGGTGCCATGCAGGCGGTAGCCGATGTCAGCGCCGTCGCGGTACAGATAGAGCGCGCGCGGCCCGAGCGGATTGTTGGACGCGCCGCCTGCGATCATCGGCGGTAGGTCCGGCTTGCGCTTACGCATTTCGGGGGGCGGGACCCATCGCGGCCACAGCGCGCGGCGGTCGATCGTCGCGCGGCCGTACCATTTGAAGCCGTCCTTGCCTACGCCGACGCCGTAGCGGATGGCGGTCTTGTTTTCCATGATGAGGTAGAGGAAGTGGTGGCGGGTATCGACCACGACGGTGCCGACCGGCTCGCTGCTGAAATATTTGACGATCTGGCGATGCCATCTCTTGTCGATCTTGCCGAAGTTGGTCTTGCGATAGACAAAATTGTTGTCGCTGGCGGCACCGGCGAAAAAGGATTTTTCCGTCGCGGCTTGAACAATATTGCCGGTTGCACCGACCGCGACCAGCGCCAGGCCGCCGAGCGCCACACCCCTGCGTGATAAAACCATCGGCAATCCCCCATGCCTTAAGTCTGGCGGACCTTAGTTGAAAATGATTTCGCCTCAAAGTGGAAAATGCTGCAGCGGGCCGGATGCGGACTGGCGGCTTTTGAGCCCGAGTCCGGACCTTCGATACGCCTCGGACTCACGGGCCGAAGCCAATCTTTGCGACTTCGAGCCTCGAACCTGCCACGCATTCAGAAGCCGTACAACGCGATGGCGATTCCGAAGACGATGACGACCAAAATGCCGATGAAGGTCGGTGCGGTTATCATGAAAGCTGCCGGGACCAGGTATAGGTTGCGCCAAGCTAGCGTTGCCGTAACGATCGCGATGATGGGGGAGACCACGAAATAGACCGGGGTACCCCAGTCGTCACCGCCAATGTCGAGCCCTTGCTCAGCGACCGAAGGCACCATCGAAAACCAGCCCAGCATGATACTACCAGCTAACGCCAGGGTAGTGCCGCGAAGATCGCCTCGAACAGCCAGCACAAAGGCCGCCATGGCCGCAATCGTCTGGAGCCCGCCTGTCATGGCCACTGTCCATCCTGCCATCCCGGAGCCCGGGTTTGACACGCCCATGAACACATAGGCTACCAACGACAGACCCAGATACGCCTCCAGCGCCGCCGTTAGAAAGAGGAGCGGCCATACTGCCTTTTCCGCCGCTGATTTGTCTTGCTGCTCCCCGCTTGCATGTTCTGGTCTCCAAAATTCTGGGGGTTGTGTGCGTCAAGTTCTGCAAAATGGGCGATCATGAAGCTGGTCATGCGGCTTGGCGTAGAGCGAGCTTCTTGTGCTCGCGCAGGTCGTCCATGTTGA
>NZ_JAMYVQ010000015.1:0-157971 GCF_040324155.1 Mesorhizobium sp. M0011 | reverse complement strand
CCACCATCATCGGCCGGCCGCTCGAATTCTATTTCGGCATGCGCGGCCGCGAGCGCGACAGGCGCGTTACCGAACTGCTCGACAAGATCGAGATGGGCAAGGGGTTTTCCGATCGCTACCCGGCCGAGCTTTCCGGCGGCCAGAAGCAACGCGTCTGCATCGCCCGGTCACTTGCCGCCAAGCCCAAGTTGATCATCTGCGACGAGGTGACCTCGGCACTCGATCCGCTGGTGGCACATGGCATCCTCGAACTGCTGCTCGAGCTGCAGAAGGAGGAGAATGTCGCCTATCTCTTCATCACCCATGACCTGGCCACGGTGAAGTCGATCGCCGATTCGATCGCGGTGATGTATCGCGGCGAGGTGGTGCGCTACGGGCCGAAGAGCAAGGTGCTGGCGCCGCCTTTCGACGCCTATACCGACTTGCTCCTGTCCTCCCTTCCCGAGATGGAGATCGGCTGGCTGGAAAAGGCGATCAAGGGACGGCGCATGGCGAGCGCGGGAAGTTGAGACTGACTGTTCCAGCCGGTTGAACCAGCATAGACCATGGCGAAGGCCCGGATGGTAGCTAGGATCTGCTAGGGCAATTCCAGGAAAAATGTGAAAAGGTTTTCCGTCCGGAATTGCGTTGAAACAAAGAGTTAGAGTATCCGTCTTGGTCAAGGAATCGAGCGCACCGTGATCGAAGGCGCGATCCAGATCCGTGGGCGTCGGTGGGGACGAAGCGCTACGAGTGGGAGAGCGCCTCCCTAGTTCGTTCTTCACGACCCCTTTGCGTGCGAACGTCGTTTGAGTCAGGTGTCGTGAGCGTTCGTTGCTACGCCGCCTTGATGATTTCGTAGTCGCCGTCGGTGAACCTGGAGGACTTGAACTTGCTCAGATCGAGAGACGGCGCTCCGTCGACGATCCACTTGCTCATCTGCTTACCCACGACCGGACCGAGGGCGAAGCCGTGACCGCTGAATCCGCACAGCGCGTATACGTTCTCGTAGCCATGAAGAAGGTCTATGACGGGAATGAGGTCCGGAGTGGTATCGATCCGCCCTGCCCAGCTGTCCGCCAAAGTCAGGCCGCTGATGTGGGGGAACATGACACGAAACTCGGCTAGGTTCTGTTTCACTTTCGCGATATTCGTGGCAGGCTCCGAGAGCGGACTGTGCTTGCCCTTTCCCGGCAGTAGATCCGTCAAGCTTCTGATGGTGTCCCGTCCGAGCCCGATCCGCAGCAAGCCTTGGTTCTGCTTTAGGGCCGGCAGGAAATACCGAAGGTTTGTGAAGGCTTGGAGCGTCAGGTCGTAGTCAGTTCCGGCATTCCGATACCCGTTTCCGATGATGAAGGACCCATCTGGCCTGGGGCGGTAAGCCGTGGTGGGCGCCCACATGGCAATTTGGGTGAACGGGGTGGTTGCCGTCGTGAGGCCCACCGATGATCTGATGTTCTGTACCGGAAGGTTGTAGCCGAGTTTCGCCAGGAGCCTCCTCGATCCGATACCACTGGCAACAACCACCTTCGCACATTGATAGGTGTTCCGCAGCGTGCGGACGCCTGTCACGCGACCTCTGGTTGTCGTGAAGTCAATGATGACTTCGTCGTTGAAGAACTCGGCACCAGCCGCCTTCGCCGCGCGGGCTACCGTGTGGGTCGACAACTTGGGATCGCCGTGTCCGTCATCTCGCGTGAAAAGCGCGCACCGCCAGCTTCCAGCGAGTTCGGGAAGCTTTTCCTTGAGCGCTTTCGCATCCAGTATTTCCGAAGCCAGGCGATGCGTCTGCGCATCGCGATAGCTCGTTTCCACGAGCTCTTCGTCTTCGGCCGTTTTCGCAGGCATGAGGATACCTGATTTCACGCGCTGGGTGGAATCGAACCCGAACTCATCGGTAATCTCGTCCCAAAGGACAGAAGCCTCGGCCGCCAGAGGGATTTCAGCAGGGTGGCGGCCTTGCTTTCGAATAAAACCCCATGCACGGCTTGACTGCTCTCCCGCGACCGGACCGCGATCGAAAACCGCAACGCGCACGCTTTGGCGGGCCAGGTAATAGGCGGTCGAACACCCAGCGATACCCGCCCCGATTATGGCGACTTCGTAAGTCTTGGGAGTGGCCGTCTTCGCCATGAAAGCGTGGTCCTCAGTAACGTCGTCTACCCTGCGCTAGGCGGGTGGGGCCTCTTTCGACTGCGCCAGACCGCTCTGTTTGAGCCGATGTCGGGGTTCTAAACGCCTATTCCCAGTTCGCGGCTGCGACGCGCATGAAGTTGCCGCCGAGAATTCCGCTGATGTCCTTGTTGCTGTAACCCCTTGCCGACAGGGCGGCCGTGATCTGAGGGAACAGTTCGATATCAACGAAACCGAGATTGGCTCCGGCCGGGTAATGCTCCGGCGGCCAGTAATCGGTGGCGTTCGCGAAGCGCGTCGAAAGCGCATTCGTGATCTCCGCAAAATCTGTTCCGAAGCCCACGTGCTGTGGCCCGACCAATTCACAGTAATGGTCGATGTTCCGCACGAGGAGATCGACATTGGAGGTGTTGTCGCCTGCTTTCGTCATGAAGATACGAATACCGGTAACGCCGATCACGCCTCCGGTGTGCGCACAGGCGATAGCCTGCTCATTCCAGATGTTGCGTGGGTGGTCGTGGAGAACGCGGCTGTTCGAATGGCTGATGATGATCGGCTTCGACGAGGTTTCTGCCAGGTCAATCGACATACTGGGACTGCAGTGAGTCCCGTCAACGAGCAAGCCGACGCGGTTCATCTCCCTGACGACTTCCCGGCCGAACGCAGTGATCCCTGTGTTGGGGCCGTGGCAGCCGCCGCCTCCAGCGTTGTCCTTGTTATAAACGAATGAGATCTGGCGAACGCCCAGGCGATGGTAGGTCTCGACGAGTTCGATCTTGCCGTCGAGTGCCGACACGCCCTCGATGTCCATTGATACCGCGAGTTTTCCTGCCCGCTTGGCGGCGAGCACGTCTGCGACGCTGGAAACGCGAATGTACTTGTCCGTGTTGTCGCTCAGGAACTTGCGGTAGCCGGCTATGACCGCGAATGTATCATGCCAAGGCAACACGTCATAGCCAACGTTGGTACTGACGAACGTGAACCCGGCCTTCCGGATCCGCTCCAGCGAATTGACGTCGATGGGGACCTGAGGGTCCATTCCGCAATGGGCATCCCAGACGATGCTCTTCTGGAATAGTTCGTCAACGTTGAACTGGGTCACGTCCATAGCAATCACGCCTTTGAAATTGGGTGACAGTACAATCCGCGGAGGCGGCGAGCCTGTCCAACAGCAAATTGATATAGCGCGATGAGAAAGGGAGATCGGTGAGCCCCTGAGCAGGTATCGTCGGAGTTTCGCTGCAGTCTTTCTGAATGAGGGCCACCAGGTCACGCTTTAGGATCCGGCCGTCCAGTGGGTGGTGCTTCTTATGGCAATGCCGGAATCGCCGAACGAGCTGTCTGCCCATCGCGAACCCTAGTTCTGCGGCAGATCCCAAAATCTCTGGTTTGTCTTGGCGACGCGCTAGAGAAAATCGACAGGTCAGGCACGAGCCCAGCTATTTCTCAGTCGGAAAGCTCTGTCGGGACACGACCTCTACTCGATTTCATCTCAGTTCCCGGCATCATACACCGCGTCGGCAAACCAAGGGATTCGAAGCGGGGTTCCAGGCTAGAGAAACTGCGCGAGGTTTCGCCCAAGGTCACGGTATGAAAATAGGGCTGCTCGACGAGGGTGCGATTCAAGATCTCGAACCTAGTCTTTCTCAGATGCTTTCCAACGGAGTTCTGCGATCTCACTCACGCTTTGTAAGTTGTCAAAAAGGGCTGGTCGAGACTTGCGAGCGCCATCTGCTGGTCAGTGGCGGAGATGTACGCCAAGTTGCATTGAAAAGGATTGAGATTCGCGGTGCGGAATGCGCTATCGTGAGTGGAGAGGGGAACCTTTCGTTTTGAAAGCCTCGTGATGAGTGGCTAGGCGGTTCAGCGAATGCTACGGAGCGGGCGGAGTGTCGATCAATCGCCGGCAGGGTGTCCCAAGACAACATCGATGAAGTTTCGTAAGGTGGGTGCCGTGTTGTGCTTTCGCCAAGCCGCGTAAAGGTGGAACGGCTCTGGGTTTTCCCGAATAGCTACCGTGGCGACGCGGTTTGAGTAGGTGGCAGCCACCGAGCTTGCGATCAGGACGACCCCAACGTTTTCTTCTACTAGAGCGAACGCACTTTCGTTGTCCTGCATCATGATTGAGGGCCGCGGGAGGAAACCAGCCTGGCGGCAGATGTTGTTGATACGACGGGTGTAAATCTGCCAAGGTTCAGTCGACCACAGCAAAATGTGTTCGTGTTTCAGTTCGGACGCCGAGATCGAATCCCGCTGCGCCAATCTATGGGTCTTAGCGACCGCGAGAGCTACGTGGTCTTCGAAAAGGTGTATGGCCTCCAGCTCATCGTCTATAACGGGTCCAACCACGAACCCGATGTCGACCTCGCCGCGGCTGATTGTCCCCGCGGTGTTCTCGGGGATCATTTCCGACGTCGCCTGGCTAATCAGGCGCAGATCCACATTCGGATACTGCCTGTGGAACTTGGCCAGCACCTTCGGCAAAAACGTTCGGATCGAGATTTCGTTGTAGCCGATCTTCAACTGCCCGACTTCGCCACGAATCGCGGAAAGCGCCTTGATCGAGATTTCATCCAGGCCACCGACGATCGTCCGAGCGTATCCAAGTAGATTTTTTCCGACCGAACTCGGCTTCACGCCTCGCGCGGTGCGCTCGAACACCGGAACGCCCAACTCGGCCTCGAGCGTCTGGATTGTCCGGCTGATTGCCGACTGCGAAGTGTTCAAGCGTTCGGCAGCGCGCCGGAACCCTCCTTCGTCGTTTACCGCCAGCAATGCGCGGAGCTGCTGCAGACTGATCCGCGGCGATCTCACCAAGGCATCACCCAATACCAAATAGCTGTTAGACAGGTATCGTATATCATCGCAAGGAGCGTCCGTCTAATGCTCGCGGCGTGCCGCACGAAACTGTGCGGGAAGACGGTCCGAACCCATTGAAACTACCAAGGGCATTCTGTCAGGAACGGACCCGAGTTTCAGCCGCGGCTTGCCAAGCAGGCGATCAAGATACACTCGCGCTGCGATCTAGGGGAGACTCGTACCATGATGGAAGCGACCTGATGAATCTCCTCGAAGTGCGCAACAAAAGGTGGATGAATTTCGTCAACGGCGACTGGGTGTCTTCGACCGAGTTCATTGACATCGAGAACCCGGCTTCAGGGGAGATCATTGCTTCGGTCGCTGCCGCGAGAGAAGATGATGTCTCGAGCGCGGTCGCTGCGGCGAGAGCCTGCGTTGCAACCGGTGCGCTCACAAGCTGCCGACCAGCCGTCCGTGCGGAAATGATGACGAGAATCGCATCGGAGATTCGTAACCGGGTTGAGGATGGTGCCTACATAGGTTGCCTGGAGAGCGGAAAGCCACTCGGGGCGGCAAGGGCCGAGTTCGAAGAGGCTGCGAGGTATTTCGAGTACTACGCGGGCATGGCCGACAAGATCGAAGGCAGTGCGATACCGTTGGGGCACCGTTACCTGGATTATACGATCCGGGAGCCCTACGGCATCTCGTTACAGATCGTACCATGGAACTTCGCGCCTTCCATCTGCGCCCGCTCGCTGGCACCAGCGCTGGCCGCCGGGAATGCCGTCATCGTCAAGTCGCCAGAGCTGACTCCGTTGGCGATGATCGTCCTCTTCGAGGCCATGGAACGGGCAGGGGTACCGAAAGGTGCCGTGAACCTCCTGTGCGGCCTTGGGCGGGCCACAGGTGCGGCTCTGGTCAGCCATCCCGATATCGATCAGATCGTATTCACGGGTTCTGTCCAGACGGGCGTGTCAATCATGAAGGCGGCCTCTGAGCGATCGGTGCCATGCGTCATGGAACTCGGAGGCAAGTCCGCTGGGATCGTCTTCGCCGATGCCAACGTCGATCAAGTGGTCGAGAGCGTGAAGTCGGGCAGCTTCTACAACGCAGGCCAGGTCTGTTCAGCGTTGTCCCGCCTGATCGTTCACGCCTCCGTCTATGACGCTGTCGTCGAGAAGGTGTCGGCGATGGCCGGAGCCTTGCAGGTCGGAGACGGTTTGGTAGGCGCGGATATGGGCCCGGTGGCGTCTGAACATCAGCTCAGGAAGATCGAGGGCGTATGCGTTCGTGCCAAGAGCGCTGGCGCAAAGCTCGTGACCGGAGGGGAGCGCCTGCCGGGCAAGGGAGGGTGGTTCATGCAGCCCACCGTCTTTGCAGATGTCGACCCGAGCATGGAAATAGCTCAGGAAGAGGTATTCGGTCCGGTCCTGTCCATTATCAAGTTCGAGAACGTCGAAGAGGCCTACGACATCGCGAATGGCACGCGGTTCGGTCTGGTCGCGGGGGTCTTCACGCAGCGGCTTGACATCGCTCTCAAGGCGCCACCCCGCCTGAATGCAGGGCAGGTCTTCGTCAACGAATGGTTCGCTGGCGGGATAGAGACCCCTTTCGGTGGGAACAAGATGTCTGGGCATGGGCGGGAGAAAGGGCAGGAGGCGATTTACAGCTATGTCCGGACGAAGAACGTGGGAGTCTCCCTGGCACCTTAGAATCGAGAGAACGATAACTTCTCCGGGGCCGAATACGGTTTGTTAGGCCCAATCGGTGCGCATTTCCCTGATCGTGAGCAGTTTTTTCACGCGATCATGGGCGGCTGCCTCGCCCAACCTGTTCATTGATAGGCGATTGCGGCGGGTCAAGAGCGCTGGCGCGGGCGTTGTTTTTTTCGCATCGATTGTCGCGGCAATGGCCGAGGGCGCAGGCGATCCAACTCTTACCCAGGCCGATTCCGCCTGTGACCAGGAGGTTCTCGTGGCGGCCGATCCAGTCGCCGGCGACGAGCCTGGATGATGAGTTGAGCTACGACGCTACCTGGCCGGCGACGTCCCGACAACGCTGCTCGAGTTCCTCACGCGGAGTGGTGGACAATTTCACCGACTCTGTATTAATTGCAAAACTGTCAACTGATCGATCTCCTAATCGCCGCCGCGCCTCGTACGAGCCCTTTGGATGCAGGGTCTACCGGTCCCAAAGATAAGGCCACCAAAAAACTAGTTCATACCGACTACGACACTCGCTTTGACAAAGGGCTCGCTGAGCTAAGATTGGGAATGTCTCCACGCCTACCTTGGAATCGGCATCGCTTGAACGTCGCTCAAGGGGCGATACGGCAAGCCTTTTTTCTCCGCCGACAGCGCATGGGTCAGGTGGCCACCGTAGCAACAGACTCCGTCACGCAGGCTTTCATCTTCAGTGATGGCCTGCAAGGATTTGAGACTAGCGATGTAACGAATGTAAGGGAAAGTTCGCGCTGTGAGCAGCCGCGTCGCGGTGTTGGCCACCATTGATGGAATATGATCGCAGTTATAATGCACGACATTTTCTTCGCGATACGAGTGGTAGAGCGATGCTGAAGAAGTACAGGTTTCGATGAATTCACGATCACAGGCAGTACAATCGCACAGTATGCTACCTCTCTGCATGGCTCCAACCATGCTGCGGTCGATCAGGTACTCCATTCTCTGCTTCGGAAGATCGGGGCGACGCACCGCACAGTTGAGGACGATGTCGATCTCCGGCAGTGCCGCCGCAATCGTGTCCTGAGTGCGTGAAGGATCCTTCTTATCCATGAGGATTAGGTCGGTGCCAGTTGCGCCGATGTAGTCGACGCCTTCGGTTTCGAAGCGCGCATTGGCTTTGCAATTGAAATCCTCACGGCCTCGAGTGACAACAACGGTCAAGGCGACCCCGAGGTCCGACAAATATTTGAATGCGGACAGACCGATATTGCCGCATCCGATGATCAGAGCCCGCCCTCCGGGAAGGAAGTTCTCATTTCGCGGGCAGAACACTCCTTTTTCCTTGGAGCACAACTCTAATGCTTGCTGAGCGAAGAGATAACCAGTCAGTCGGCTCATCGGCTCAAGTAGTGGTTGCTGGCCGCCTTTTCCCACCCACTCATAAGCAATTCCAAGAAAGCCTCTACTGACGAGTTCAGAGATGTCCTGCGGATCGATGTTCTCATCGAAGTGCAAATACGTAAACAGAATGTGGTGCGGAGAATAGTCAGAGTATTCTGAGCGTAGCGGTGCCTTCACCTTGAGGAGGAGCTGCGCCTGGGCGAGGACCTCGTCTTTCATCGCCACCTTCCCCCCGCGGACCTGATAATCCGAATCCGAGTATCCAGCCCCTTCCCCGGCACTGATTTCAATATAGACATTGTGGCCGAGGCGCGAAAGAGCCTGCGCTTGGATCGGCTGGAGTGCGACACGCCGCTCGTCTTCTTTGATTTCCTTCAAGACGCCGATGTTCATCTTTGAAACTCCCTTTCTGCCTTCGGTATGCGGCTGTTGTCGATCTAATGACCTCTGTTCTTGGACATGTCAGTCGTTCCAGTTCTTTGCAATCGCAGGCTATATTTGCCATCATAGCTGTCGTTCCGTTGGCGCGTTGGCTTATGACGCAATCCGGAAAACCCAGTAGTGCGCCTGCTCGTCTGCGATGTATCTGCTGTCACTTAGACATTGGGCCGGCACAACGACGCCCCCATGCTGAAGACGCCGCACCTCGTCTTCAAAGGATGTGGCCTCAAGGTAGCGCCTGCTGGTGCTTGCAATGACGAACCCGTTCGGGCGCGTGACGCGAGCTAGTTCGCGTAACCCTTCCGGCCGGACTTGCCCGAGCCCGAAGACGCCGCAGCAGACGGTAATGTCATAGGTCGCGTTCGGGTATCCGGAGAGGGTCCCGTTAAGATCGGCGCCAACTTCGATACTGCGGTAGACGCCGGTTCGGCGTGCCTTTCGGGCCATCTCTTCCGTAAGGTCGAACCCGTCGATCAACTGGAAGCCCAAGCGTGCAAGTTGCACGCCGACCAGACCTGTTCCGCAGCCAGCGTCCAGGACTGCGATGGCTCCCCGCTCGCTCGCCAGATAGGCGGCCTGCACCACTCCCGCCAGTTCAGCCACGGCTATCGGTCCGTAGTATCTCTCGCCGCCGACATCCCGATTGTACGAACCGGCCCATTCTCGATAGAATAGTGACAAGCGATCGGCGTCGCATTCGAGGTGGGAAATCTCGGCGCGTTTTCGTGCGGCTTGGTCCAGTGCCGACTCTCGGTCGGGGGTTTTCATTGACAATTCCTTTAGGTTGATGGCATTTGGCACAGCCGCTTGAGCCATTAAGCTGTTCGTTGCGGAGCAATAGGTGAGGCAACAAGCTGTTCGGTAACAAGTTAGCTAGTGGACACAGAGTAGCTCATAAGTCCAACGAGCGATTTCGACACAGGCACAGGCCATGATCTCCATCGAACTTCAGCAATCGAACGGTTCCATGGTCGGCTGAGATCACCAACTCTTCTTTTGCCAGACCCATACGGTTGGAAGTTTCTAAGACCATTCATCGAATGATCGGCCGACGAAAGTTCCTGGACTACAGGCTGGTTCGGCGGTAAACGGAGATATGACGATTGCTGCCTTCGGCGAAAGCACTTCTCGTCCAGTCTCCCCAGCGTTCTGCGAGCTCCAGTCCTACGGACTCGGCCATAGTGTCAAGTTCTTGATGATAGACGTAACGGGCGCGATGTGGTAACCGCCTGACCGATGTACCAGAAAACCAGAGAAGGCTCGAAACCAAGTTCTGGTTCAGTGGATCGTGGACATGCGTGTTGAGAATCGTGTTGTCATGATCCACGAAAATCGTAGTAGTTTTTTGGCCGTTCACGAAGCCTTCCAAGGTCGGCACATCGAGCTCGATCACCAAAATTCCCTGAACGTCTAGCACCTCCGCAACAGATCGGAGGCATGCCAATTGAGCTTCGCGCGTGAAGAGGGCCTTGAACGTGTTATAGACACAATATACCAGGTTGTAGCGTTGCTCCGATCTGAAATCGGCAATGTCTCCCTTCCAAGCTTTAACAAGATCAGTGCGCTCGGCGAGCACTTCTAACATACTGTCCGAATTGTCTATACCTTCGACCCTGACCCCACGCTCACTCAACGGTACCGCTACGCGTCCGTCACCAATACCAAGTTCGAGAGCTCCCCCCTCGCCACAATACCCCTCAAGAAAATCAACAGTCTCGACTACATCAACCATTCTGCCGTGCACACGGGCAAATTTGCCGTAATTAAGAGCCCATTCCCTATCGTAAATAAAGTCGCCACCCATATTTTCTTCTCCTGGCAATATACTAGAGTGTATTCACTTCGCTATATGTTAATGCGGGTTGATCAGATCAACATTGTCCAAGCGATTGATCGCGAGTTCGAACTCGGCCGATCGTCTCCGGTCGGCGACCCGGCACCGTTGCCGGTCTGGTGTAAATCTGAACTGCTTTCCTTTTTGATTTCATCAATCACGGTAATCACCTCAGGATGGATATCGGTCGGCAACTCTCCTACGAGGTGATGCGAAAGTCGTGCCAACTGCCTCATCGAGGTGTTTTTAGGCGCTATTTAGCGAGTAAGACTGGTCCGGCAGATAATCAAATTGAGCAGCAAAGCGTCACACCCACGACAAACCCGACAGGAGTGTCGGCTGTCCGCCGTTTTCTTCGCCAGGGGTCGTAATTGACAACTAGCCCAGCCATCCAACTGTCGGCCTCGCAGATCGGGCCGGGCGAAAAAGCTGGTGAGTCGGATCTTGAATGAACCGTCGTGGTCGCCTAACCTCTAACTCGCACATGCAGCCGTCGCGAATGCCCAGCGTCGCCACGAACACGCCTTGATTTTCGCGCCGCCGATTTCGGCCAGACGCTCGCCGAAGTCGATCTGCAGCTGTCGCCCCGGTGGCCTCTCGAACCGGTCGCCAGCGCCGGCCCCCAGCCCGGCTGCCAGCGCGTTGCATGTTAGCCGGCGGCACCACGCAAGACCTTCACGGTGTGGTGGCCACAGCCTAGTGGATTGATCGAGACAAAAGAGTCCAACGTTGGATTCCCATCGGTTTTCGCTTGTGCAACGATCGGGCATGCGCACCGGTATTACATTTGACGTCACTGCCGCCGACAGGATTCGGCTCGAAGCCATCGTGGCAAAGCACGGTTCGCCGCAGAAGCATGCGTGGCGGGCGAAGATTATTCTGATGAGCGATGACGGCTTGGGAACTGTGGCCATTATGGAGGCTACCGGCAAATCGAAGACCTGCGTGTGGCGATGGCAGGAGCGTTTTATGGCCGAAGGCGTGGATGGCCTTTTGCGCGACAAGAGCCGCCCGCCAGGCATTGCGCCACTCGATCCCGAACTGGTCGATCAGGTGATCGCGCTGACGCTGGAAACGCCCAAGCAAGAGGCCACACACTGGACCGTTCGCGCGATGGCAAAGGCGGTGGGGATCGCGGCCTCTTCGGTCGTCAAGATATGGCACGAGCATGGTCTTGCACCGCACCGCTGGCGCAGCTTCAAACTGTCGAATGACAAGGCCTTTGCCGAGAAACTGCACGATGTCGTTGGGCTCTACGTCTCGCCGCCGGCCCATGCCATTGTTCTTTCCGTCGATGAAAAAAGCCAGATCCAGGCGCTGGACCGCACCCAGCCAGGACTTCCTTTAAAGAAGGGGCGGGGTGGCACGATGACCCATGATTACAAGCGCCACGGGACCACCACCCTGTTTGCTGCCCTCAATGTTCTCGACGGCTCGGTGATCGGCCGCAACATGCAGCGACACCGGCATCAGGAGTTCATCCGTTTCCTCAATGTGATTGAGGCGCAACTGCCGAAGGATAAGGCAGTCCACGTCATTCTCGACAACTACGCGACCTCTAAGCAGCCGAAGGTCCGCGCCTGGCTGGCAAGACATCCGCGATGGACCTTCCACTTCGTTCCAACATCATGTTCATGGCTCAACGCTGTCGAGGGCTTCTTCGCCAAACTGACACGACGCAGACTGAAACACGGCGTCTTCCACTCCGTCGTCGACCTGCAGGCGGCAATCAACCGCTTCATGACTGAGCACAATCACGAACCGCGGCCATTCGTCTGGAAAGCAGACCCCGATGAGATCATTGCAGCGGTCAAACGCGGGCACCAAGCGTTGGAATCAATCCACTAGCTGCCGCGCGATCCGCTTCAGTCGCTCCATCCGCACGCCTTCAGGCGCCACATCTCCGCGACATCGCATGGTCTCTTCATCACCTGCCCCCCGCGGATCACTCCACGACGGGTTTCCCGTGATTCGTTGTACGTTAATTTGCTGTCTTCTCAGTCGCCCCTGAGGTGGCAATTCCCGTGGCGCAGAGGAGGGCAATTTTCCATGACGCCCGACACTAGAGCACGTCCTGTTCAATCTGGGTCACCCGGCTGCGTTGAAGTAGTTGGCGCATTCGTCAGGGGTGAAGCGTTCGAGGACGCGCCGACCGCAGCCCGAGCGCCGTCGTAGACGAAGGGGGCGGTCATGCCGGTCAGCCGCAGCGCTCCGGTGAAGGTGGTGGTCTTCCGATGCCCGTGCGGCACGCCAGCCCGGCAGCGTTCGCCGCGCGGCGCTCTTCCGCGCAGGCGCGCCATCTCCGTGGAGAGGCCCGTCTCGTCGATGAACACCAGCTTCGCCGTATCGAGATCGAGCTGGCCGTCGAACCAGTCCCGGCGTCGCTTCAGGATGTCGGGGCGGTCCTGCTCCAGTGCGTGCGCGGACTTTTTTTGAATGTCCAGCCGTGCCGGCCCGAGCCAGGCGCTCAAGGCGCTGCGGCTGATCCGAACCGACTGCTCGACCTCCAGCCGCGCCACCATCTCGTTCAGCGTGATCTCCTTGCGCTCCTCGATCAGCCCGACGATGATGGCGTCATGCGCATCGAGGCTGGACGCGCGGCGGCGACCCTGCGGCCGCGCGTCCAGTCTCGCCGATCTTCGCCCGAGCAATCCAGCGGATCGCACTTGATATACCCACACCAAACCGCGCCGCGGCTTGGCGCGCCGACATACCTTCGTCCGAAGCCTTCAACACACGCCACCGCAGATCGCCACTCAGTGCTTTTCCCTTATCCACCTCCGTCGAGATGAATGTTGAATCAGCACATAACGCGGACGTCACTTCACAATCGATTCATCGATGGCAGGACGTGCTCTTGCAAGACGGCTTAAGAGAATCTCAACGGGCCACTCAACCGAGCCCCCCGACCATCTCGAGTTTTTGATCAGGCCCTGACGCGTACGGCTTATGCGGTGGCTGCAAATGCGATCACGTCAGAGGACTGCGCACACCCAAGGGTCCGGCGGTTTGGCGGACTTCCGATCAAAAGCTGACCTGATTGAGTTTGCGAAATTTCTCGACCTCTCAATTCTACGCGTTCTGTGGAATGTCGGCCCGAAATACCGTCTGTAGACAACAGGTACGCGCCATCCTGCGCGAGGCCGGTGTCAAGCTCGGACGCGCTCGCGCACTGCCTTAGCTGATCTTGTGCGCGAGCTGGCCGACGCCGAGGCGATGGTGATGGTGATGGTCGAGCCGCTGCTTTCGATCCTCGGCTCCATGCCCAAGGAGTTCGCCCGCCTGACCAAGCAGGTTTTCGACATCGCGGGCTAGGAGGAAGTCTGTCGACGAATGGAAGCCCCAAGACGTATTACGGAACTGCGGTAACCAACCCGCGGATAAAAGCGTGATCGACCGTCGCCCGAAGGCCCATCCCGTCCCCGTGCTGTCCCAATCGACGGAAACGAGCCTGTGACAAAGGACATCGGGAAGAAAATTCATGCATCACCTTTCACCACGGTGATAAGAGTTATGTGGCTGAGCCGATGCGATCGATCAGATTCTCATCCGGGCTGGGTAACCGCCTTCCGTGTCTTTGTCTCGGGGCTGTCCTCGGTCTAGAGAGCGGGCGTCGGGCGTCGTCTTTGAGATCCATCGCCAGCCTGTGCAGCTTCAGCCAATCCGACTGCTTCGCAAGCCTGCCAAGCAGGGAACATGAGAGCTAACATCCTCTGCCCTTAGCCAATCCTCACTTCCACACGTGGTTTGCGACACGGAGGAAATTTTCTCCCATTATCCCACGCACGTCTTTGTCCGAGTATCCGCGCGTGCTTAGAGTGTCAGCGATTTGTGGAAATGCTTCTGGATCCATAAACCCAAGACTTGGACCATTCGGATATTGCGACTTTGGCCAGTAAAGAGAGTTCCATGAAGAAACCAAACCGGCTCTGTCTGGAAAGTAGTCAAGTCCAATACCGACGGACATAGGGCCAACCAAGTCAGCCTTGTGATCAATGTGTCTGATCAAAGCTTCAACGCTAGCGACACCCGTTCCCAAAAAGACACCTAGACCGGTGACACCGCTCACTCCTCCCTTTGCGGCGCAGGCGATTATCTGCTCATCGCAGATGTTGCGTTCGTGATCGTAAATCGAACTGCAATTAGAGTGCGAGAATACGACGGGGTTTTCTGATAACTGGATTGCCTCCATCGAGGATTTAAAAGAAACATGAGAGCAGTCGATCACCATTCCCAGTCTGTCCATCTGCTGAACAATATCTCTACCGAACTTCGTGAGACCTTGGTCTTCGTCATGACATCCGGCGGCAGCCGCGTTGTTCCTATTGTAGGTAAGCGTCATCTGCCGAATCCCAAGATCATAGTAGAGTCTCAACATCTCTAAGGAGCCATTGAGGGCACTCATCCCTTCAATGTCGAACACAATAGCTAACTTGCCATCCGTCTTGGCCTGCCTAATATCCTTTTCACTGCGGACAATCACGCATTGGTTTGGGCGGGCTGCAACGGCCGCTCTGTAGACCGATAAATTTTGGATGCATTCGGACCACGGACTTACATCGGAACCGACATTGAGGGTCAGCAATGTCACACCAGAATCAATGTATCGCCGCAGATACGTTGGCTCATCAGTATCATCAAATAAGATTCCGGAATGACCGTCCCATATCACGCCTTCGAAGCGCGGGCCGTCTCTGCTCACGAGATGCCTCCTGCAAAGTGGTCACAATCAGAGCAAAACCTCGGCCTCGGCCAAGCAGAAAGCTCAAGGCAAGTTGTCGGGGCTGTGAAGCGGGGGCCCACTGCCACACTCTGGTTATCGGATTTCGTTGGCTTACCCGCTGCGGCTCTTCAGATCCGAAAGGAACTAAATTCGCTGCTGGGCGAGTGTAGTGGCTCTCGCGACGGAAGCATTTCGTTCATGTTAATTCCTTCGGGGCGGGTACTTCGAGGCCGCGATGGTCGTGACGGCCCCCCATTTTCCAGCAATATGTGTGCCAATGAAGCGATGCGCGAACAACAGGTCCAAAAACTAGTGTTTCGCCTCGCGATGTCGGCACTTGAGCCTCAATGTGACGGATTCCAGACATAGAGAGACGGCTCGCACCCCACGCGGAATGAGCTTGGCCTCGGTCAGGAAAATGACGTTCGGTCGTTCCCAGCCGAGTAGATGCTATGGGCCGAGCAACGAGGGATGTCATCCTTCGGCGCTGGAATCCACCATCAGAAGAAGGCCCCCGATGTCGCAGTCTTTTGAGGCAAGCCCGTCCTTACAGCTCTCGAACAGCAAACGTCGTAGCCGTCATCGAAAACAGCAAGGCAAATAGCTGATCCGCCGCACTCGTTCCGGGTCTTGAGCGACAGCCTCTCAAGAAGATCCATGCCGACACACCATCCCTTTGCGACGCTGAGGTGCTATTTGAGGCGCTTCGCCGACTTGTCAGGATATTGCGACAGCACTTCCTCGATAAGCCTCGCATGGAGGCCTCCGTCATTCTCGTATTCCAGGCTCATGGGACCCCTTTCAAGGTTCAGGGTGACGCCTCACCGACGAGGCGCCGTTCTTTGAAAGACGCACCAGGTCAGGCGGCGCCTCATGTCGGCAGCGGTCGCTACTGTGCGGCCGCCTTAGCCGGTTCCTTGACCTGAAGCTCGGCAAGCATCTGCTCGTCCGTCTTCATGATGCCGAAGTCGAGCAGCATGTCCTCGAGCTCCTCCATGGTGATCGGGGTCGGGATGGTGCCCTGGCCCGAATTGGCATGGCGCGAAAAAGGCGAGCAAGGCGCTAGCCAGGGGCCTCGGATGTTTCCGCAATCCTCCCGTCCCTGCCCGGAACGCAGGCTGAAAACCGGAAAGCCGCCCGTCGCGCGGCACGCCTCATCGAAGTTGGATGCACGGCGTCCTGACGATTGTGCCGATCTTCACTGCGTTCAAGAGCACGTCCAGCGACGGGATCGTCTTAGGTGCGCGAAATACTGGGGCCATGATCGTCATCGTCAGGTTGAGAAACAAAGGCGGGTCGATCGTCATCATCATGCGGACGCAATAGAGCCTGGACAGCTGGCACCATGACTTGCGGAACCAGCATCATTTCCAGGCCGAGCGCGCGAGCGATATTCATGAGCGTTGTTGCACGCGCGGCTGCGGCTCCCGTTTCGATGTCGCGATATCGGGGACGGGATATACCCGCCAAATTAGCGACCTGCTCCTGCGTCATCGCAGCGGCCAGCCTCGCCTGCCTGAAAAGCCCACCGATTTCCCGTAGAATTTCCGATTGAGAGTCCATATGATACGTAAACGATCCATTCCAATGCTAGATGATATGGAAGAGCATCTTATCCAGCGACCGAGTCAACACGTATGATCTGTTCGCGTATCATGCATTAGCCCTATGAAACGTAAAGAGATCACTCATCCTGCATTTAGCGCCGCCGGACGGTGGGACGCCGTCCGAAATTAGCGCCCGACGCGCTCCGAAATCATCGGAATGTTAAATCAAGGGGGTCCGGCGGCTGAAATCGCTTCCCTCTTCTCGTTCATACGGCCCACCGCGCTGACTCGGGGTCAATGTGGATCGCGACTCCTTTATTGCGATGGATTTGCACCATCTACTCCCTGCCGGTCTCCCGGCGCACCATGTTCCGACTCCTTCAGGGGCCCGGCTAGGTCGGCGTGACCGATCACCCTGATCAAAGCATCGACATAGCCGTCGAATACAGCTTCACTCTCGGCTGTCCAGTCCGGCATGGCGGGGTGCCTCCCTGATCACGAAGCAGCACCCGAACACAGCGCAAATCCCCCGCTTCCGAGACTTTCTGACCCAGTAAGACTAGCGTCCGCCGCACGTACGGGCGGCGCCGCCGTCAACCGGCGGGCAGATGCGCCGAGGGCAACAAGCGGGCATGACGCAACGCCGCCAGATCAGCCGAGCCGGTGCAGAAGCAGGCGACGGCCAACTGGCGGATGACGATCTCGAAATGCGCGACAACCGCCTCGGTGGATACCGTAGCCGCGCGCAGCACGCCGGCCGCCTGCCCGGCGATGTCCGCGCCCAGGCGGATTGCCTTGGCCACGTCGACGCCGTCGCGGATCCCGCCCGACGCGATCAGCTTCACCGCTGGCAGCGCCCGACGGACCGCCTGCACGCAGGCCGGGGTCGCAATCCCCCAATCCGCGAACGCCATCGCCGCTGCGCGCTCGGCGGCATCGGGGGCCCGCTCGCCCTCCACCGCGGCCCAGCTGGTGCCGCCGGCGCCGGCGACATCGATCACCGCCACGCCCGCCTCGACGAGCGCACAGGCCACCGACGCGGACAGGCCCGATCCCACTTCCTTGGCCACGATCGGCACGCCCACGCTGCGTGCGGCGCGAGCGATCTGCGCCAGGACGCCGCGCCAGTCGCGGTCGCCCTCCGGCTGTACCGCTTCCTGCAGCGGATTGAGATGGACGATGAGTCCATCGGCCTCCAGTGCATCCACCGCCCGGCGGGCAAGGTCCAGGCCGTCGGCCTCGCGCAGTTGCGCAGCGCCGATATTGGCCAGCAAGGGAACGTCTGGGGCCAGGCGGCGCAGCGCGCGCGTCAGCCCCTGGGAGTTGCGGGATTGCAGGCTCACGCGCTGCGAACCGACGCACATGGCGATCCCCAAGGCTTGCGCTGCCTCGCTCAGATGCCGGTTAATGGTCTCGGCCCGTGGCATGCCGCCGGTCATGGAGCTGATCAGCAGAGGCGCGCGCATGGTCTTGCCCAGCAGCGAGGCGCTAAGGTCGATCCGCGTCAGGTCCAACTCGGGCAATGCGCAGTGTTCGAAACGGATGTACTCCCAGCCGGCGGCCTTGGCCCGTGCCGTTCGCCGATTCAGCACGATGTCCAGGTGGTCGTCCTTGCGCCGGCTCAGGTTGGTGTCGCTGATGCTCGCTCCTTCCGCGTCATCGGGCGAGGGCGTTGCGTCGGATCGGACCGACGGCAGCGCGCGGACGCCGCCGTCTCCCGCGCGTTCAGGCCGGCGCACGCTCGCCTCCGCCCGCAGCGTCGCTGCGGTAGCGACTGGTTGAGGTCTCGTAGTACTGCGCGCGGATGGCCGCCATGGCTTCGATCAGCGGTCCCCACGGCGGGGGAAAGCGTTCTTGCGCCATCACCCGGTGCAGCATGCGTGTGTGGCCGGCCAGCTCGTCGTTGAGGAACTCCACCACAGGCATGGCCGGATAGCGCTGCAGCAGCAGGATCGCCGCGTTGTCGGCCTCGCCGGCCGATCTATCCTTTTCGCGTCCATGCAGGTCGTTCTGCAAGCGCCCTATCGCGGAGATGAGCCGCAGAACCTGGCGAAACGCCGGACGCGCGCGCAAGGTCGCCATGTCCAGCCCCCACAGCAAGGACAGGCAACAGAACACGTTCGTGTAGGCGATCGAATCGATGCCGTTGTGCAAGTACTCGGCGTACGACCAGCGCTGCGCCCCTGCCGCCTGCGCGTGTCCGGCGCGCAGCGCCGCGCAGTAGCACCGGGTATCGTGGAGAAGCTGAGCATAGTCGCGACGATCGTAGGCGAGCGCGGCGAGCGAAGTGCGCAGCACAGCACAGCCCTCGAATCCGGGAAGCGCGCACGGCACACCCTGCCCCAGCGCCTGCTCCACCGCGGCGAGCTGCTCCGGCGCGATCAGGCCAAGGTCGTTACAATCGTCGAGCCAGAAGAGCAGCGCCAGTTCGCGATAGAACGCCACGATCAGCGTTTCGTCCAGCGGATCGCGGCCGGTGCGGGCGCTGGCGTCGCGCAGGCTCGGATGGATGCGCTGCAGGATGTACTGGCCGCCCCGGACAGCTTCCACAGCATGCTCGTCGGCGAACCCAGTCAGGGAACGCCCCCACTCCAGCACGTGCTGCAGGGCGCGATCTGTCGGGATCATGGCCCCGCTCCTGCTCCCTCGGCCGAGACGCGCCGCCCCCAACGAAGCGCCAGCCACAACCCGGCGAGTTCGGCCACGCGCACCACCCGAGTGGGGCAATACAGTTCCTTGCCGATCCACAGCGGCGTCTGGGGCAATTCATGCGCCGCGTGGCGGGCGAGCATCCACTTCAGCGCACGCGCCACCGCCTGCGCGATGCGCCGGCGCCCTGCCGGCGCTTCGCTCCCGTCCATCACGTGCAACGCGAACAGCGCATAGGCGGTTTCCTCGAATGTGGACGCGCGACCGGCGCCCCAGCCGCCGTCGTCGCGCTGCGTCCGCAGCAGCCCGGCCAGCGCGCGCTCGTCGCGCCAGTGGGGGTTGCCTTGCGCGAGCGCAGCGACCGCATGCGCGGTTGGATACAGCCACGAAACGTGCCATTTTTCGTTGTCCCATACACCGTGGGCGTTGCGATTGGCCTGGACGTAGGCGCTGGTGCCGGCCGCGGGTTTTCCCAAGATTCGCAACGCATGCAGGGCATGGATGTTGGTCGACACCGAGGCATTGCGCTCGCCCGGGAAGGTGACGAACAGCTCGCCGGTGTCGAACTGGCGCAACGCGTCGGCCGCCGGGTCGCGGCCTGCAAGGCGAAGGACGCACAACGCAACGGCGGTGTCGTCCGCATCGGCCGCGAAGTGCAAGGCAGGGCCCAGACCGCGGACTCCGAGGCGGGCGTCGAGTTGCGCGATGATCACTTGCACCGCCTCGGCGAGCGCGGGATGCGCGAACAGACCGGCCAGATGCAGGGTGTACAGCGACCAGCATGGCTCGAACACATTGATCGGCCAGACGTTGGGAACGACACCTTCAATGCCGGTGCGCGTTGCCCGCGATGCAGCCTGCAGATACCCGTCGGTGCGCCCGACGTGCGGCGTTCTTCCCTGTGTCACGGCGTGCGCACGCCACGCGGCGGTGGCCGCTGGACTGATGCCAATGCTGCCGTCGTCGTCCGGGCATGCGGTGGCCGGCGACGTCCCCCAGGCTTCCCAGGAGTGCAGCAATGGATGGCCGCTCGGCAACGTCGCAACTGCCCCCAGCTTGGCCAGGCGTGCTTGCCGCAACGGCAACAGCGCCGGGTGGCGCGGAAACGCCACGCCACCCAGCAAGGATGCGGCCTCGTCGCACAACTGCTGCAGGATCAGCTCCGCGCCGATGGGCGCGTCTTCCGGCACCGCATGCGCGTAGGGATCGGGCTGGCGCTCGAGGAACCGGGTTGCAGCGTGGACTGCGTCGGCAGCGCCAGGAAGAGGATCGGCACGCTGCAATGCCAGCAACGCCGCCCAGGTAGGCGCATGGCGAAACAGCGGGAAGTCCGCACTTCCCCATCCGCCATCGGCCTGTTGCTGCGCGATGAGCCACGCGTATGCGTCCTGCCGACCGGTGACGTTGCCGTGGAACTGCAGAGCTCGCGCCGTATCGTAGACGGACGGACCGACACTGCCGCCGTCGCTCATATCGCTCAGCAGGTGGCGCATTTCGGAAAGGATCTGTTCGGACAAGTTCACGCGGGATGTTCCTTCTGCAGAAGGCTAACGAGAACAGAAACGGGCAGACGCCGCGCACGTCGCCGCCGACACGGACACAGTGCAGCATGCAGCGCCCGCCGGCCGATCGCAGCAGCACAGGGGCGAGTCCTTACGGATGCGCACGCTCATGCGTATGGCGCGGACAGATAGAGGTTGGCCCGCTGCAGCATCTGCGCCAACCCTTCCGCACGCGGCCCCAGAGGGGCGATGGCCTCCCCGGCGTCGTGCAACAAGTACAGGGCGAACTGGCGCGCAGCCTGCAGCCCCATGATCGACGCGCAGGTCGGCTTCTGCGCCGCCGCGTCCTTGCCGGGGCTCTTGCCAAGAGTCGCGGTATCCGCCGTCGCGTCGAGAATGTCGTCGGCCACCTGCAAAGCCAGGCCGAAACAGGCGGTGTAGCGATCGAGCGCATTATACAGCGCAGCGTGCGCGGCATCCTCCGCGATGGAGTATAGCGCGCCCATGCGAACCGACGCGCGCACTAGCGCTCCGGTTTTCATCCCATGCATCGCCAGGATCCTGTCCAGCCCGGCATGCTTTCCGACCAACGACAGATCGATGGCCTGCCCGCCTGCGGCACCCTCGGCGGACACCGCCTGCGCCAGTTCGCGCACGAGCGCGATACGGTTGTCGCCCGGCGCATCCAGGCTCGCCAGGGTGAGGAAGGCGTGGGCCTGCAGCGCATCGCCGACCAGGATCGCAGTGGCTTCGCCAAACTTTACGTGCACGGTCGGAAGGCCGCGGCGAAGCACGTCGTCGTCCATCGCGGGCAGGTCGTCGTGGACCAGGGTACAGGCGTGCATCATCTCGATGGCGGCGCAGACGTCGTCGAGCATGTGCGCCGGCGTGCCCGCCAGTGCCCCGGCAGCCAGACAGAGCAAGGCGCGGGTGCGCTTCCCGCCATGCAAGGTGGCGTAGCGCATGGCCGCCATCAGCTCTGTCTTACCGTCGTCTTCGGCGCAGAGCAGACGCCCCAGAGCCTGTTCGACCCGCTTTGCGCCGTCCTGCATCCAGATCTCCGGGAGCAGCCCGCCAGAGGCGCCGCGCGCCTGCGCGCCCAATCCGCCGAATGCGGAAACGCCAATTCGGTCGCGTGGAGTGGAACCGGTCTGCATGTTGTTGATGTCCTTGTAGCTGAGACGGCCACGGCGAGCGCAAGTCGTCACGGTGTTGCCGGCGTCACACGAGTGCGTGCGCTGAGTGCAGCAATGCCGCGCCCCGCCGGCGCCGCTGCCTTGCCACACAGGGCATGCGATGCCAGCTCATGAAAAGCCTATTCGAATTTTCATTGACGGATGTGCGGTCGGGTAATAGCGCCGGCCCTTTTCGACGTCGCTCAGCAACTGCGGCCGCACCCCGGCCTTGTGCATGGTCAGCGCCAAGGCGATGCAGAACTGCACCATTTCCAGCCATACCAGATGGTAGCCGATGCAGACGTGTGGGCCGGTACCGAACTGCAGCATGTCCACGGGCCGGATCGGCTCTGTGCGTAGCAGCCACCGCGCCAGGCGGAACTGATCAGGCGCCTCGTGCAGCAGCGCCGAGGTCGAGAAATGCAGCAGCGGGATGCATAGATGGGTGCCCGCGGGAATGCGCCGTTGGCCGAGTTGCAATTCCTGCAGCGCGCGACGCGGCAGGAGCGTGGTCGCCGGATGCAGGCGCAGTGTCTCGCGAAACAGCGCCTCGGCGACCGGACACTGCGCCAGATCCGCGTGCCGGGTCGGCACCGCGCCCACGCGTTGCGCCTCCTCGACCAGGGCGTCCCACAGCACAGGCTGCCGCGCCAGCTCGATCACAATCCAGGCCATCGTCGAGGCAGTGGTGTCGTGACCGGCAAGCAGCAGCAAGCGAATATTCGCGATCAGGACGTCATCGGAGAGCGGACCGTCGCTGCGGTCAAAGGCGCTCACCATGTCGTTGATCAGCCCGGTGCGCGCGGCATGCGCGCGCGCATCGCGGACGAACCGGCGCAACTGCGCGTCGATCCAGTCGCGGGCGGCACGGCCGCGCCGCAAGGGCAGTCCGGGCAGGTCGACCGGGGGGGCTACGATCAATTGCAGCAATTGCCGGTACTTGCGATGCCATCCCGGCAGATCCTGCGCGGGGATTCCCATGAGGCTGAAGATGAGCTTCAGCATCAGGTCCCCGGTTTCGCGCAGGATGGTTACCTCGCCGCGGGCGCGCCACGCCTGCACCCGCGCCTGGATGACGGGCGCGAACAGGTCGCCGATCCCGGCCTGGGTCAGTCCCTTGGGCAAGAACGCTGCCTTGATGGCATCGCGCGCCTGCCGGTGCGCGCCGCCGTCCAGGGCAACCAACGTTCCGCCAAGCAATTCGGGCGCGATCTCTTCGATCAGCGCCGAGGACACGTCCTTGTGCTTGAGCAGTGAGAAAGCGTCCGGATCCACACAGGTCATCAGATGTCCGGCAGGGCCGAAATCCAGCCAGAAGTGGCTGCCCAGCGTGCGTTGCGCGCGCCGCAGCAGGCGCGGCAGGTCGCAGACAATGGCGGGAAGATGCCCGACCAGGGGGAAAGCGCCAGGCATGACCGGGATGTCGCATCGCAGCCGGTGCCGACGGTTGAGTGGATTGAGCAGCATGTCCATCAGCAGCGCGCCGCCGCCGCCGATTCGGAGGCGCCTGCAGGGCGCGCGGCGCAGCTGTTGCCACCGTCGGCATATGTCGGCACATGCGCCAGCATGCCGCCATCGATGCACACGAGCTGGCCGGTGATGAACGCAGCATCGTCGGAGAGCAGGAACGCCACCAGCGCGGCCACATCCTCGGGGCGGCCGACGCGCTGCAGGAGCTGGTGCCGGCGCAGATGCCGTTGCATGCACTCGTCCAGCTTGGCGAGGAGACGCTCGGTCATGATAAGACCCGGCGCAACCGCGTTGCAGCGTATCTGAGAGTGACCGTACTGGGTGGCGAGCGAAGCCGAGAGCATGTTCATCGCCGCCTTCGACGCGGCGTAGGACGTCTGCGCCGTGTCACCGCTGAGCCCTTGGCACGACGACATGTTGACGATCGCGCCACCGCCGCGGGCGATCATCCGTGGGATGGCCTGCCGGCAGCAGAGCAGCGTGCCGCGCAGATTGGTCGCCATTGTCTGGTCCCAGACTGCCAGGTCCAGGTCGAGGATGGCGCGGTCGCGCGGGGTCAGATGCATGGCGCTCGCATTGTTCACCAGCAGGTCGACCCCCCCGAAGTGCCGCTCCGCCGTCTCGAACAGCGCTGCCACCGCCTGCTCATCGGCGATATCCATGGCTATGGCCAGCGCGTGGCCTGCTTCGGCCGCGATCTGCGCGGTGCAGGCGATGGCCGCAGGGCCATCAATGTCGGCCACCACCACTCTGCCGCCTCCGCGCGCGATGGCGAGAGCGCATGTCTTGCCGATGCCGGCGCCAGCGCCGGTCACCACGGCCACCTTGCCTTCAAACCGTCCCATCGTGTCTCCTGAATTGCATTGGTCTTTCGCGGCATGCCGCTGGGCCTGCGTCGGAGAAGGCGCCGGGTCGGCGCTGGCGCACTCGTCATGGCCAGCGTCGCTTTCGATGACCCGAATGGCGGCGACCGGGCACTGGTTCGCCGCAAGCCGCACGGCGGCGTGCAGCGCCTGCGGGACCGTCGCAACGCACACTTCGGCCACGCCGTCCGGTTCGCGCTGGCGAAAGGTGCCCGGCAGCGTCAGCACGCACTGCCCGGTCGTTCCGCACAGATCCTGATCGACCAGGACGCGCATCTCAGCCCTCCTGCCCATGCAGCCGTACCGGCAGCGCGCGGAACGTCCTAAGGAACGCGGAGGGCTCCCGGGTCGGCTGCTCGGCCAATGCCAGCGTGGGGAAGCGCGCCTGGATCCGCGGCAGGCTCTCGGCCAACTGCACCCGGGCCAGTTGCGCACCAAGGCAGAAGTGGATGCCGTGGCCGAAGGTCAGCATGATCTTCCCGTCGATCGACATGCCAGGACTGGTGCCGTAGAACCGCACGGCATCGAAGCGATCGGGATCGGCGAAGGCGTCCGGGTCGCGATTGCCGGCCGCGATCAGCACGCGCACGTCCGCGTTCTTCGGGATCACCACGCCGCCCAGTTCGATGTCGCGCTGGGCGATACGCGGAATGGAGCTGAACATGGCGGGCGCGTCATAGCGCAGGGCTTCTTCGACGAAAGCCTTCACCCCCACGGCATCTCCCTTGAGCCAGTGCCGCTGTTCGGGATACGCCAGCATCGCCAGGACCGCATGGCCGATGGCCGCGGCAGTGGTGGCGAAGCCGCCCAGCAGCATGCCCCAAAGCATGCTGATCAATTCCGCATCCGACAGCGTCTCGGCATCGTCGTCGTGTGCGCCGACCAGCATTGACACGATGTCGTGGCGGGAATCGGTGCGCCTGCGCTGTATGAGGTCGCCGAAGTAGGCCTGCACCCTGGCGCTGGCCGCGTCCCCCGCGGCGAGCTGGGGATCGCTGGCGTGCGGGCTCAGGCCTTCCAGAATGGCGCTGATGCCGGTGATGAGCCCGAGAATGTCATCCGGGGGCATGCCGAACAGTTCGCCGAAAACCAGCATGGGCAAGGCCAGCGCGAATTCCTGATGCAGGTCCACCGCCTCCCCGCGCTCCAGCGCGGGCGCCATGCCGTCCAGGCGCGCCGCGACGATGCGAGCGATGGTCGGCCTCAGCTTGTCGATCTGGCCGATGGTGAAATCTCGCGAGATCAGCCGGCGCAGACGCGTATGCGTTGGAGGTTCCTTCATCGCTAAAGTGGACGCCAGCAGACTTAGCGACAGGCTGGTCGCCGCACGCGGGAAATAGCGCGCCAGTTCGCCTGGCGCCGGCCCCCGAAAAGCATCGCCCGTGGCCTTGAGCGCCCAGTAGATGTCGGCGTGGCGGCTCAACAGAAAGAGGCCCGACGCCGCGCGATGTACCGGATCGTGCTCGCGCAACCACCGCATGAATGGGTACGGGTCCTGAATGCACGCTGGCGACGCCAGTTCGGCGAAGGCGTCCCGGCATGCTGCCGTGGTTTCTTGCACGTCCATCTTGGTCACCTGTTGGCTGGCTGATCTGATCGGCGCGCGGCAGGCGCGCCGGCAATTCGAGAACATCGCGATTCCTGGTGGCATCCGAGCATCACCAGAGCACCGGGAACTCCTCGAACCCACCAGTGATGATCTCCTTGCGCAACTTCAGTTCTTCGGGCGCCACGGCCAGGCGCAGCGCGGGAAAGCGCTGGAAGATCGAACCGAACACCGCCTTGAGTTCCAGCCTGGCCAGCGACAAGCCGACGCAGTTGTGCGGCCCGTAGGAGAACGCCAGGTGCGGGTTTTCGTCACGTCCTATGTCGAAGATTTCCGGGTCGTCGAAATGGCGCGGATCGAACGACGTCGCCGGCAGGCCGACCAGCACCTTGCTCTCCGCGGGAACATGCACGCCCGCGATGGTCACGTCGGTCCTCGGATAGCGCATGATGCCGTCCCAGCCTGCGCCCGGCGGGTACATGCGCAGGATTTCCTCTACCGCCTTGTCCACCAGGGATGGATCGCCGATCAGGCGTTCGCGCTGTTGCGGATGGCGGAACATGGCCAGCAGGCCGAATTCGATCTGCGCGACGGTGCTCTCGTGCCCCGCCACCAGCATGCCCGCCGCCAGGCCGATCGCCTCTTCCTCGGTCGCCTTGCCCTGGTCGACCGCCGCGAGCAGATCCGTCAGCACGTTGTCGCCCGGATCCTGGCGCTTGTCCCGCATCTTGCCGCGAATGTAGGCGCGGAGTTCTTCCCAGGCCAAGCGCGACGCGCTTCGCGGGCCGCTTTCATGCTGGTGCGTCATCACCTCGTCGGACAGCCCGGCGAAAAAGGCGTGGTCCTCGTAGAGCACGCCCATCAGCGCGCCAATGACTATGGCCGGAAGCGGAAAGGAGAGGTGGCGCCGCAGATCGGCGGGCTGGGGCTGGGCCGCCAGCGTCTCGAACAACTGCGCGGCGATCGCCTCGACCTGCTGCGCGAGCAGCTTCACCCTGCCGTTGCTGAAGGCCGGCGCCACGATCGTGCGTAACCGCGTATGCTCGCCCCCCTCGTGCGAGACCAGCCATCCTGGCGAGCCGAGAATCACCGAATCCGGGGTGAATGCCGCCGGTGGCATTCCCGCGGGCCGGAACGCCGCGTCGGACAACACCGCTTTGGCCTCGTCATAGCCTGTCACCCACCAGCCTTCGTGCCCGGACGGGAAGCGCACGCGGTGGATCGGACCGTTGGCCCGCAGCGCCAACATCTCGGGCGAGGGCTCAATGTGATCGACGCGCCACATCGGCAGCGTCGGCAAAGGTTGTTCGGGCATGGTGGCACTTCACTCGGTAGAGATGGAAGGGCGGAAGGTGACCGGCGGACGCTGCGGCGCGAAGACCTAAGACGGCATGTAGACGACGTCGTCCGGAGGCAGACCGATTATCAAGATCGGCTAACGCGTAACTGTCTAGGCACATCGCGCGGCGAGATGCAGAACATTATCCTGCACCTTCCAGGTCAGGATAAAGTCGGTGTGGTGGGCCTTTGACTCGCCGCCAGCCAAGATTTCCTGCGCAAGGGTCGACAAGGCCAACGCGCTGTTTGGTAGGGCGGTTTCGCCGAAGGCCCCCTGCTGTTAGACGCTATCCGACGCGGATTTGACATTTTGCTTTTCTTTCTTCGCTCCATTCGTGTCATCCACGAAATGAAAGTCGGTCGGCGGCTCCCGGCCCGCAACGAAGGTGCTTCAAATCTCGTGCCAATTTGGCCGCAGCAGAAAAAAATCGTGGCAGCTTCTCAGCGGCTTAGCCTGAGGCCAGAGAAGAGCTAGGCGAAATAAGCCGGTGTCGCGGGCCAACAAAGGCGACGGTACAGTGTCGGACAGAACGCCTCGGGCGACCTTTAGGTCGGGCCTGCGACATTCTGGTCCAGTTTCGAACATAAGAGGGCGGCAAACAGACACGATTGGGGAATTCGATCCTCACGGGGCCAGGGCGCTTGCCCAAGAGCGCGCGCTCATGTTGCTGCGACACGCGCATGTTCGCGATAGCCGTGCCTGCGCACCCAGGAACGCTAGCGCCACACGCTACGCAATGACTGGAGTGCCCTCCAGCCTCAGGTAATGCATCGGCTCGGCTTCCGGTTCGTCTTTGCCCAGCCGGGGCTGAAGCGCCGAATATCCGCACCGTACAGCATCGTTGTTGCCTGTGTGACGAGGCGGCATAGCGCGCGCCCGATCTTCTAAGACACGGCCTCCGAGAAGAAGGGGCGGTCCAACAGCACCTCTATTTGAAATGGCACGCCGCTTGCTGCTCCTGGTTAGAGCACCATCAAATCACGATGAAAGCGACTTGCACCATGCCCGACGCGCGAAGCTCTAGACAGTGGCCTGAGGAGACGGTGCCCGTTCCCGCTGAACATCGGGACATCGTCTCCTCCGGGCGCCATAGCCGTGGAAAGCAAGCAGCTCGACGGTCTCCAGCTCGCTCAGATCGATTGCGTTCGGGTGGCAAAGACCAGCAGCCAAGACATTCCCCGGCATGGAAAAAGGAGGTTGCTAACCGCGAGGTCCTCACTCCGTGCCCGGCATACGAGCCTCTGCTCGGTATTGCGCCAGGCTCTGCCAGAATCCATCGCGCCAGTTTTCTACTTTGCAGGAGCAAATTAATGACAGTTCAAAAGAAAGTTCCCTTCGTCACCTTTCTCACACGTGTTCACGATAAGTCCGTCCAGGGGCCAAATCCATATCGCTGGCAGGAAAAGACATCTGACGACTACTTTGCCGGCAAGCGGGTCATCCTGTTCTCGCTGCCTGGCGCCTTCACCCCGACCTGCTCGACATACCAATTACCCAAGTTCGAAGAGCTCTATGATGAGTTTGTGAAGCAGGGAATTGACGCGATTTACTGCCTCTCAGTCAACGACGCCTTCGTCATGAATGCGTGGGGGAAGTCCTTGGGCCTGAAGCAGGTCGAGCTCATCCCCGATGGCTCAGGCGAGTTCACACGCAAAATGGGCATGCTGGTCGCCAAGGACAATCTCGGCTTCGGGATGCGCTCCTGGCGCTACGCCGCCCTGATCAACAATGGCGTGGTGGAGCAGTGGTTCGAGGAGGAAGGTTTCTCCGACAACTGCGAGGCCGACCCCTATGGCGTCTCGTCCCCGCAAAACGTTCTCGAAACGCTGAAAGCCGCCGCATGACCTAGCAAACGTCTCATTGGTGCCATTGCCGGCCCCAAGAGGCCCCTCGACAGGATTATCCCGCTCACCATGCAATCCTCAGCAAGCCTGCTTCAGCGCCAGAAGCAATCTATGGTCGCATCGCCTCAACTCATTGAGTCGATTCGCCTGCTGCAACTGGCGCATACTGAACTGCATCAGTTCGTGGAGCGGGAAATCGAGAAGAACCCGCTCTTGGAATCTGCATCAAACGATGGCGGGCCTTTTGACGATGTTTCGATTTCGGGAGCGGATCAGCCTGTCGGCCCTGGCGCAAACGCCGTTGAAGGACCAACCGGGGCAGGGTCGCCTGAACGGCTCGGGCAATGGAAATCACTCCGCAACACCACCAACAACCCGCCGGGCAATGGCCCTTCCCTCGACGAGTTTGCCACCCTCGCCGAAACATTGCACGACCATGTCGCTCGTCAGATCGCCCTCACTGCGTTCACACCACAGGAGCGGCTGATCGCTGGCCAGCTTGCCGCCGATCTGGAAGACACTGGCTATCTTCGGGCAAACCTTTTGGAGCTGGCCGAGAGCCTGAATGTCCGTGAGGCTGTTGTGGAACGGGTTCTCGGAACCTTGCAGCAATTTGATCCACCGGGAGTTTTTGCGCGAAGTCTCAGAGAATGCCTCGAGATCCAGTTGCGCCAGCGAAACCGGCTCGACCCGGCAATGGCAGCTTTGGTTGCCAATCTTGAAAAGCTTGCGCGACGCGATTTTGAGGCGCTGAAGCAGCATTGCGGCGTCGATGAAGAAGACCTTCTCGACATGATGCATGAGATTCGGGCGCTCGATCCCAAGCCTGGAAACCGATTCCAATGCGGTGCGTCTGAATCAATCATACCCGATGTCTGGGTCACGCCCTCACCGCAAGGCGGGTGGCAGATCGAACTTGATCCCGCCACGCTGCCAAAGCTGCTGATCAATCAAAGCTACTATGCCGAAGTCTCGCGTCAAACTGCCCAAAATTCGAAAGATCAAGCATTTCTCGACGAATGCTTGCAAAACGCGAACTGGCTAATCCGCAGCCTCGATCAGCGCGCCAAGACCATTGTTAAGGTTGCGGCTGAAATCGTGCGTCAGCAGGATGCTTTTTTGGAACATGGCGTCGCCCACCTGCGGCCTCTCAATCTTAGAACCGTCGCTGACGCGATCGGCGTGCACGAGTCGACGGTAAGCCGGGTGACCTCGAACAAGTACATGCTTACCCCGCGCGGAGTCTTTGAACTGAAGTATTTTTTCACCGTCGCGATCGCGTCCTGCCAAGGCGGCGATGCGCATTCCGCCGAAGCTGTCCGGCATCGGATCAAAGCGATCATTGCCGCAGAATCTCCCGGCGACGTGCTTTCCGATGAGGACATCGCTGTCCGGCTGAAGGAAACCGGCATCGATGTTGCGCGCCGCACCGTCACAAAATATCGCGAAGCAATGAACATCCCCTCCTCCGTGCAACGCCGCCGGGAAATGCGCTTGTGTTTTTAGATTTGGGTCAAGGCAGCCAACATCACGTTGCATTGCATCAAAGTGGAGACTTCGTTCATGACCCAATCCGCAGCAGGTGTCATGGACGCTGTTCTGCACGATCCAGAAAAGCCCGTCCCACCGTCTGGTCCCGCATGGGGTGCGGTCATTTCGCTTTCCTTGGGCACCTTCGGGCTGGTCACGGCAGAGTTTCTGCCTGTCAGCCTACTCACGCCCCTCGCGCATGATCTCGGTATCAGCGAGGGAGCGGCTGGACAGGCGATGACGGCGACAGCTATCGTCGGGGCGATCTCGGCGCCGACGGTGGCCATTATCACAAAGCGCCTGGATCGCAGGACCGTCATGTGGACCATGACGCTGCTGCTGATCCTGTCGGACGTTCTGGCGGCCGGCGCGTGGTCGCTGGCGGCTCTCCTGACTGCACGCGTCGTGCTCGGCATAGCGCTCGGAGGTTTCTGGTCGATGTCGGCAGCACTGGCGATGCGGCTCGTTCCAAGCCACCTCCTGCCGCGCGCTATGTCGATCATCCTCACCGGCGTTTCCGTAGCTACCGTCTGCGCAGCTCCAATCGGCGCTTATGTCGGCGATATCTGGGGATGGCGAAGCGCCTTCATGCTCGCCGCAGCCGGCGGCGTCGCTACACTGCTCGTGCAGCTCATAACCATTCCGAGACTGCCTCCGATTGGAGTGGCTAGCTTCCGCAGCCTGCTGGATGTAGCCAAGATTCCGATGGTCAAAATTGCGCTTTTGGTCGTCCTGCTGGTCGCTTCCGGCCACTTCGCCGGAATCACCTATATCCGCGCCTTCCTCGAGAAGATTCCCGCGCTGGATGTAGAGACGATCTCGCTTGTGTTGCTTGCTTTTGGCATCGGCGGATTCTTCGGCAATTTGGCCGGCGGGCTTCTGGCCGAGTACAGTCTCAAGGCAGTCGCGGCCCTTGCACCGCTGCTCATAGCGATTGCCGCTGTTTCGCTGCTGACGGCGGGAGCATCGGCCTTGGCCTCGGCGATTGCTGTTGCCGCGTGGGGGTTTGCCTTCGGCGCGGTGCCAGTGGGATTGCAGACGTGGATGGTACGGAGGGCCGTTCCCGAGCAGGCCCAAAGCGCCGGTGTGCTGCTGGTCACAGTATTCCAAGTGGCAATCGCAGCCGGCGCGATTTTCGGCGGACTATTGGTCGAGAATGCGGGGGTTACCAGCGCCATTGCCTACAGTGCTGTTGCCACGTCCGTGGCTGCCCTCATAGTTTTCCTGCTCGGCCCGAAGCGCGAAACCTAGACCGCCTGACAGGAGAGATCTCAGCAGCGCAGCGGGACGAGAGTTCCAATCGCATGCACGGCGCGGCGCGATCCTCCGCACGATTACGCATGGACCAGCGCAAGCGCCTCGCCGGCTTCACCTCCGGCCCACGCGACCTTCCCCGCCAGACACGCGAACCTCGCCGGCACCGGGTTCCATTTGGCGACGGTGAGCGCTGCCGGCGCGATGGAACCCTTGCTGGCGGTCATATCCTTCACGACAAGCCGGGATTCTGAGCAAGCGACAGCTACGCGCCGGCCATGCCCGTCAGAACGCCGGTGACGATGCCGCTCGAATAGCGCAGACATGTCGGAATTGCCCGTCGTGTCAACGGCGGCCGGATTATCCCCGACCGCGCGCACCTTGTTTCGGCCGCAGACTATCCTTCGGCAGCTTGACGATGTTGACCACATAGCCTAGGAGCTATATATGACTTGGGAAGTCGTTTTTGGCGATGAGTTCGATGGGGAGTTCGAGGCGTTGCCCCAGACAGTCCAAGATGAGCTATTGGCCTCGGCTAAGCTGCTCGGTGTGTTCGGTCCCCAGCTGGGGCGACCGCATGCGGATACCTTGAATGACTCGTCGTTCGCGAACATGAAAGAACTTCGCTTCGACGCTGATGATGGTGTCTGGCGGGTTGCGTTCGCATTCGACCGGAAGCGGAAGGCGATCCTGCTCGTCGCCGGCGATAAGTCGGGCGTGAGTGAGAAGCGCTTCTATAAAAGTCTGATCGCCAAGGCGGACAAGCGCTATCAAGGGCATCTCGACCGTTTGGCGGCCGCGAAGAAGGAGAAGAAGTGATGGGACGCAAGCTTGACGACCTAATCGCTGCGCTCCCCGAGGATCGTCGGGAGCGGGTCGACGCGCGTTTCGAAGAGTTAAGGGGAGAAGTCGAGAGTCTCGGCGATTTGCGGCGTGCCGCTGGAAAGGCCCAGGCCGAAATCGCTTCGGTCCTCAAGATCAAGCAGCCTTCGGTCTCGAAGATCGAGAAACAAGCCGACATGTACTTGTCTACTCTTAAAAGCTACGTCGAGGCGATCGGGGGGCAACTCGAACTCGTCGTTCGCCTTCCCTCGCGTGCGCCCCTCCGTATAGAGCGGCTCGGCGACGTCGTGGCTCCCAAAGCCGTCTCCGTGCGTAGCGTTAAAAGAGCGGCAGGTGGACGTAATCGCACAAAGGCCGCACGCGCCGGCTGACCTCACTCTGTTTCGGCTAAAGACTACCGATGGGGCGAGATGGTCTCGTCCATGCAAGGAGTAGGTATGAGCAACGTCCTAGTTAAGCCAAAGACCGACCTGCCCGCCGTCACACTGCCCGACGTGACCCCTCTCTCCTCGCCCATGCTAGCCCAACTTACCGCCGCGTTGGGAGTCCCCCGCAATGTGCTCGCCGAGGACGACCAGATCGCCCATGCTTGGTCCCAGCTCCCACGCCTGATCAAGAAGATCCCTCCGCACCTGCGCGATGAGCGGATCGTCAAAATGTGTGTTGCCGTCGCCAGCGGTCTGTTCGACGCAGCCATCAACTACGTTTGGAACGCGGCCGTGGTGGAACTGCGTGACAAGGTGCGACGGTTCGGCATCAACGTCGTCCCTCAGATCCTCGACGACAAGTCCTTCGACGAGGACACGCTCCTCGACCTCAAGGACGCCGAGCTGCTCGACCTCTGCCGTAAGCTCAACCTGATCGGTGACGACGACTTCTTCTTCCTCGATCAGTGCAGGGCCACACGCAACAGTTTCTCTATCGCACACCCAGCTGCGGGGACGGTCGACGAAGACGAGTTCCTGAGCTTCCTAAGCCGCTGCCAGAAGCATGCGCTCTCGAGCGCCCACAACCCTAAGGGGGTGGACACAAAGTCCCTGCTCGCCGCGCTGAAAGCAACGAAGTTCAAGAAGGATCAACGACAAGAATGGGAACGCCGTATCCAGGAAACATTCGAGGCCCAGCGCGAACTGATCTTCGTCATGTTACACGGCATCTACTGTGACCCAGCGTCGGGAGAGGAAGCCCGCCTGAACGCCATCGCAATCTGCGAATCGTTCAGTAACGACCTTAGCCCCCGGACCAGGTCGGCGCTGGTGGATCGACACCAGGACTATAAGGCAAAAGGCGACGAAGCCCGTCAGAAGGCTTCGCTGCAGTTCTTCGAGACGCTGGGCCAATTGTCGCTGCTGAGCGAAGCCGAGGTTCACAGTATCTTCACATCAGCGAGTAGGAAGCTCTTAAGTGTGCACAATGGCTGGGATAACTTCCACAACGAGCCGCCCTTCGCCGATCGGCTCCTCAAGCTGTCGCGGAAAAACCGCGTTCCGGAAACAGCGCAGGCCACTTTTGTGGAGGCGGTCGTGACGGCAGCGACTGGCAACTCATACGGCGTCTCGAACGCGGCGTCGCCGTCCTACAATGAGATGGTGAAGTCGTTCTCGCCAAACGAGGTCAAGCTGATGCTGGATCTACCGAAGGCCTCAACCCTCGTGGCAAGTCGCATCAACTCGAACAGCGGCTGCGAGAAGCGGTTCCGCTCGCTCGTCGCTCTCGTTGATGCCAAGACGGTTCCTACGGGCTCGAAGAGCCTTTACGCAAAATGGGTTCCTAAGCTTTGATTCGCTGCGTTCCCGCTCACCCTGTTTCGCCCCTAGACTACTGTATGTAGGTGACCGGCAACCCGCTGGTTCGCAAAAAGGGGACGGCGAGTTTGAACGAGGAAGAACCCCCGGGATCAGATCCCGTCGCCAAGGCGTTTGCCTTCTTGTCCAAAGCCCAGAAGGCAGCCGAGGCGAAGGACGCACTAGGCATGATCGAGGCGCTTCATGCGAGTGGCTACCTCGCCGGTCTGAAGCGTATGCTCCAGTCCAAATGGTCCAAACTGCCTGCGGCCGATGTCGACGATAGCGTCGCCGAGGCGGTCGAAGGCGCGTATTCCGCTGTTTCGACAGGACGCAGGGTCGGCAGCATAGGTGCCTGGCTCTGGAAGGCGGCTGACAACATCGCGAACGGCCGATGGAACCGCGGCCACCTCGATATGCGTGAGATCGATGACGCGTCGGACTGCGCCGGCGAGATCGAACTATCCCCCGACGAGCGACGCGAGGCCGACGACCTCGCCGAATACCGGCGGACCGAAGCAGTGCGATTCGCACGCCAACTGCTCAGCGCGGTCGGTCACGGTCAAGTTCGGGACGTGATGGAACTCGTCATCGAGGCTGTCGAGGCAGGCGAACCCGACCTCTCTGCTGAAGTTGTCGCTGACACACTCGGCATTGGCCGGGACGCCGCGCGCGCGCTCATGTCGCGCGGGCTCGACCGCCTCAAGACCGCCGCTCGAAACCATGGGATCGAACTGCCCGAAGAAATCCCGTCCGACTTGGGCGCCAACGACAACGCCGAGAATATCGAAGAGGAAACCTACCAATGAATGACCTCTCCAATGAGTTCCGCGACCTCATCGCTGCAGCAGAGCGCGTCTCTGCCGACATGGGGAACATCGTCCGCGATGTATTGCAGGCTGGCCTCGATCAGCCTCTCGACCGAGACGAGGCTCGCACCCTGCTTGGTCGCGTGCTCACGGTGATGCGCGAACGCGCCGAGGCGCGCGAGGATCGTGTGGTTACAGCACAGATGACGGCGGATATCGACACGCTCATTGACCGCGTCGAGGCAGTGCGGGTCGCACTCCGCCCTCAGAGCCCAGCCGACCAGCCAAGTGTACAGCTTGTCAGCTATAACGGAGTCCAACCGCGACCCATCCGCCCCACGCCTGTGTTCCACGAACGGAGCGTCCCGGTATGGGAGGGCTTCGTCCGCACGCGTGACATCAATCTTTGGGGTGAGAACCAACGTATCGATATCCACCTGAACCAATTCTTCCAAGTCCATGGTCGGACGCCGGAGGCAGACGAGCTGTTGGCGATCATGCTCGGGAAGATGAGTCTGCCAGGGCTCGCTGAGGACGACCAGTTCGAGATTGAAGTGCTGGCACGCAGCATTGCGGCAAACGGCGTCCGCAAACCCCCCATAATCGACCGGGAAGGCAACCTCCTGGACGGCAACCGTCGGATCACGGCTTGTTACTTCATTTTGAACAGCAACGACTTCGACGCTGACCAGAAGCGACGCGCCGAGTGGGTGCAGGTATGGCAGCTGACAGAACACGCAACCGAGGACGACCGCGAGGCAGTCATCGTGTCGCTCAATTTCGAGCCAGATCACAAGCAGGACTGGCCTCAGTACGTGAAGGCGCGGAAGGTCTACGAACACTGGCAGGCCCTCCTCGCGCTAGAAGGACGCGCCAATCCAGCGCCGGCACGGCAGAAGGATATCCGCCGGGAGATCGCTCGCAAGTTCGCGATCGCCACGGACGAGGTCAGCCGTTATGTCGGGATGATTGAACTCGCATCGGAGTTCGAGGACTACCATGTCACGGAAGGAAAGAAGGACAAATACGCCGTCAAGCATAAGGCAGAGAAGTACTTTCAGTACTTCGATGAGTTAGGCAAAGGCCGGCGGAATGGTGTACTTGCAGCACTAAATGAAGACGATAGCTTCAAAAGCCTAGTCTACGACCTGTTGTATGACGGCAAGTTCAAGAACTGGAACCAGATCCGCGAACTCCGCTCGGTCTCTGAGAACGATGACGCGCTGACGTACTTCCGGGAAGCAGGTGACCAGCGGAACCAGAAAGAGGCACAGCGCCTTGTCGACACGGGGATTGCGCTCGCCAGGGCGAGTCGCGAAATCGAGCGCACGGTCGGTGCAAACAAGCGCGTTGAGATATTTACCAACTGGCTCGAGAACGCGCCGGTCAAAATCTTTCGCCCCGGCCCCCCGGACGCGCTCTCGCAGGAAAACCTCGACCGTTTGTACAGCGCACTGAAGCTGATTGAGAGCTACGTCGAGCCTACCGAAGCACCAACTTCGAACGAGGCCCACCATGCGGCATGAACAGTGGGCCGGTCAGACAGCCGCCGATGTACGTGTCGGCGACGGGCTCGATGGTCTGTATTTAACCGGGAGAGATCCCGCAGACGCGATAGGCCTGTTGGCCACGGTTAAGTCCGCGCTCGGTGCAAGTAACTCGGTGCGGCGCTCTGCCAACGGAGTATTCGTGCCGCACCAGCTCGCTGGCCAGCTCGAGCGGACTCAGCACCTTATCCTGCGGTGGACACCGGAGGCACGCCGTTTCGTTGAGAATAGGCGCCGTGCCTCCGAGGTCTTCGAAGAAGCTGTGCGTCACGTCCAGCGACTCAAGGCTGAGGGGTCGGACGCGGCCCGGACGGAGGTCGAGGACAGCGCGGGTCTCGCCGTCCTCGACGCGCATCAGGTTCTCAATGTCGCGGCCATGACGATCAAGAGGGGGTTCGGGCTCTGCGTTTTCGACGAGCAGGGCGCGGGCAAGACAGTCACCCTTATCTACGCGTTCGACCTTCTTGCCGCTAGGAATGAGGCTGATCGCGTCTTGATCATTGCGCCCAAGAGCATGGTGCCCGAGTGGCCGAAGGACTTCGGGCGGTTTAGGCCAGACCTCTACCGCATAGCAGTGGTCTCAGGATCTGCACGCGAGAAGCGTCGTGTGTTGCAGGATGACCCCGAGGTACTGGTCACTAACTTCGAAACTGCCGTGAGCATGGAGGGAGAACTCTCCGCACTTCTCCGCAGCCGTCCAGGCCGGACGGTACTCGCAGTCGACGAGTCGTTCTTTATCAAGTCCATGGACGCGCGGCGAACCCGCGCCATCCGGCGGCTCAGGGAGTGGTGTGGTCGCGCTTACGTGCTGTGCGGGACGCCCGCGCCGAATGCTCCACAGGACCTTGTCCAGCAGTTCAGCCTGGTCGACTTCGGCCTTGCCTTCGAAGGTGTCGAAGTCCCTACTGATCGAGCGGAGGCAGCTCCCGTCGTGCAGTCCGTCATCGACAAGCGTGGCCTCTACACTAGACACCTGAAGGCGGAGGTCTTGCCCGACCTCCCAGCGAAGAGCTTTCAACGCATCTTCGTCCCGCTCGCCCGGCAGCAGCGACGCCTCTACGAGCATACCCTTAACGAGTTGGTCTCCGATATCGAGCAGACCGACGAGAAGGAGTTCGGGCGTCGATACGCCAACTTCCTCGCCCGCAGATCTGCGCTCCTCCAGCTGTGCTCGAACCCCTCTGCGATCGATCCCTCATACAGCGAGACGCCCGCGAAGCTCGAAGCGCTAGACGCCGTGGTCAGACGGTTGATGTCTGCGAACGAAAAGGTGCTGGTGTGGTCGTTCTATACGCAGTCAATCACAGCCATTGTCGAGCGCTATAAGGCGCATGGAGCCATGCGCTACGACGGGCAGGTTACCGACATCGACACGCGTAGAGAGACGGTCCGCCGCTTCCAGGAGGACAACGAGTCGATGATCTTGGTGGCCAACCCGGCGGCTGCGGGTGCCGGCCTCACGCTACACCGTGCAAGATTTGCAGTGTACGAATCGCTGTCCAACCAAGCGGCGCACTACCTGCAGAGTCTCGACCGCATCCATCGGCGCGGCCAGCAGCGGGACGTTGAGTATCTCATCTTGCTCTGCGACAAGACCCTCGAGATCCAGGAGTATGAGCGGCTCGTGACCAAGGAACTGGCCGCACAGTCGCTCCTCGGAGACGTGGTCACCCCTCCGCCCACCCGCGATACTTTCTTGGAAGAGGCTCGAGCTGCCGCTGACCTCCTGATGAAAGATTGATAATGGGTGTGCCAAGTCAACAGCACGACGCGCTGCGACTGACGGACACATTGGCAGTCATTAACGGGTTCTAGACTAAGCAACCGTGCCTTTCCCGCGCTTCGCCTACACCTGTACGTCCGCCCGGGCAGAAGGGTTGTCGCGGCTCTCCGCATGGGATGGCATGGTGCGACCAGCAACTTGTCAACCCGCATTGCTTTGGCGCTGGGAGTATCCCGCTGAGGGACATAGTGCCCAAAGGGGACACTCTGGGCACTTGGGACGCATGGGTCGGCACAGCTCTCGACCATGCTGGAGTACATTTACGTGGTAGTCGTACCGACAGTCCGGCGGCACCGCTGCTTCCAGATTAGCGACGAAAAGCCGGCTCGGAGCATCTCCAACAAGCATCAGTCGGCGGGACACGCGAGCAACGTGCGTATCGACCGGGAGCAGCTCGCGACCGAGGCTGTACATGAGCACGCACTTCGCGGTCTTCAGTCCGACGCCGGGCAGCGTCGTGAGGAAAGTCTCTGCGTCTCTGTCCGTCATCCGTCGGAGGGGTTCGAGTGTGACCTCGCCAAAGTCTCGGGCGAGTTGGTTGGCAATAGCCACCATACGTGGCGCTTTCTGGTTGGCGAGACCGGCATCTCCGATGAGCGCTTTTAGGACAGTCAGATCCATTTTCAGCAGTTGCGACCAGTTAGGCACAGCTGCCTTCAACCGGTTGTAGACACGCTCATAGCTCGGTCCTGTCGTCATCTGGGACAAGAGGATAAAAAAGAGCTCGTCGAGAGCGTCGTCTTTGTTATTCAGCCGCGGCGAGCGGTACCTCGCCTTCAGCAGGCCAGTCACCCGCCGCGCTTTCTCCGTCACAGTTCGTCGGCTCCTCGTACAGCTCAGGGACCTCCGCGACTGCGGGCAGGCGCATAAGCGCGCGGAGTTCATCTTCGATCTCAGGCGCCGCGTATGCAAGCGCATCTCGCCGCAGCCGGCCTGGTTCTTTGTACCAGCCAGTGATCGTCTCTGTCTCGGTATCGTTCCGCATACGCGGTGGGTTCACGATTGTCCGAGGACGCTTCATGAGCTTTGTCAACAGGTCGAGGTTGAAACACTCGACGTGCCCAAACCGTCCGGCAACCGAAGGCATAGACATGATGTTGCGGAGTGCACGGCCGGCTGCCTCGCCGAGGCCGAGTGGGACAGCGTTACCGACTTGCTCATATTTTTTGCGAACTGGGCCGGCGAATATCCAGTCGTCGGGGAACTCCTGGACACGAGCATACTCACGTACACTCAGCGGACGCAGCTCGGTCGGGTGACAGAGGCTCGTCGCTTTGCTATCGGGACGGGTCGTTAGAGCCGGACTCGGTCGATCCCAGGCAAGGCGGCGGAAGAAGCCAGACCGACCGCCCCATGAGTCGAACGCGCGACCGAGCGCCTCTTTGCGCACCTCATGTGGCAGGTCGCGCCAGTTGCCGCCCTCAGGCACCTGTTTCAGGAACTTCTCCCTGGCCGGGGAGAACGTGTAGAATTCTGGAAGCGGATCCGTGAGGCCGCCTACGGCATCCCGTAAAGTGCGCCATCGGGATTTGCCTTCCGCACCGTCCCGCATATGCGTCGGCACCGGCATCTTGAGGGCTTCACCGTCGCGGCTCCCCAGCAACAGGAGACGTTGCCGCGTCTGGGGAGTCCCGTAGTCCGCGGAGTTCAGGATGTCGAAGACAGTGTAGTATTTCAAATCTCGCAGGTGCTCCACGACGACCTGGAATGCCGAACCGAGCTCTTCGTCAGGTGCAAGGGGCGGGTGTCCCGGACCACGCTTGCTCAGCGGCCGGTGCCGGGCGGCTGCCGACAGAAGCCCGCGAACGTTCTCCATGACGAAGAACCGCGGCTGGCTCTCGCGCACCACCCGGACGAAATGCTCGAAGAGCTCCCCGCGAGGATCAGCGAGCGAGCCGCGTGCTCCGGCCGTGCTAAAAACCTGACACGAAGGGCCGCCCGCAACCACAACAGGGTCACCCGGCCTTAGGCCGGCTACCTCTAGGATCTCCTCTGTCGACACGCCCTCGATAGGACGGTCGATCAGCGGCAGATCCGGCCGGTTCTTCCGGATCGTTGCTACCGCATAGGGGTTGCACTCCAGAGCCACAGCCACACGGAAGCCAGCCCTCTCCAGGCCAAGGTCCAACCCCATAGCCCCTGAGAAAAGCGAGATCACCGGGAGATCCGGCGCGTCAATTGCGTCGGCCACTCTGCACCTCCAAGCCAAGTTGTAATTGCCCGCGGTTCACGTCCTCGAAGAGTCGGGTGAGTGCGAGTTCGATCACGTAGCGTTTCGTCAGCCGCGGGTGTCGTCGGTCGGTGACATCTAATAAGCCCTCATAGATCTTAGGCTCGACCGTGACTGTGAGCCGCGGCTCGTCCTTTTTCATATCGCGTATACCCCCAAGTGCTTCGGCACAAGAATACACCAAGACTCACCAAAGGTCACCAAATATCTGGCCCCGGTAGCGGGATTGCGCCGGACGAGGCTCCAGTGATCAGGCCTCATTGCGTGATCGAGGCGAAACTGTGCACCGCGAACAATCACGGCGGTGAACCGCGGCCGTGTAGCCGCCGCAACCGCCAGGCAGGCGAGCAGCAACGGCCCGGAGAACACCAGTTGCTCGGCGGCGATGGTGCGGGTCGCATCCTGCACCGCCATCATGGCGGCGCCCGCCGAAGCGAGCATGGCGAGTAATCGGACAGCAGGCACAGCATTCAATCCTCGAAGGCGTCAGTCGACATTCGACAAGAGACATATGGCGCGGCGCGAGCGCGGCGGCTGTAACGAAAGCGGTTCTCAATCCGAGGCGATGCCGTTGTTAATCCGTGTGAGGCGGCTTTCGCCTTCCTCCGGGCCGAAGCAGCTTTCGAAATCATTGCAGTCCCGGCAACTGGGGGAGCTGCACAGCGAAAAGCCTTCGGCCTCGCAGAGCTTGCGATAAAAGTATTTTTTCCATTTCATGTTTTGGGTGTTGCCGGCCGCCAGCGTCGGAAAATGCCAGGCGAGCAGGCGGCCGAGGTCGGTTCGATTGAAAAGGCCAAGGTCCTGCCAGAGGTGGTCATTGCGCATGGCACGCCGGGCGATGATCTTGGCGAAGCGGGCGCTCGCCGGGTCGCCATGTCGGGCATGCGCCAGCAGCAGTCCATTCAGAAGTTCTTCTTCCAGATCCGGCTCGGGCTCGCTCACCTCTTTCAAGGCAAACGCGTTGATAGGAAAAGCAGGGAAACAGCGGACCAGGACATCGCGCAGCTCCGCGCGCGAAAGTCCGGTTGCCTCCGTCGCCGTTGCCTCGCCGGCCTCGATCTCCTCGAGCGCACGTGAAAGCACACAGGCAAGCACATGCTGGTCGAACCTCCTCTCCAGCTCAATGTGCGGCCATTGGCCGGTGCTGAGCCGGGCATAATGTTGGGCAAATATGGTGCGTTCTCCTGGTTTCGTCCTATCAATTCATGCAGAGACCCGGCCTGCCGCAACATGGGTCGGGCAGTTCTTCGGGTGTACGCAGTCGCGGATTGCCTCGCGGTCGAGTAGTTCGGCAATTTCGTCTGGTCCACTCGGCTCTGTCGCAAATTCTTTGATTGGAAGGAGGCGTTTCGCGAACCGCGGGCTCTGCCGTTTGCGCCTCACGGGGAACACAGGCGCCGGAAATGCCCCTGCAGAGTTGGACGTGAACCGTGCGGGACAGAGGTCGCGTGCTGAGTGCGGCCACATGCTTCAAGCCCGCCAGACTCTCGGTTGAATGAGTCCTCAAAGCGCGCAGCGGGTGAGTTCCAGCGCACGTTCAGGACAGGATCGCACGCCTCGTGATGCAGGCAGTTCCTCCCCTTCCGCAACTTCAATGTCACCAAGCAGGATGTAACCGTCATCATCGAGTTTGAAGATGTCAGGCGCTTGCGCCGCGCATCGCGCGTGGCCCTGGCATTTGGCCTTTTGGACGATGATGCGCATGGCACTGCCTCCATTGTCTGTGCCCCGGCTCGGGGCGGGCCTAAGACCAGTCCAGGATCAAATTTTCGATCCCGAACACATGGCCGCCAGAAGTTATCGGCGCCGTACCCTGCTTGATCCTGAAAGCCTGGACGCGCGCCAGCCACTCCTCCAGGCCAATGACAATCTCCCGCCGGGCAAGGTGTGAGCCAAGGCAACGGTGGGGACCATAGCCAAACGCTGCGTGGCGGTTGTCCTCCCGCTCCAAATCGATCGTGTTGGGGCATTCGAATTCCGCCGGGTCACGATTGGCAATCATCGTGGCGCAGGAAACATAGTCCCCCTTCCGGATCGGCGCGCCTTCGAAGTCGATATCTTTCGTGGCCACGCGGATCAACTGAATGGGCGGATAGGCCCGCAGCAATTCTTCGGTTGCGAGCGGGATGCGGTCCGGTTCGCTCCGCAGCAATTGCTGATCTTTGAGGTTGCGCGCGAGGTACGCCAAGTCAAAGCCTATAGCTGCTGCGACCGTGTCGAGCCCAGCGACGAAGACAAGCACGCCGATGCCGCGGACTTGGGTGTCCGTCAGCCGGCGGCCCTCGACCTGTGCCTGCACGATAAAGGTCATGAAATCGTCAACCGCCTCCTGGCGGCGCATGGCTGCAAGTTCGTCGATGAATGCCACGATCGTCCGGGCAGCCACGGGTCGTTCCTTATCGTCGCCGTGGAGCAGATCTTTCCCCCAGCCGACGAATGTATCGAGTCGGTCATCGGGCAACCCCAGAAAGCGAAGAAAGGTGCTCACCGCGAAAGGAAAGGCAAAATCCTTCATCACGTCGCAGCTTGTGCCCGACGCGGCGATCCTTTCGATCAGCTCGACCGCCCGTTCGCGGACAGCCGGTTCCAAAGCCAACACCCGCTTTGGCGAAAGCAGCGGATTGAGCAGTGAGCGAAAGACGCCATGGGCCGGTGGATCGAGCTCAAGCGGGATCGTCGGCCAGTTTTCACCCAGTATGGAGGAGAAGATGCTGCGATGGCTGGAAAAAGTCTCTGCGTCCTGCAGCACCTTCCGCTGGTCCGCGGCACGGGTGATGACCCAGGTACCCCGGCCATCTTGCGTGTTGTAGCGGGAGTAAAAGATCGGAGGCCCGTCATGTACGCGAGCGACAGCTGCGTGTGGATCCCCGTTGAGTGTTGGTGGCATCCCTGGCGATGTAAACAGGCTGAAATCCCTCACCATTTCGGGCGGGACATGATCTGGAACGGGGTTGGTCGCCATCTTGCTTTCTCTACATTGGCGTTCATGGCTCGATTGAGATTGCACCGCTGTTGATAAAATCGATTTCCGTATGGGTGCGTCTCGGGTCGGGCGCGTTCGAGATCTGTCGCCCGATCAGCCCACTGCCAGCGCGATGAGATCGGTTGCGAAGTCAATCAGAAGGGCATCTCCGCCGCGCTGCCGTCAGAAGCAAAGCCGCCGCTTATCCCGTTAGGGTTGAGAGGCGATCAATCACCTCTGAGATCGTGACGCACTGCTGACACCCCGCTGGCCAAATTGTCAAAGCAAGTCGCGTGCCGGATAGGCGTGCCCCTGGCCTGTACCAAGCGACGCCAGCCTGAACTGGGCCGCCGCCGCTAAGTTGATGATCACCTGTCCATCATTCTTAGGACAACGTCCGACAACCGACATCCGTGGTCGGTTTTGTCGAGTCCGCGACATCGGGCTGTTCGGCCTGGCTGCTGCTGCACAGCCTTCCGGTCGACGAGCGAGGAGATCGCCTCGCACGGCCCGGATTGAGCAACGATGCGATCCAGCGCAAGGATCGGGTGCGATCCGACAAGACCCGACGGCGTTTGATCGGGAATATCAACAAGATCGAGCCGCGCTTCGGTTCGGCGATGATGGCGTATGCGTTTTATCGCTCGCAGGCGCTGCAAGGATTTTCGGTCAGACGGCGATGCACTCGTGCGCAGCAGTCCGGCCGCGACGAGCTTGACTGTATCGATGCGGTCTGTTCCGGCGTGCACACCCAACCGTCCGTATGCGCTTATGGAGGCAAGCCTTTCCGCACATGGAGCTAAATTCCTCGCGAGCCGCTGTCGGAACGTGCTGCCGAGTCCTATGGCGGCCGGTTCAATCCGAGGGCCTGTCGGCACTCTCCACATCCGGACCGGGAACACATGGCAGACTCTCGGCCAGAAACCGCCAGTCGCTGCCCTCGCGTTCGCCTTCCTTGCGCCTGCCGAAGAACTGGATGATCATCTTGCCGTCCGCGCCATAGGCTTCAATGGACGTGACGTGACCGTCCCTCGTCGGCTTGCGCACGGCCCAGACCTCGCGGATGCGATGGGTCCTCAGATGCAGATGGAAGGTCTCGTCGAGCACATTGATCCGCGGCCCGATCTGCTTGACCGACTTGATCGGGCCGGAATGGATCTGGATGCAACCACGATTGCCGACAAAGCACATGATCGGCATCTCGTCTTCGGCCGCCTGTTGGAACAGGGCGCCAACGGCATCATTGTCGAGCAGCCAGGCGTTATCCTCGTCGGCCGTACGCATAGCCTGGCAGCGGCTGAGCTTCAGTGTCTTCAACATATGGTAGAACTGATGCACGTCGCTTAGCCGGCCCCAGTGCTCGCGTAGGTCGTCGACCGTGGCGGCGTGGTCTGGACTCACCGTGTTATCGCGCGCCCCGCTCGCCTCGAGCAATATGATCGGCTCCTGATCGGAGGATACAAGCTCTGCCGTCAGATCCTGATAGGCCTGCAGGTTCGAGGCGGGCCTGAGATGAGCTTTGTGCATCGCCTCGCCGGTGGCATCAAAGAATTGCAGGCTGCGGCGGATCTCGGCTCCCTCGCGCTTCTCGACGGCGAAGCCATACGCCCACGCTTTCGGGAAGATGCGCAGGTTGATCCCGTCGCCGAGCAATATGGCATGCTGGTTGCCGGTGACCACTTTGCCGTACACGCCGATCTTTTGGTGCACGGCACTATCGTTGCTGGTGACTGCCATCACCTCGCCGACCGCTTCGAGGCCGGTCAGCAGATCATCAACGCGCGGCTCGATGCGCACCGCGCCATGACCACAATGCGCCGCGACCAACTCGACTTCCGAAATGCCCAATCGAGCGGCGAGATCATGCTCCCGGATCTTCGGATTGTCTTTGCACGCCCGCCGGATTTCGTCCGGCGACGGTTTCTCGCGTTGGTCCATGCTTACCTCTGTTTCTACCGACGTGTGAGGATCATCTGCCCTGCCCGGGAATCTTCAGCCGATGAGGCGCGCCGAAATGCTCGATCCTGATCTGCTGCTGGCCCATGAACAAGGTGTCTGGACAGCGTGCGCACGGCGTCGCACCCGTGCGAAAACCGGCGGCAGGCACATGCCAATGGCATCCATCGAGCCGGTCGGCCGCTACTGGGCGGTGGGTGAGCGAGTGTGGGTGTTGTCGCAATCGGCCAAGCGGGCATTCGGATGCCACGGGCGGCGCTGCTTTGCCAAACAACGCGTGTCTGACCCGGTCCTGACATGTTGCTCCCCTGCTTCGCCCCATCCATCGCGCGGGCACCCACGGCATGGTTGTGGATCGGCATGCTCTTGCCGTCTCGCCAAACGGAGCTTCAAAAACCGTGCCAACTGCGCCGAAGCAAGCTCAGAAGAAGTTCTGTACTTGGTGATGTGAGTTCAACCGGGAACTCAGGCCCAACATCCCTGGTGGCGGGACCGGACAAACCGACAGTACGTGTCGGTTTGCCGACACCTTCGCTGCAATGCACTCACAAGAAGCACGGCAGTGTCAGAGATGCCCCGCTGTGTTGAAACGTTTTTTCGCTTTGGCACGGTGCATGCGACGTGATGCGCAAGCAGGTCCCGGACTGAGGAGAATGGAGCCATGATTACGCTCACCGACAACGCTGTTGCTGCCTTCAAGACTGCTCTTTCCCGCGCCAGCGAGCCGGCGGAAGGTTTTCGCATCATGGTCGAGGCCGGCGGCTGCGCCGGCTTCAAATACTTAATGGGCCTGGAGAGCGTGTCGCGCGAGGGCGACGCGATCACTGGCACAAATGGGATCAAGCTGTTCGTGGACGCGGGTTCCCAACCACATGTCGCCGGCATGACCGTTGACTTCCTCACCGGGCTCGAATCTTCCGGCTTTGTCTTCGATAACCCCAATGCGCGCGAGAAGTGCGGCTGCGGCAAGTCCTTCAGTTAAACGCCCGAAGCGCCTATGCGGCCGTCGGACTCATTTTGCGGCAGAGGAGACTTATATGGCCGGCACGACAGATGTCCCCGTCCTAAAGACCAAGGAAAACGGATCTCGGGACCGCCATTCGCTTCCGGTAGGGTGCAAAGAACGCCGCCTCCCGAAACAGCTCGGGTCCTGGTGTCACCCGAGCTGCTTGCGGACAGATCGCGCTGCTGTGCCAAATTCGGCTCATCGATAACGTTATCGCGTTCGGGCGTCCTTACGGCTGACGGCGGCCACTGCGAACATGTCCATCTCGACGGAGATCCGGTCTGCGTCAAACACTCCGGGCGTCTGCGCGGGCTGCCAGTTCAGGCCCATTATCATCAACGGCATGCGCCAGAGGCTCAACGACTCGGTCCGCGCCGCGTCATTCTGGTCAACTGAGGATCGCACCTATGAAGCCTGTCTACCTCGACAACAACGCAACCACACGGGTCGATCCTGCGGTCCTGCAAGCGATGTTGCCGCTCTTTAGGGATCAATTCGCCAACCCTTCGTCGGCGCACGCTCTTGGCGCCTCAGTCAGTGCGGCGGTGAGAAAGGCGCGGAGGCAGTTGCAAGCGCTGATCGGCGCGGAGTTCGACGATGAGATCACCTTCACCTCGGGTGGGACAGAAAGCGACAATGCAGCGCTTCTTTCAGCGCTCGAGGCGGCGCCCAACCGAACCGAGATCGTTACGTCCGCGGTCGAGCATCCCGCCGTGCTGACGCTTTGCGCGCATCTTGAGAAGACCCGCCGCGTAAAGGTGCACAGGATCCCGGTGGATTGCCGTGGCCGGCTCGACCTCGACGCCTATATGGCCGCCCTCACCCCACAGGTGGCAATCGTTTCCATAATGTGGGCGAACAACGAGACTGGTGTGATCTTCCCCGTGGCCAGGCTTGCCGAGTTGGCCAAGGAAGTGGGCGCCCTATTCCATACCGATGCTGTACAGGCGGTCGGCAAGCTTCCGATGGACCTGAAGTCGACCTCAATCGACATGCTGTCGCTCTCCGGCCACAAGCTGCACGGGCCGAAAGGGATCGGTGCGCTTTTCGTAAAACGTGGCGTCAACTTCCATTCGCTGATCAAGGGGGGTCACCAAGAACACAACCGGCGTGCTGGCACCGAGAATACGCCCGGCATAGCCGGGCTCGGCACGGCGGCCGAACTCGCCTTGAAGTTCATGGACGACGAGACCACACGGGTAAAGTCGCTCCGCGATCGTCTGGAGGGCGGGATCCTCCAGCGCATCCCAGGCACCTGTGTCACGGGTGATCCCCTGGAACGGTTGCCCAACACCGCAAACATCTCCTTCGAACATGTCGACAGTGATGGAATTCCACTTCTCCTCAGCCGCATTGGCATCGCGTGTTCCTCTGGCTCGGCCTGCACCTCCGGCTCTCTGGAACCAAGCCATGTCCTAAGCGCGATGAAAACGCCGCACGCGGCAGTCCGCTTCTCCTTGGCGCGGGACAACAGCGAAGAGGATATCGACCGGGTGCTCGAGGTCATGCCGGCAATCGTGGGGAAGCTGCGCAGCTTTTTCGGTTCTGGGCCGGGTAATCCGGTCTATGCGTGAGCGGCAGAAGAACAGGCTACCGGTCATGACCCGTCATGTCTCTCTCAACGATACGACGTTGCGCGATGGCGAGCAGGCGCCGGGCGTCGCCTTTACCACGACGGAAAAGCTGGAGATCGCTGAGGCTCTTGCGGCGGCCGGCGTGACAGAGATCGAGATCGGCACGCCGGTCATGGGCGTCGACGAGATCGAAACAATTCGCGCCGTGGTCGCGCGGCGTCTTCCGGTTCGGCTCATGGCCTGGTGCCGGATGACGTCGTTGGATCTCGATGCAGCGATCGAGAGCGGGGTCCAAGCGGTCAATTTGTCGCTGCCTGCGTCGGACATCCAACTTGCCGCCAAGCTCGGCCTCGACAAGGCGGGAGCGCTCCAGGTCATCGATGATATGGTCAGGCGCGCCGCCGCCGCCGGCTTCTTCGTCGCGGTGGGGTGCGAGGATGCCTCGCGGGCCAATCGGGATCATCTCGCCCGCGTCATCGAGACGGCCGCACGCGCCGGCGCAAGCCGCGTGAGGCTGGCCGACACAGTCGGTGTTCTCGACCCGTTTTCAACCTTCGAACTTGTCGCCCAGCTGGTGGTGCAGTCTCCAATCGACCTTGAATTTCATGCGCACAACGATCTCGGACTTGCTGGCGCCAACACGCTAGCCGCGATCCGCGCAGGCGCGCGCCATGCCTCCGTCACCGTCCTGGGGCTCGGCGAGCGTGCGGGCAATGCCGCGCTGGAAGAGGTGGCCGCCGCGATGGCGGTCTTCGGCGGCGCAGATACCGGCATCGAGCTGACCGCATTGCCCAGCCTCGCCGCCCAGGTGGCTTGGGCCGCCCGCCGGCAGACCGCGGCCACTAAGCCGGTCGTCGGCGCCGATGTTTTCACCCACGAATCCGGCATTCACGTCGCAGGGCTGCTGAAGGACTCGCGTACTTATCAGGGGCTTGATCCGGCTCTCGTGGGCCGTTGCCGGCGGATCGTCATCGGCAAGCATTCCGGCGCCTCTGCGATTGCTCATGTGCTGAGCGAAAGCGGTCGCGATCTCGACCCGGATCTGGCAGCCGCGATGGTGGCCCGCGTCCGGCGCGAGGCGGCCGAGACCAAATCGACGCTCACTGCAACTCAACTGGTCGAGCTCTACGATAAAATGTGCAGCGAGGCGTCCCTCTTCGAGCTGTGCGGGTCCAGGTCAGCCGTGCGCGCGCGCGCAAAGGCCACAGTTTTGCGACCAGGGAGAATGCAATGAATTGTTCCGCTGACAGCCGCCCCATCGATGTCACAGACATCCTCGCACGACTGAAGCGCCTGTCGGCCGCGGAGGAGTTCTTCTCAGTCCTTGGCGTCTCCTATGACCCCAAGGTGCTGAATGTCTCGCGGCTCCATATAATGAAGCGCGTGGGCCAATACCTTGCCGAAGAAGATTTCTCCGGTCTGCCCGACCAGGTGATTGCCGCGAGGGTGCGCGCGACGCTCGAACGCGCTTACGAGGACTTTGCGATTTCCTCGCCGCTCACGCATCGGGTCTTCAAGGTGCTCAAAGACCACGATCCGAACAAACCTGCCGCGCCGGGTCACACCTTTGTCCCGTTCGACTCGGTACTGAAGCGGTTCGGACGGGAATGAGCGGCGACAAGGGTTGCGACGCGACAATGTCGAGCAGCCGACAAATCCGGTCATCACCACAGCGCCGTCAGAAGCAACCAGCCGAAGTTGTAGGAAGGGGGCAGCGCAAGAGACTTGGCACGAATTATGCGGATCAAGGAGATAACCGCAATGCCCACACCCGGACAGGAGCCTAGAGAAACCGCCAATGCACATCGTAATCTGCATCAAGCAGGTGCCGGACTCGGCACAGATAAGGGTCCATCCGGTGACGAACACAATCATGCGCCAGGGTGTTCCGACCATCATCAACCCTTACGACCTGTTCGCCCTCGAAGAAGCGCTCAGACTGCGCGATGCCTATGGCGGGCAAGTCACTGTGCTCACCATGGGTCCGCCCATGGCAGAGGACGCGCTGCGCAAGGCGCTCGGCTACGGCGCCGACCGAGCGGTGCTCTTGACCGACCGCTATTTTGCCGGCTCCGACACGCTGGCGACCTCGTTCGCCCTTTCCCAGGCAATCGCGAAGGTCGGCGAGACGTTTGGCACGCCAGACCTCGTCTTCACCGGCAAGCAGACGATCGATGGCGACACCGCTCAGGTCGGGCCCGGCATCGCCAAGCGCCTCGGACTCCTGCAACTGACCTATGTCGCGAAGATCCCCTCTATTGACCTTGCTGCAGGCGAGATCAAGGTCGAGCGCCGCTCCGAAGGCGGCACACAGATGCTGAAGAGCAGGCTGCCTTGTCTCATCACCATGCTAGAAGGCACAAACGAGATCCGCCGGGGCTCGATCCACGACGCCTTGTGCGCCGCGCGCAGCCAGGTCTTGAAATGGAGCGCGGCCGACGCCGGCATTGAGGATCTCACCAAATGCGGCCTGCGCGGCTCACCGACGGTCGTCAAGCGTGTTTTCGCCCCTCCTGCTCGAGCTGACAAGGCGGCACTAATCGACACCGCCGAGAAGGCCTTGCGCGATGTCGCTGACGAACTCATCACCGCAATCTTCACCCGCCAGCCGGCGCTGGAACATGAGCTCGCCTTCAACGGCGGCGCGTGACGGCAAGGAGCAAAACGATGTCGACCGCGAACCGAGAAACCCCTCGCCCTGCCGCCGGCCGCGCCGGCATAAAGAAGGAGCTGCCCGCCCATTTCAAGGACTACCGGCACGTCTGGGTCTTCATCGAGCTCGAACGCGGCCAGGTCCACCCCGTATCATTCGAGCTGCTCGGCGAAGGCCGCAAATTAGCAGACAAGCTTCAGGTCCAGCTTGCAGGCGTCGTGCTCGGACCGCCGGGAGAGGCCGTCGGGAACGCCGTTGCCGAAGCATTCGCCTATGGTGCTGACCTTATCTACATCGCCGAGGCGCCCCTGCTCGCCGACTATCGGAACGAGCCTTTCACCAAGGCAATGACGGATCTGGTCGATACCCACAAACCCGAAATCCTTCTTCTCGGTGCCACCACACTCGGCAGGGATCTTGCCGGCTCCGTGGCGACGACCTTGCAGACAGGGCTCACGGCCGACTGCACCGAACTCGATGTGGATACCGACAGTTCGCTCGCCGCCACGCGTCCGACTTTCGGCGGTTCCTTGTTGTGCACGATCTATACGCTCAATTTCCGCCCTCAGATGGCGACAGTGCGGCCAAGGGTCATGCCCATGCCGCAGCGGACGGATAAACCGGTCGGGCGTGTCATCCGGCACAAGCTCTCGCTTGCCGAGGACGAGATCGCTACCAAAGTCCTCGGCTTCCTGCCGGACAATCAGTCGGCAAAGGCAAACCTTGCCTATGCCGACGTCGTGGTTGCGGGAGGCCTTGGTCTTGGCGCGGCGGAGAACCTGCAGCTTGTGAAGAACCTCGCGCGAGCAATCGGCGCCGAGCATGGCTGTTCGCGCCCGTTGGTCCAGAAGAGCTGGATGCCAGCTGATCGGCAGATCGGCCAGACTGGCAAGACCATCCGGCCGAAGCTTTACATAGCGGCCGGGATTTCCGGCGCCGTCCAGCATCGGGTTGGCGTCGAGGGGGCGGATCTCATCGTGGCCATCAACACCGACCCGAACGCGCCGATTTTCGATTTCGCTCACCTCGGAATCGTCACCGACGCGATCCGCTTCCTGCCCGCACTGACGGAAGCCTTCACCCGGCGGCTGTCGCCCCACAGTCGCGATAAGCTTGCGAGCTAAGGGACGGACATGATCGAGGAAAACTTCGACGCCATTGTTGTTGGGGCAGGCATGTCCGGAAACGCAGCTGCTTACACCATGGCCAGCCATGGCCTAAAGGTGCTGCAGTTGGAGCGCGGTGAATATCCGGGCTCCAAGAATGTCCAAGGTGCCATCATGTACGCGAACATGCTGGAGAAGATCATCCCGGATTTCAGGGACGATGCGCCTCTCGAGCGGCATTTGGTTGAACAGCGGCTTTGGGTGATGGACGACACATCCCATACCGGGATTCACTATCGGTCGGACGACTTCAATGAGGCCAAGCCCAACCGATACACAATCATCCGTGCCCAGTTCGACAAATGGTTTTCGCGTAAGGTGCGCGAGGCAGGCGCGACGGTTCTGTGCGAGACGACCGTGACGGAGCTCATCCGTGACGCCAAGGACAGGGTGGTCGGCGTCCGCACAGATCGGGCCGGCGGAGCCATCTACGCGGACGTGGTCGTTCTCGCAGAAGGTGTCTGCGGACTGCTTGGCACGCGAGCCGGCCTGCGCCAGATGCCGAAGCCGCAAACCGTGGCGCTCGCCGTTAAGGAAATGCATTTCCTGCCCGAAGAGGTCATTGAGCAGCGGTTCGGCGTCAAGGGCGATGAAGGCTGCGTGATCGAGGCGGTGGGCACGACCTCCCGCAGCATGGCCGGGCTCGGCTTCCTCTACACCAACAAGGAGTCGATCTCACTGGGCATTGGCTGCCTCGTCTCCGATTTTGCCGCGATGGTCGAGAGCCCCTACGTTCTCCTTGATGCCTTAAAGAGCCATCCTTCGATCCGGCCGCTGATCGCCGGCTCGGAAGTGAAAGAATATTCCGCACACCTCATTCCCGAAGGCGGCTACAAGGCTATTCCGCAGCTGTTTGGCGATGGTTGGGTCGTGGTCGGCGATGCCGCGCAACTGAACAACGCCATTCACCGCGAGGGTTCGAACCTCGCCATGACCTCCGGCCGCATCGCGGCTGAGGCAATCATCGAGGTCAACAGCCGCAACGCTCCTATGACCAAACGAAATCTCGCTCTTTACAAAGCCATGCTGGACAAGTCCTTCGTGGTCAAGGACCTAAAGAAATACAAAGATATGCCGGCCTTGCTCCACACCAATTCCTGCAATTACTTCACAACTTACCCGCGGTTGATGTCGCAAGCCGCGCAGAACTTCATGCGTGTCGACGGCACGCCGAAGATCGAGAAGGAAAAGGCGACCACGGCGGCCTTCATCAAGGCGCGCTCGCGTTGGGGGCTGGTCAGCGACGCGGTCCGCCTTGCATTGGCGTGGCGCTGAAGGGAGACGAAATGACGATCGCAGTGACAAAGTCACGTGTCGAGGACAAGCTTTACCAGAACCGCTACTTGGTGGATTCCGGCCGCCCGCATATCAAAGTGCGACCGCACGAGAGGCCAAGCGCGAACTTGCTCGCGCTTACCCACGTCTGCCCGGCGAAATGTTATGAGTTGAACGACAAAGGTCAAGTGGAGATCACTGCTGACGGCTGCATGGAGTGCGGCACCTGCCGGATTTTGTGTGAGACCAGTGGCGAGATCGAGTGGAACTATCCACGCGGCGGTTTCGGAGTCCTCTTCAAATTCGGATGACCGACGCACGCACGTATTAAGAGGGTTGATCTTGATACAGTTTAGGTCTCGCCCAATGCCAAGTCTATTTTCTTTGCTTCGATCGTCGCTTTGACGAAGAGAAGCTCGTGAATACCATGCTTTCAGAATTCAGATAAAAAAGGAGGAGCACTCTGGACGACAACCCCTGAGGTGTTTCCATGACCCACGGACCGCAAGATCGGGTCGACGAGGTTGGACCTCGGGAGACCCGCCCTGAACCGCCCATCAAAAGCATGCCCCAATCAGATATCGCGCTCAGAGGACTCTACGAGATATCGAAGGTGCTCACCGCCCCCAGCGAGCTGGAGATTACGCTCGCCAATGTCGTGAACGTCCTGCCTTCATTTCTGCAGATGCGTCACGGAGCAATCGTCGTCCTGGACGCTGAAGGAGAGCTGGAGATTGCCGCGACTGCCGGCAATACCCACGTACGTCAATCAGGCACTCGCCGCGTCATACCACAGGCCGTAACAGATCAAATCGTCGCTACGGGGACGCCGCTCTTCATACCGGACGTGCGCAAGTCCCAACTATTTCAGGCTGACCTTCAAACGTCTTCGAGCATCGGAACCATCCCAATTGCCTTTATCGGTATCCCGCTAAAGGCTGATCATGATATCCTTGGGACATTGTCGATCGACCGCGCCGGAGACGGCGCCACCGACTTTCGCGACGACGAGGACATTTATTTCCTGACGATGGTCGCCAACCTTGTCGGCCGGACCATCCGCCTCCATCGCGCCCTGAGTACAGATCGTCAGCGGTGTGGCCATGAGCAATCGGGACCGGAGAAATCGCCCAACGAGGGGAGGACCTACGACCCTGCCCGGCATGCGGATGCCAAAATCGACGGGATCATCGGGGAAAGCCCCGCACTCAAGCAGGTGCTCGAAACCGTCTCGGTCGTAGCAGGGACCAATTCCACCGTGCTTCTGCGGGGTGAAAGCGGCACCGGCAAGGAATTCTTTGCGCAGGCCATCCATAAGCTCTCACGTCGGAGGAAGAAGTCTTTCGTCAAATTGAACTGCGCCGCACTGTCTGAAAGCGTTCTGGAGTCAGAACTGTTTGGGCATGAAAAGGGCGCTTTCACGGGTGCTATCTCCCAGCGCGCCGGTCGTTTTGAATTGGCAAATGAGGGAACGCTGCTACTTGATGAAATCGGCGAGATTTCGCCGGCCTTTCAAGCCAAGCTGTTGCGTGTCTTGCAGGAAGGCGAGTTGGAGCGAGTCGGCGGCACCAAAACGCTACAGGTCGACGTGCGCCTCATATGCGCCACCAACAAGGACCTCGAGACGGCCGTCATAAAAGGGGAGTTCAGGGCCGACCTTTATTACCGCATCAATGTCGTGCCAATTATCCTGCCTCCGCTCAGAGAGAGAACCGGCGATATTCCACGCCTTGCGAACGCCTTCCTCAACCGGTTCAACAAGGAGAACGATCGCGCACTAGCCTTCGCGGCGCCGGCGCTTGACCTGATCTCGCAATGTTACTTCCCTGGTAACGTCCGCGAGCTGGAGAACTGCGTCCAAAGGACGGCCACACTTGCGCGCTCAAGGACGATCACTCCATCCGATTTCGCCTGTAAGAAGGGCCAGTGCCTTTCCTGGCTCCTCTGGAAGCGAGCCGACCGATCGAATGGCGGCAATGCCATCGACGATCTCGCACGGGTCAACGCAGCGCCGGTCGGATTGCGGCTGCCGGCCAGTTGCATCGGTGCCTCCGCAGGCAAGATATCTCCCTTTACGGCAGGCGATCCGAACGATCCCACTTGTCCCCCGCGTCTGGCGGAACGCGACCGGGTGATCGACGCGATGGACAAGGCCGGTTGGGTTCAGGCCAGGGCGGCTCGTATCCTCGGGCTCACGCCGCGGCAAGTCGGCTACGCCCTGCGCCGGCATGGTATCGTGGTGAAGAAATTCTAGACGTCGTGATGACGTCAACCGTAAGCAGCCCGGAGTGGTCTCGCTCACACTTTGCGCGCCCAAGGCTGGTAGCCTCGCGACCCTATTTGCGTGTCCACTGTCGTAAGCCCGACAAAGGTGTGTCGGAGCAATCCGAAGGAATCTGACACGACAAGCCTATTCGTGAACCGAAACAGCTCTTTGAGCTGGCATAGCTCTTGCGCTTTGAACTGCGACATCACGCAGCAACGGAGCCGTTCATGTCTGCACCGGCAATTTCGCTTGAGAGCCTCAGCACGACATTCGGTGACCAGTTGCTTGGCACCATGAAACCCGGTGGCTGCGCGTCATCCTGCGGCTCGTCGACAAAGCCCGACGACACGGATCCGGCTGTCTGGGAGAAGATCAAGGATCATCCCTGCTTTTCAGAAGAGGCGCATCACTATTTCGCGCGCATGCACGTCGCGGTCGCGCCGGGCTGCAACATCCAGTGCAACTACTGCAATCGCAAATATGACTGCGCCAACGAAAGCCGGCCTGGGGTGGCCTCTGAAAAGCTGACGCCCGACCAGGCGCTACGCAAGGTGATCGCGGTCGCCAGCGAGGTGCCGCAGCTTTCCGTGCTCGGCATCGCCGGACCGGGCGATGCCTGTTACGACTGGAAGAAGACGAAGGCGACCTTCGCCAGGGTCGCCAGGGAAATCCCAGACATCAAGTTTTGCATCTCCACGAATGGGCTCGCGCTACCGGACCATGTCGATGAGCTTGCCGACATGAATGTCGATCACGTGACGATCACCATCAACATGGTCGACCCTGAGGTCGGTACAAAGATCTATCCTTGGATCTTTTACGACCATCGCCGCTACGTCGGCCTCGAAGCCGCCCGGATGCTGCACGAGCGGCAGATGTTGGGCCTGGAGATGCTGACCGCGCGCGGCATCCTCACCAAAATCAATTCGGTGATGATTCCTGGCGTGAACGATGAGCATCTGATCGAGGTGAATAGATGGGTCAAGGAGCGAGGCGCGTTCCTGCACAACCTCATGCCGCTGATTTCGGACCCGGCGCACGGCACGCACTACGGACTGAGTGGGCAGCGCGGCCCAAACGCAATGGAGCTGAAGGCTCTTCAGGATCGTCTCGAAGGCGGCGCCCAGTTGATGCGCCACTGCCGGCAGTGCCGGGCAGATGCCGTCGGCATGCTTGGCGAGGATCGTGGCCAGGAATTCACGGCCGACCGGATTCCCGGCGAGGTCACCTACGATGCCAGCAAGCGTAACGCCTATCGGGAGCTGGTCGCGCAGGAGCGCCGTGATCACGTGGCGGCCAGAAGTGAAGCGATCGGATTGGTCAAGGCAGCGAGGCCCGGCAAATCCGTCCTCTTCGCGGTGGCGACCAAGGGCGGCGGCCGCGTCAACGAACATTTCGGCCATGCGAAGGAATTCCAGGTTTACGAAGCCTCGCCGAGAGGGATCAGCTTTGTCGGGCATCGCAAGGTGGAGAAGTATTGCCTCGGCGGCTTGGGCAAGGAAGCCGCCCTCGATGGCATCATCGCAGCCCTTCAAGGCATAGATATCGTGCTGTGCGCCAGGATTGGAACTTGCCCGCAGGATCAGCTCGCGGACGCTGGAATCAGAGCCACCGACGCTTGCGCCCATGACTATATCGCGACGGCAATCAGCGCGATTTACACCGCCGCGTCAGGGGCCCCCGCACTCGCGGCGACGGCCTGAGCTGTCTCATCCATTCGGACCAGGAGTTAAAATGGCTTTCAAGATCATCGCATCCCAATGCACCCAATGCGGCGCCTGCGAATTCGAATGTCCTTCCGGCGCGATCAAGTTCAAAGGCGAGAGCTACGTGATCGAGTCACAGAAGTGCACCGAATGCGAGGGGGTCTTCGATGCGCAGCAATGTGCCTCGGTATGTCCGGTGCCGAAGACCTGCGTTCCTGCGTGACCACATGGCTGCCGACATGGTTGGGGCTGCCTACGCAGGACGCCTGGAACGCACAACCTGCAGCCGCAAGAGAAATCAGGGAACGGACATGTCGCTCGGACGCGAAGAGGAGATCGAAATCCGCAGGCCGCCACGCTTCATGCCGGGAGAGCGGGTACGTGCTACTCGCCACATAAAGAATGACGGCACCTATCCTGGCAGGGAGATCGGCGAAAATCTCGTGCGCAAGGGCGACGAGGGATATGTGCGCGACATCGGCACCTTTCTCCAGCAGTTCTTCATCTATGCGGTCGAGTGGATCGACCGTGGCACCGTCGTCGGCATGCGAGCGCGTGAACTGATGAGCCTCGAGAAAGCCGAGTCCTGCAGTGCTGAAAGCAATACCAATGAAGGGACCGCCAGATGAAAGTCATGATCCGCAGGACCGATGCTGGCTTGTCGGCCTATGTCCCCAAAAAGGACCTCGAAGAGCCGATCATCAAGCTCGAGAAGGAAGAGTTGTGGGGCGGAACTATCACGCTCCGGAACGGGTGGCGGCTCGTCTTACCCGATCTCCCACGGGATACGCGTCTGCCGATCACTGTCGAGGCAAGGAAGGTTTCCGAAGAGGACTGATGCTGCCGCTAAGTGCGTCGCGAGGAAACGAGCATGAATACGATCCTGACATCGGGCCACCTTGTCATAGTGCGGGACAGTTTTGCCGATAAGCTGCTTGACCTGGCGAAGGCAGCGCTCGCCGCCGATGAGGTGATCCCCTATCTCGGTCCGGGTCTTCTTGGGTTCAACTGTGCGGAACCGCCTGTGCCGCATACTCCGGAGGTCGTTGCCGCGGCACTCAATGCACGGGCGCCCGCCCCTTCCAGGATCCGCACCAATATGTGGTCGGTTGCGCAGTTCATCGAACAGCGCCGGCATCGCCGGACGCTTCAAGCTTGGATGACCGAGATATTCGCAGCGCCGGTGAGGCCAACCCTCCTCCACGCCTGGCTCGCAAGGCTGCCGCTCTCCCTCATCATCGACAGCTGGTATGACAGCGCGATGCGCACGGCTCTCGTGGAGACCGGCCGAACGGACGTCGTTGAGATACAAGGCGTCACGCGGGCGAACGAAATCGGCAACATTTGGACAAAAACCTACGATTTGTCCGGGAGGGAGCTCGACCGATCGGGGGCAAAGACGGTCCTCTATACACCTCACGGGAGTAGTAGGCCCTCGCAAAACTTTCTCGTCGCAGATTCCGACTATGTCGAAGTCCTGACCGAAATTGATATCCAGACACCTATTCCTGACGTGGTGAAGGAACGGCGCATCACCCGTGGATTTTTCTTCGTTGGCTGCCGCTTCAACGATCAGATGCTGCGCACCTACGCCAGACAGATCATGAAGCGCTCCCGCGGTCCCTATTGCACCGTAATGGACGCGGAAACCCTGACCAGAAACGAAGCGCGTTTCCTTGCGGCAAGCGGAATCACGGTGATCGACATGCCACTTAGTCAAGCGGCGGCTCGGCTTCTGGGAACGGGCAAGGCTGCAGGTTGTGGACAGGATTAAAATGGCGGTCGCCTTTGATGATGCGTCCTTCGGCTTTCCTCGAAGGCGCAAAATGCAGTCGGGAATACACCCGTGAACAGTGATGCTGTCGGCAGCGCAACGAACGCTCTGAATTCGTTGACCCATGTTGAAGCGGCGCGCTGGGGCCGGGATTTGAGTACGCTGTTGCGCATAACGCGCATGAATTTTCGGCATCCCTGGCAGGTCGCCTTCGCTATGGGCTCGACGGTCATGGCGGCAATCCTCCAGTTGCTCATTCCCCAGCTTCTCGGCCGGGCTGTCGACCAGGCCCAGACAGCCATCGGGGGCGGTGTCGCCGGGAGCGCGGCGGGACAAGCGCTCTGGACCCCGGCTCTCCTGCTGCTCGCCGTCAGCGCGCTACGCGGCCTTTTCACGATGGCGCAGAACTATTTTGCCGAAGCCGTCGGGCATCATGTCGCGTACGAACTGCGGCTCGCCTACTACGACAAGATCCAGCGTCTCAGCTTTTCCTTTCACGATCGGGTCCATTCAGGCGATCTGATCACCATCGGAATGCTCGATCTCCAAGGCGTGCGGATGTATTTTTCCACCGCGCTCGTTCGCGTGGTCCTGCTCACCATGCTGATCGGGATCGGCGCCTACATGATGATCTCGATCGATCTCATGCTCGGCCTGGTCGCGCTGAGCTTCGTGCCTTTTGTCGCCTGGCGCTCATCGACCACACAGCTTAGGCTGCGCGCCACCTGGCTCGACCTCTATGAGCGCCTTTCGGTACTAAGCCGCGTGATGAAGGAAAATCTCGCAGGCATCCGCGTGGTTCGCGCTTTTGCGGCTCAATCCTATGAGATGCTGAAGTTCGACCGCGCTTCCAAGACCGCGCTCGGCCTCGCCAACGATCTCGTTGACATCTACGTACCCAGCACGTCGGCGATGACCTTGTCCTTCTTTTTCGCAATGGGATTGGTGCTTTGGATCGGTGGCAACAAGCTCATCGCTGGCGAGATCAGCGTCGGAACGATGGCGACCTTCCTGACCTTCATGACCATCCTGCAAATGCCAGTCCGCCAGATCGGCCTCATGGTCAATGCCTTTGCCCGCGCTTCCAGCTGCGGTTCGCGGCTTTTCGGTCTCCTCGATCAGGAGATCACGATCAGGGATGCTCTCGAGGCCAGACCGCTTGAGATAAGCGACGGCACTCTGCGCTTCCACAATGTCTCATTTGCGTACCCCAATGTCGAAAACCGCGCCATTCTGAAGAACCTCAGCTTTGAGGCCCGGAGAGGCGAGACGATCGCGATCGTCGGTCCGCAGGGTTCCGGCAAATCGACGATGGCTCATCTGATCCCCCGCTTTTACGACGTGACCGGTGGCGCCATCACGTTGGACGGCCAGGACATACGCAATGTCACCCTCGAGAGCCTTCGCAAGGCGGTTGCCGTTGTACAGCAGGATGCGTTCCTGTTCACCACCACGATTGAGAACAACATCGCTTATGGCGACCCCTGGGCGAAGAGACAGCGAATTGAACGCGCTGGCGAATTCGCCCAGCTCCACAACTACATCCTCGGGCTCCCAGCAGGGTATGAGACGGTCGTGGGCGAACGCGGCGTCTCTCTCTCTGGCGGCCAGCGCCAGCGTCTCACGATTGCTCGCACCATGATGCTGCGCCCCTCTGTCGTCGTTTTCGACGACTCGATGGCCGCGATCGATGCCGGCACCGAGCAGCGCATTCGCGCGGCGACGCGGCGCTTCGCCAAGGATCGGGTGACGATCATCATCGCGCACCGGCTGAGTGCGCTTCTGCATGCCGATCAGATCCTTTTTGTCGATAACGGCGAAATCGTAGAACGCGGCACGCATGAAGAGCTTCTGGCGAAGCGGGGACGCTACAGGGCCCTTTACGATCTCCAGACGCGCCCAGGTGATAGCATATGACCCAGTATGGGGGCGCCCGCTGATGGACCAGGGCCCCGGCGAACTCGAAGCCGAACGTGACGACGGCAGACGCCCTCCGCGCGCGGTCGTCGGCTCGCACCGGATCGAGGAGGAGATGTTCGGCCGGGCTTTCGACAAGAGCATCCTCCGCCGGATCTGGGGCTTCGTCCATCCCTATCGGGCAAAGGTATTTGTCACGATTGTCGCGATGTTGATCTTCACCGGGACGCAGCTTCTCATCCCCTTGATCATCCGCTACGCGATCGACCAGGGCATGAACCCGGTAGCGAGCGATCGCTCAGCCCAGCTTGCGGCCGTCGGCGCGTTCCTTTCGGCGATTTTGGTCAATTTCGCCGCCGGTTACATGCAGGAAACCTTGGATGGGAAAATTGCCGAAACTGTCCTGTTCGACATCCGCCGCGCCATGTTTGGCCATCTGCAAAAGGTTTCGCTCTCGTTCATGGACAAGACTGAGGTCGGACGTCTGATGTCGCGCCTGCAAGGCGACGTTAACTCCATACAGGAGTTCCTGGAAACCTCGGTATATTCCCTAGGCGATGTTGCGCTTCTCTTCGGCATCGTTTTCGTAATGCTGTGGCTCGACTTTCGCCTCGGCCTCCTGACGCTGTCGGTTCTGCCGATCCTGGTGATCGTCCGCATTGTCTGGCTGCCGCGTGCCCGCGACGCCTTCATGGCTGCACACGAAACCAATTCAGTCGTCAATGGCGCGCTGGCCGAAGCCATTCACGGCGTGCGGACCATACAGTCGATGGATCGCCAGCAGGTGAATTTCATTCTTTTCGACGACCGGGCCCATGCCAACCTCAGGACCCAACTGATCGCTGCCAGATATGCACTGGTCATGGTGCCTATCGTCGATGGCCTGACGGGCCTCGCCTTGGCCGCCGTTATTGTGGTCGGCGGCTCGATGGTCGTGAATAGCCGTATAGATGTGGGCGTGTTGGTAGCCTACCTGTTTTACATCCAGCGCTTCTTTGACCCGATCCGCTCACTCACCCTGCAATATTCGATCATGCAGCGCGCCATGGCCTCAGGCAAGCGCCTGACCGATGTGCTCGATGTCAAGATCGATGTTCAGGACAAACCCAATGCCGAGGTGCTTTCGCCCGAAATGGACGGCTCGGTTGAGTTTAGGGACGTCACATTCGGCTACGATCCGAACCGTTCGGTTCTGAAAAATGTCTCCTTCAGGGTCAACCCCGGCGAGACGGTCGCACTGGTCGGACCGAGCGGTTCTGGCAAATCGAGTGCGATGGCCCTGGTCCACCGCTTCTATGATGTTCAGCAGGGTCAGGTGCTGGTCGGCGGGCATGATGTGCGCGACCTCACCCAAGAATCGCTCGGCCGCCAGGTCGCCATGGTGCTGCAGGAGCCATTCCTGTTCACCGGGACGGTCTTCGAGAACATTCGATACCAGAAGACGGAAGCCACGCGCGACAAGGTGATCGAGGCGGCGACGGCGGTCGGCGCGCATGACTTCGTCATGAGCCTCGCCGACGGGTATGAGACCCAACTTGGCGAACGCGGCGACAACTTATCTCTTGGCCAGCGCCAGCTTATCAGTTTCGCCCGGGCCCTCGTCGCTGACGCCAAGATCCTCGTGCTCGACGAAGCTACCGCCAACATCGACAGCTACACGGAATTGCAGATTCAGAAGGCTCTGATCAAGCTGCTTGAAGGGCGGACTGGCCTCGTCATCGCCCACCGCCTCGCCACGATCCGGGGGGCCGACCGCATCATCGTGCTTCAGAATGGCCAAGTTGTTGCGACTGGCAACCACGATGAGCTAATAGCCATGGGCGGCCTGTATTCCAAACTCTACTATCTCAACTATGCCTCCTTCGACGACATCCCCGAACACGAGACCACCGTGCAAGCTGGCTCCCAGACCTGACTTTTTGGCGGCCTTGTGGTAGTGGCGTTGACTTTCGGGCGTGTCGGCGGACCACTCAGGCACCGCAGACGGCCAGCAGGCAGCATTCAAGGACAAGCACTCCTCGCAGTTCGTGAAGACCGGCTGCGAACGATTTCCTCCAGCATCGTATCCCGACCGCGGTGCACCCCATCATCGGGCGAGCTCGCTCCTGGTGGTGGCTGGGCGTAGCAAAGCCGCTCGCGAGCGCGCCCTCAACAGCGCCGAAGCGAGTGGCGGCTTTGCTACCGCCGGGCCGCTGATGAAGCTGGAGGCGCCGCACCGACGCCGCCCCGGGCGAGAAGAACCTCTGCGGCGGGCTATGGGCAACGGCTAGCGCGAGCGCGACGAGCAGACGCGTGCCTGCATTGTGACGCGCTCGGCCATCATCTCCTTAGGATCATGCAGGTTCACAAGATGGCCCAGACGCCAGCCAACGCACAAACCTGGTATTCTGTGCCGCCGGCTCGTCGTCAGTTTGGCCTCCCTCCCGATTGCCCGTCCCCACCACGTGCACGCTAGAGCACGTGGATGTGAGGGAGCGCTGTACAACGATTCAACCTCAGACTGCGAATTTCATGGTCAGCCAAGTCGAGCCATGATTTCGGATTGGATGGTCGTCGCAGTGTACAGGGAAGCATCTAGCGGCAGATTTCCAAATGCCAGTTGACAAAGCAGGTAGTTGGCACCTGCCTCTTCCAACTGACCTAACAGAGCTTTTCGCACAGATTCTGCTGATCCTACCACGCACAATTCACTCTCGACTGCCGCATCGAAGGTCAGCGGCAGGTTTGGTGGAGTGGGGATAGCGTTGAGCTCGTAAAGGAATTGGAAGCTCTTGAGCCAGCGTTCGTAAGCAGGTGCCGCGAGCGAATAGGCATGTGTGTCACAACGCCCAACCACGACCATGCGGAGCAATCCGATAAATTGCGCCTGATCCCCCGCGCGGGCGTTGTCCTCTCGATAGGCGCGGAACGCATCAGTAGTTTTGCGAACAGAAGAGGAAGGTCCTACACACGCGATATTTGTTCCATTCGCAGCCGCCCAAGCTGCGGACTCGGGTCGATTGGCAGCGACCCATGTCGGCGGATGTGGACGCTGATGAGGTCTTAGCGTCAAAGGAACGTCATTGAGATCAAAATGGCGGCCTTGATAGCATAGCGTGCCGACCTTCATCGGATTAACAAGTATTTCCATGAGGATTTCGCTGGCTTCAGCATAACGGCCCGGCACCGCGTCCGCACCAATCCCGAAGTAGCCCAATTCGATCGGGAGAGCACCGCGCCCTATGCCCAGTTCGAGCCTGCCACCGCTCAACTGGTCCAGCATACAGATCTCTTCGAACGCACGCAGCGGATGATAAAGCGCAAGCAGCATCACCAAGGGTCCGAGACGCAAGCGCCGGGTGCGCTGGGCGACGCTCGATAAGAACAGATTCGGCGATGGACCTCTCCCATGGGGAGTACAGTGGTGTTCTGCGAGATGATAGGCATAGAACCCTAGCTGATCGCACGCCTCTGCTAATATCAGGCGATCTTCGTACTGCCGACCGATGTCGCGGCCATCCTCGTCCAGATGATCGAAGATGCCGAACGCTAGGTTTGAAGGAAAGACGTTTGTCACTCGATAAGTCCCCGATTTTAAAAGCAGGCTGTTCTCTTGCTGGGATGACCAAGCAAGTCGGAAGAGATGTGTGTGATCGCCGATTAACGTCAGCGTAACGAAGAAGCAGAGCCTGACGCTTCCCTGCCCTTGGAGCTTGGCACCGTTAAGCTTCCAGCAATGTCGCCAGCGGCAGCAAGAAATGCATCCATCTGCTCTTTTGTGCCGATGCTGACGCGGATGCAGTGTTCCAAGCCTTTGTCCGGAAAAAACGCGACAAGTATCTTTTGCCTTTCCAATGCTGCTTGCCACCATGAGCCGTCCTGTCCCGCGGGCACACGGGCCAGCAAGAAATTTGCGCGGGAGGGCGTTACGGAAAATCCGAGTTGCGACAGCGCGACTGTCACTCGCTCTCGTTCATCCTTGATGTGCTTGTGGTTCTCTGCGTAGGCGCCGCGATGCGCAAGCACGCTGATACCAACGGCATGCCCGATGACGTTCATGTTGAAGACGTTCTGGATGTTTCGCAGCCTGCCAATAATTTCAGGGTGACCGAAACCGAAACCGACGCGAATGCCGGCGGCGGCATAGCTTTTCGAGAATGACCTCAAGATCAGAACGTTCGGATACTGGTTGATGAGGCGCAGGCCATGATCGGGTGCAAAGTCGACGTAGGCTTCATCAAGGACAACCAAGCGGTCTGATTGTGCTACGAGGCGTTCGATATCGCTTATCGGGAGGAATGTTCCGGTCGGATTGTTTGGATTGGCCAACATAATGAACTTGGCGTCTTTTGCCGGACCAGAAAGCAATTGCTCCATTGGCAGGGAATGAGCTTGACATCCGATTTCGAGAAACTCGGCGCCCTGAATCATGGCAAGTTTGCGGTTGAACGAAAACCCTGGCGACATCATCGCAACCTTGTCGCCAGGCGCGAGGAAAGCTCTGTAGATCAGTCCGAGCAGTTCAGACGACCCATTGCCTGCGATGACCTGATCCCTGGAAACGCCATAGGTGCTGGACGCCGCTTCCCTCAAGCTGATGTTATCGTCATCCGGATATAGATACTGGCACTTGAGGGCCGCCACTGCACTTTGCATTATGATTGGCGGCAACGGAAACGGGTTCTCATTCGTATTCAGCTTGACAAAATTTCCGTCCGGTGCTGGTCCGTTGGACGGCAGAGCATATAAGTGTCGCGTCACTGGCGGAAGAGCCGAAAGCACAGTTTGCAGTTTTGCATCGGACATATTTTAACTCCGTTTTAGTCACCAGGGGCATCCGTATGAGCTCGCAACGAGAGCAACATGGCGGACAGGATTGACGATGGAAGCGTTGCCTCTCACACGATGGTCGCAACGCAGACACGGGAATTCGGCCAGGCTGTCCTCGATGAATCGAGTGGAAGCGGACGCGGACCTGCATCGCTGCCGCAAGGCGCTAAGCAGCTCAGCTCATCTCCTCGGTTTCAGATACGCTTGATCTCGACGCCGTATTTCCTCAGCACGTAGCCAATCTGGCGCGGGGTCAGTCCAAGGAGGCGCGCTGCCTTTGCCTGCACCCAGCCACATCTTTCCATGGCAGCAATGACGCGCTCTATGTCGGGGGTCCTCGCACCAATTGGGTGTGTTGCGCCGGCACGCGGGACTGTGGTCGCGGCCGAACAGGCTGCCGCATCCGGCGGCGTGGCCGGATTCGCTGACTCCGGCAGGATCGGCGCTGGTTGCATCGCGGCCTTGCCCGATCTGCACTTCCACAGCGCCTCGGCAAAGCATTGGCCTTGGGAGCAGGCAAAGTCGTTTCTCCCGATTGATAGTCCCTCGGCCAGGATCGCTGTCCGGTGCACGCAATTTTCAAGCTCGCGAATGTTGCCGGGAAACTCACATTTCATCAGCACTTCAATCGCACACGGATCGAAGGTAAGCGTACAGCCGTTCTCGTCGTTGAACTTCTTGAGAAACTCAGCTGCGAGCAGCGGAATATCGCTGCGCCTCTGGCGCAATGCTGGTACCAGCAAGGGAACCACGTTGATGCGGTAGTATAGGTCGGCGCGGAACTCATTCCTTGCAACCGCCTCTTCCAGGTTCCTGTTCGTGGCGGCAATCACGCGAACATCGACCTTGATGGTCTGATTGCTGCCGACGCGCTCAAACTCCTGCTCCTGCAGCACGCGCAGCAGCTTTGCCTGGAACGAGGCCGAGATCTCGCCAATCTCATCCAGAAACAACGTCCCCTTGTCAGCGAGCTCAAAGCGCCCCTTGCGGGAATTGAATGCGCTTGTGAAGGCACCCTTCTCATGACCGAACAATTCGGATTCCAGGACTGTCTCTGGGAGCGCTGCACAATTGAGTTTAACGAAGGGCCGCTTGGCGCGCGGCGACAACTCGTGAATTGCCTTGGCAGCCAGCTCCTTCCCGGTACCGGACTCGCCTCGCAACAGAACCGTGGTTTTTGCCTTGGCTACGATCGCGATCTTCTCCAGCAGCGCGCTTATCGCCGGACTGTCACCAATCATCCCCTCGACATGAACCTTTTTGCGCCGGGGTGCAGGGTGCTTAACATCGGAAAATTTCGTCTGCAGCCGATCTTCCAACTCCGGCGGTCGCTCGCGGTCCCCCGCGCAGAAGCGGTGCAACTTGACTGTCTGTCCCACCATGTTGGCAATCATGGTGAGCAGTCGGACATCGTAATCGAGCCGATAGCTTGACCTGCTTTCCAAAGCCCTGTCCACAGTCAGCGCGCCTACGGCGTTCCCATCAACACGAATGGGAACGCCGATGAAGGACACGGTGTCGGAGGCCCCAAGCACCTCGATGTCAGCGGCAGTGAAGGCCGGATGCATCGCTATGTCCTCGGCGATGAGCGGCGTGTCCGTCGTCACAATCTGATCGATGGCGTTGCGCGGCACGCGCGACCGGGAGGGCTCATTGCTGTTCGTGTCGCAGTCGCTGGCCACGGTGATGTCCAGTCCGGCCTCGGCATCGCAGAGAGTGATGATGCCGTGCCGCATCTGCACTAACGAGTGCAGGAGATCAACGACCTTGGCCAACGTGAGTTCGAGCCGGGCGGGACCGGTGAGTATTTTCGATATTTCGAAGATTCCGGTGAGGGCGCGCTCGTGCAATACCCCATTCGCAGGATTCGTCTCGGACGTTGGACAACCTCTTATCGCATCCGGCAGCGATATGCCGCACTCGCTGGCATTTTGTTCTGATTTGCGAATGTTGTGGTGCATGTGATCCTCGATCTCGCGCCATCAAACGTAGGCCGGCGGCATGTGCGCCCGCGACGTCGCGAGCAAGCGCGAAAATACTCCGACGTGAACTCGTGCCGCCGCCGTTTGGTCGAGTGCAAAGCGGATCGAACCCTGATGCATCGCTTGGCTCTCCCCTCCACGAAGCTTGGCCATGGTCTCGGCTTGCACCAAGGCAACCACACGTTGTTTTCAACAGACTGGAGCGAGGCGGGATAGTCAATCGAGCTTTCTTTCATTCGTGAAAGGAAACCTCGCGGCATATGATAGAATTCATCAATTCTGTTTTTGCCGTTGAACGACGGAAATACTTGCGCCGGCGATGCGGTGCCCGAGCGGCTGACCGCGCCGAGTGTAAAAGCCGGGCCGTGCCATTCACCAGCGCCCGCGACGGAGGGGCGGAAGTGATAATAACCGCCAACGGCACTGGTCGTTTGCGGCAACCGCCCATTTTGCTCGAGTTGATCATACGGCGGCGGTGTCGCGTGTGAAGGCGCGAAGCTGGCGTCGAGTACGGCTTGGTAGCCGGTGCTCGCAATTTCCAGATCGCATCGTCGTGGTCAGCGCCAACGGCGTCAATCTCTACGTCTGGACGTGGCTTTCATGCAGCGGGAGCGCTGCAAAGAGCACAGCCATTCTCGGCTCTGATGCCACCGATGAACCGCGAGCCAGAGGGATCGACTGGCAGCACTCTGTCAGTGAACATCAACGGGTCGTGCTGGACCCTCGTCGTTCCCGCCTTGTGCCAGCGCATTCATTCCATCATGGGTGCCACGGCTAGTCAGGGAAAGCGAAGCTCTCGGCCTCCTCTAGACCAACGGATTTCGTCATGTGGCGCAGGCGTTCCGGCGAGAGGAACTCGCCTCTCACAGCGCTTCCGAACAGGGGTAAGTTAGCCTGTCATCTGGACGGGCTTATGAACAGGCGACCTATTTGGTACGCGCTGGCGCCAGCGATGCGGCCCGGTCCAAAGCCGGCTAAACGAGGAACCCACCACGCTCTGTGCAGCAAAACCGCTAGCCAGAGGGATCGACCGGCAGCACTCTGCCAGAGACCATCAAGGGCGTGCCGGACCGCGGCCATCCCGCTGGTCTGACACCGCATTCCTCCATCATTGGCGAGCCCACGTCAGTTCAGGTCATGCGGATTCATCTGGCATGGGTATTGCGGCGGCGTTGGTGCAGCGTTCGACCGGAGCGCCGCGATAGGGAGAAGCCCGGGAGAAGTCACGCCACCTCGATCCGGTCAGGGAGAGAGAAACAGTGTCAGCTGCACAAGTCCGCGGCGCGAGTCCCGCGCCCCGCAAACCCTTCTACACCAAGCTCTACGCCCAGGTGCTTGCCGCCATCGCGCTCGGCGTCGCAATTGGCTATTTTTATCCGGAGACCGGCGAGAGCCTGAAGCCGCTGGGTGATGCCTTCATCAAGCTGGTCAAGATGATCATCGCGCCTGTCATCTTCCTGACAATTGCCACCGGCATTGCCGGCATGAACGATCTTCATAAGGTCGGCCGGGTCGCCGGTAAAGCAATGGTCTATTTCCTCACCTTCTCGACGCTCGCGCTGATCGTCGGCCTCATCGTCGCCAATGTCGTCCAGCCTGGCGCCGGCCTCAACATTGATCCGGCCTCGCTCGATGTCCAGGCCGTGAATACCTATGCCGCAAAAGCCAGCGAGCAGTCGGTCACCGGCTTTCTGATGAACATCATCCCGCCAACGATCGTCGGTGCCTTCGCGGAAGGCGACATCCTGCAGGTGCTGTTCTTCTCGGTTCTGTTCGGCATGGCGCTTGCGATGGCCGGCGAGCCGGGCAAGCCTGTCGTTTGCTTCCTTCAGGCGCTCATCGCGCCTGTCTTCAAGCTCGTTGGAATTCTGATGAAGGCCGCGCCGATCGGCGCTTTTGGCGCAATGGCCTTCACCATCGGCAGATATGGCATCGGTTCGGTGGTCAACCTCGCGATGCTGGTCGCGACGTTCTATTTCACCGCCTTCCTCTTCGTGTTCGGGGTTCTCGGCGCGGTCTGTCGCTACAACGGCTTCTCGATCTGTTCTCTCATTCGCTACATCAAGGAAGAGCTGCTGCTTGTCCTCGCAACGTCCTCCTCGGAGGCGGCGCTCCCTTCGCTGATGCAGAAAATGGAGAGGGCGGGCGCCAGGCGTTCGGTTGTGGGTCTCGTCATCCCGGCCGGATACTCATTCAATCTGGACGGCACGAATATCTACATGACGCTGGCGGCCCTCTTCATCGCGCAGGCGACGAACACGGATCTGTCCATTGGCGATCAGGTGCTGCTGCTGCTCGTAGCAATGCTTTCCTCCAAGGGCGCTGCAGGTGTCACAGGCGCGGGCTTCATCACCCTGGCGGCTACGCTCGCCGTAGTTCCGAGTGTTCCCGTTGCTGGGATGGCACTGATACTCGGCATCGACCGCTTCATGTCCGAATGCCGGGCGCTGACGAATTGCGTCGGCAACGCAGTGGCATCCCTCGTCGTCGCCCGCTGGGAAGGAGAATTGGACCGAGCACAGATGAAAGCCGCCTTCTGCGGTCATCAGCTTGCCAAGGCATCAAACCGGCTACCCTCCTCCAAGTAAGGTGGGCGGCCCACGACCTGTTAAGTCGCCTAGCTGGTCACATGAACTGAACGACCGACCCGCAGCCTCTAAACGGCTCCTCACGGACCATGTAGCCGAAGCGCTAAATGTGTGAGTGCAAACCGTCACCGCCCTTTAAGCGAATGAGCCTTTCAGTATACCCGGCCGGTTTACGTCTGGAATGATGTTCGTCCAACACGCTGTTGGCCGTTCGTATGGGACGTTTTCACTTTGCCACCCGAAACCGAAACCCGTTAGGCGACAGAGAGCCGGCCGGCGTCAAAAAGATCAGAATAGGACCTATGACCAAGCGCCCCACAATTGCCGATCTCGCCCGCGAAGCCCGAGTCAGCGTAGCAACGATCGATCGGGTTCTGAACGCCCGCCATCCGGTGCGCGAGGAGACCGCGCGGCGGGTCCACGACGCCGCCCACGCGATCGGCTATCATGCTGCCGGGCTAATCAAGCAGCGCTTGCGGCGAGACCTACCGCACTACCGTCTGGGCTTCATCTTGAGAAAACCGGCCCAGCATTTCTACCAAGATTTTGCGCGCGAGGTCGAAGCATCGGTCAATTTGGCCCAGTCCTTCCACGGCATTCCGCTCGTCGAATTCGCCCCGTCACATATGCCGAGCGACCTGATCGCGCGGCTCAAGGATTTGGGCGCACGCTGCCATGCGATCGCGATGGTGGCACCGGACCACCCGAAAATTACAGCAGCGGTTGAGGACCTCAAGGCCAAAGGCATTCCGGTTTTCTCGCTGCTTTCCGACTTCGCCGCCGGCGTGCGACAGGGGTATATCGGCCTTAACAACCGCAAGGTGGGGCGCACGGCCGCTTGGATGGTGTCGAAGGTCGCAAAACGGCCCGGCAAAGTGGCGGTTTTTGTCGGCAGCCATCGTTTCCAGGGGCACGAGCTCCGTGACGTCGGCTTTCGCTCCTATTGCCGTGAGAACGCGCCCACGTTCGAGGTGCTGGATCCTGTCATGAACCTCGAGAAACGGCAGATCACCTACGAGGCAACGCTTGATCTCATGCAGCGAGAGCCCGAGCTCGTCGGCTTCTATGTCGCCGGCGGCGGCATGGAGGGCGCCATCTCCGCGCTCCGAGAAGAGGGCAAAAGTCGCGATCTCGTCGCGATCGTGAATGAAATCACGCCGGAGTCTCGGGCGGCGCTCGCAGATAATATCGTCACGATGGCGGTCGCCACGCCAATGCGCCGACTTTGCCGGGAGCTGATAACGCTGATGACGCGGGCTATCGAGACCGGCACCGCTGAAACACCCGGACAGACATTTCTCCCGTTCGACATCCATCTGCCGGAAAATATATGAAACTCATGGACTCTATCGTGAGCGGGGAGTTTCCTTTCATAAACGAGAGAAAGTTGAATGTTGATCCCATCCCGCGGGGTGGCCGCACCCACGGACCTCAGCCGGGCAGAATGTAGCGCCGATTAGATGAACGGATCGGCCACGCGTTCAGGCAGAAGCGCGGGGTCAATTGCCTGGGTCCGCAGCGTCAAGCTCGACCGGCTTCATTGCCAAGTGCCCGACTTTCTCGGTGCAGGGGACTGTCGTCGACGCCAGTAGCCGAGCGAGGCTGGCACAGATGATCGACCACGTGGACCGCCATCTCCTCGCCTGGCCGCGCGTGAAAAGCCGCGGCAAGGCCTGCGACGTTGGCATTTAAGTGGGGCTGAGCATCTTCTGGGACTCCGCAAGCAAAATCGGAGGCGGCAGTCAATTCAGTAGCAACCCCGGGCGTGTGTTCTGCTCGTTCCTGGCCCTCGTACTTGACGATCAACTGCGCCGCTCTGCTGGGCAAGGCCCGGTGTTTAAGTGGGGCTTAACATCTTCCGGGACTTCGCACGCGAAATCGAGGTGGCAGTCGGTACCAACAACCGCAAGGTCGGATCGGCGTGCCCGAGACGCTCATTGATTTCAGGCAAAGGCGCCAGGCTAGATGCCTCCTGCAACATCATTTCCCGCATCCACATGCTTGCCGGATCAGTATTGTGAAGCTCAGGCCATTGGACGGCCTCCGTGAATGCGGGAGGAGGAAGTGGCGGCGGAAGTTGGACAATCCGCAGGGGTGTTGTTTTTGCGAAATGCTGCGCCAGCCGTAAGGGCATGGTCCCGATGCGGTTGCTGCCTGACAGGACGGGCGCGATCAGGCTAAAGCCCTGTACGACGACCTCGACACGTCTCTCGAAACCGTGCTCGAGCAAATACCATTCCTCCATGGTGGGCTGCCGGGTGTGCCTGAATTTGAGCACGACATGCCCCATGGACAAGTATCGCTCGAATGTAAGTGGCTCTGACAGCTGCTTGTTCGTGCCGCAGCCTACGCATACGAGCATATCTTCGAACAGGACTGCGCGAGGATGTTTCGACATGAACACTTCCGGCATAATCAGAAAATCAAGGTCGCCGCGCCGGAGAAGCTCCTCGGGGTCGTCGCAAATAGGCAGACATTCAAAGCGAACGGCGGGTGCTTCCCGCGCAGCACGCTCTACGATCTTCTTAAAAAATACGAGCGTGATGTAATCGGAAAGCATCATTCGGAAGAGACGATCCGATTGGGCCGGGTTGAAAGCGTCGGAGGAAATAATCGATAGCTGGATGTGCAGCAATGCCTCCCGGACTGCTGTGGCGAGCCCGTCGGCGCGCGGTGTCAAAATGAGCTCGCGGCCGTTCATCGTAAATAGCTCATCGTTGAAATAGGCGCGTAACCGAGCAACGGCGGCGCTCATGGCCGGCTGGCTCAGGTTGATACTGCGAGCCGCGGCAGTGACTTTACGCTCCCTCATCAGAGCGTCCAGCACAACGAGGAGATTTAGATCGAGTCCCTTGAAACGCATGTCATGTTCTATCCAACGCGTGGATGCGTATCATTCAAACAATCAATTTTACGAATTTACGAGCCATGCATTAGAGGAACGTTAATGAGCGACGTCAAGCTCAAATCGACGACACGGGCCGGAACTTCGAGAGAGCGTCTGGCTCACCTTCGCCAACGACAACGGCTGAATGCAGCCAACAGCGCCGCTTTGGTCGGGTAATGCGGCCGCAAAAAACTAATATGAAGAGAGGTCCTGAATGCGCCATCAGGTGCAGTGGAAGTTGTGCTGGGAAAACGAATTGCAGCTCTCCGATCACGTTGAGCTCGCCGAGTTCTTTCGTGATACGTACGGGCCGACTGGGGCGTCCAACGCAGAACCGTTCGAAGGTAGTCGAAGCTGGGCCGGAGCCAGGCCTGAACTCCGCGTGATCGCCTATGATTCAAGTGGTGTAGCGGCTCACATGGGCATACTGCGCCGTTTCATCAAGGTTGACGCGGTCGACCTGTTGGTGGCTGAGCTGGGCCTGTACGGGGTACGCCCGGACCTTGAGGGTCTCGGAATCGCCCATTCAATCCATGTCATGCTTCCAATACTGCAGGAGCTTGGCGTTCCATTCGCTTTCGGAACGGTCCGGGACGCGCTGCGGAATCATGTTGAGAGGTTCGGGCGGCGATACAGGCCTTTGGCCGTTTTGTCGGGAATTCGCGTCCGCTCGACCCGACCAGAGGCCCGCCTCGACCTGCCGCCCACACGCATCGATGACGCACTCACCATTGTTCTGCCGGTTGGACGGCCGATCAGCGAATGGCCCACGGGCACGATGATAGATCGGAACGGACCAGAGCTATGAGCCGTCCCGATTGCTTGTACGAAGTGCGCCGTGAGTGCTCTGACGGCACCGGCCGTCGCAGCGTTTATCTGACGTTTGACGACGGTCCCAATCGACTTTTCACACCGGAGATTCTCGATGTGCTGGCAGAGCAGCGGGTGCCGGCGACTTTCTTCGTCATCGGCGCCTACGCCTTAGAGCACCCAGATCTAATCCAACGGATGATCGCAGAAGGGCACGAGGTAGGCAACCACACGATGTCTCATCCGGATCTGTACCAATGCGGTTTCGGCGAAGTGCAACGTGAGGTCTTTGAAGCGAACGACGCCATCATGAGAGCGTGCCCGCAGGCCTCGGTGCGCTATGTTCGCGCGCCCTACGGCGCCTGGAGTGAAGAAGTCTTCACAGCGTCACAGATCGCCGGGCTGGCGGCCCTCCATTGGTCCGTCGACCCTCGAGATTGGTCTCGCCCTGGGGTCGACGCGATTATCGATAAAGTGCTCGCCTCTGTCCGGCCGGGCGCAATCGTACTCTTGCACGACGGATGCCCTCCCGGCGAGTTGGGCCGGGGCGCTCACGCCGGTCTGCGCGACCAGACGGTCACGGCGCTGTCCCGGCTGATTCCAGCATTGCGTGAGCGCGGATTTGTAATCCGCTCACTTCCTCAACATCACTGAACAAACGAGATCCCATGACTCTTCTTGGTACAACCAGCACTGTGGCCATATCGCTTTATGCGCTGCTCTCGACTGCTTATAAGAGCATGCAGGGGCTTTATGCTCTGCCGACAAACGACTCATCGGCGTTGGAGGTTCTCGTCGGCTCCGATCAACTGCCCAGCGTGGATGTCATCGTCCCCTGCTTCAACGAGGATCCGCGCACGCTTTCAGAGTGCCTGGCTTCCATTGCCGACCAAGAATACGCCGGAAGAATTCGGGTCTATGTGGTTGATGACGGTTCTGGAAATCGCGAAGCCTTAGGAACTGTCCACGAAACCTACGCGCGCGACCCTAGGTTCGACATCATTTTGCTTCCCGAGAATGTTGGAAAGCGCAAGGCGCAGATCGCCGCGATACGCCGCTCATCAGGGGATCTGGTGCTTAACGTTGATTCAGACACGTTACTCGCGTCCGACGTCATTGCCAAGCTTGTACCGAAGATGCGAGATTCAGCGGTCGGCGCAGTCATGGGTCAGTTGACGGCCAGTAACCGGACCGAGAGCTGGCTGACCAGGCTGATAGACATGGAGTACTGGCTGGCTTGCAACGAGGAGCGCGCGGCGCAGGCTCGCTTCGGTGCCGTTATGTGCTGTTGCGGCCCATGTGCCATGTACCGCCGGTCTGCGCTCCTTTTGTTACTGGACCAGTACGAGTCGCAGTTTTTTCGGGGCAAGCCAAGCGACTTCGGTGAGGATCGCCATCTTACTATCCTGATGCTGAAAGCAGGCTTTCGAACCGAGTACGTTCCGAGCGCCATCGCGGCCACAGTCGTCCCGAACAGACTAGGACCGTATCTGCGCCAACAACTCCGTTGGGCACGAAGCACATTCCGGGACACGCTGCTTGGGCTGCGCTTGCTGCCCAGCCTGAATAGCTATCTCACGTTGGACGTGGTCGGACAGAATCTCGGCGCGCTACTCCTCGCCATATCGGTATTAACGGGCCTCGCACATTTCGCACTGACAGGCTCTGTGCCTTGGTGGACAGGACTGATGATTGTGTCCATGACCCTGCTCCGATGCAGCGTGGTAGCATTTCGTGCCCGACAGTTTCGATTTCTGGGCTTTTCGCTGCACACGTTCATCAACATCTTTCTCTTGCTTCCGTTGAAAGCCTACGCGCTGTGTACATTGAGCAATAGCGATTGGCTGTCGCGAGGCTCTGCTGTCGCTACATCGAACACTGGGGGAAAACAGGCCCCCACCCAAACTCCGATCACTGGTTCCAGCAGGGCAGAATTCTCGCCGCATGCGGCTCCGCTTCGCAGGCTCAATCTTGCGCGGGATTCTTCGGAATTAGTGCTGTCGGGCAACATTTGCGGCGACGAGTGATCGCTAATTACCTAGTGGACGAGAGGTGCACGAGTTTGACCCAGAACGTGAATCATCAGTTGCTTGATCGGGAATTGGCCGCAGACGATCCGTGGCTTCTCGACGGCAATCCGTTCGAGCGGAAGCGCCACACGCAAATGCTCCAGCTGGCGCTTGCCCAAGGCTCCATTTCAAATGCCCTCGAAGTCGGGTGCGCTGCCGGCGCATTCACGGAAAAACTAGCCCCCTACTGCCAAGGGCTCACCGTCATCGATGTCGTGGCGCAAGCGATTGCTCGAGCACGTCAACGGATAAACGAGCCGTCGCGCATCAACTGGATAGTCTCCGATGTTCAACAGTTTTCGACCGACGAGTTGTTTGACCTGATCGTTGTGGCGGAGGTCCTCTACTATCTCGAAGACATAGCCGAGATGCGCGAGGCCGTCAAAAACCTGGTGCGGGTGCTTGCGCCAGGCGGGCATCTGATCTTCGGATCGGCAAGGGATGCTAATTGCCGTCGCTGGGGTCACGCCGCTGGTGCTGAGCCGGTCATCGCCATGCTGAACGAAACGTTGATCGAGGTAGAGCGTCTTGAGTGTCGGGGCGAGTCGGTCAACGAAGACTGCTTGCTCGTCCGTTTCCGGAACCCGCTTTCCGCTTCCTGATGAATCGAATCTATCGCCGTTAACCTGGAGACACTATGCGCATCTGTGGTACCAAGCTGACCCATGATGGGGCGATCGCCCTGGTCGAGGATGGACGGCTCGTCTTCTGCGTTGACCAGGAAAAGCGGCACAACGATCCGCGTTACCCAGCCATCGATAATCTTGACGCAATTGTCGCCGCTTTACCGGAACAGGGGCTAAATCCTTGTGATGTCGATCAGTTCGTTATCGACGGCTGGGATGGCGAAGACGAGTCACAGTTTCAGGTCCGGCAGGCAACCAAGCAACCGCCAGTCTTGGCGTCCCTCTCGGTAAAATGAACCCATGTCCATGGTAGCGATCGATCTTACTGACGTAAGCAAAACTTATGACAAGCTCGTTGTCGACAGACTGTCGTTCCGCGTTGCGGCGGGGGAATGCTTCGGGCTCTTGGGACCGAACGGCGCGGGCAAAAGCACGATTGCGCGTATGGTCCTCGGCATGACATCGCCCGATGCGGGGAAGATTACTGTGCTCGGCGTTCCAGTGCCGGCGCGCGCGCGTTTGGCACGTATGCGCATCGGCGTGGTCCCGCAGTTCGACAATCTTGATACCGCGTTCACTGTACGCGAGAACCTGTTGGTGTTCGGGCGCTACTTCCGGATGAGCAGACGCCAGATCGATGCGGTCATACCATCGCTGCTTGAGTTCGCCCGCCTCGAGAACAAAGCGGATGCGCGCGTCGCCGAACTGTCCGGCGGCATGAAGCGGCGCCTGACGCTCGCGCGTGCGCTGATCAATGACCCGCACTTGCTGGTGATGGACGAGCCGACCACCGGCCTCGATCCGCAGGCCCGCCACCTGATCTGGGAACGGCTGCGATCGCTGCTGGCGCGGGGCAAGACTATTCTTTTGACTACCCATTTCATGGAAGAGGCCGAGCGGCTGTGCGATCGGCTGTGCGTTATGGAGGAGGGGCGCAAGATCGCCGAAGGCCGCCCGTCCGCACTCATTGACGAGCAGATCGGCTGTGACGTGGTCGAGGTCTACGGCGGCAATCCGCATGAACTGGGTGCGCTGATCCGGCCGTACGCACAGCGCATTGAGGTGAGCGGTGAGACGCTTTTTTGCTATGCACCCGATCCGGAGCAGGTGCTGGCGCAGCTACGCGGGCGCGCGGGTCTACGCCTTCTGCAGCGTCCTCCCAATCTCGAGGATGTGTTTTTGCGGCTAACCGGGCGCGAGATGGAGGACTGAACAATGGGCGAACGTTATGCGGCGGGCATGCCCGCCAATGCGTGGAATTGGGTCGCGGTTTGGCGCCGCAACTATCTTGGATGGAAGAAAATCGGGCTTGCATCGGTGCTCGGCAACCTCGCCGATCCGATGATCTATCTGTTCGGTCTCGGCTTTGGAATCGGAACAATGATAGGTCCTGTTGAGGGCACTTCGTACATTGCGTTTCTCGCGGCTGGCATGGTTGCCACAAGCGCGATGGCATCGGCGACCGCTGAAACGGTTTACGGGAGTTTCGGCCGCATGGGCGACCAGCGCACCTGGGAAGGAATGCTATGCACTCAGCTGACGCTCGGCGATATCTTACTCGGCGAATTGGCGTGGGCAGCCACCAAGGCCCTGATGGCGGGCACAGCAATCACTATTGTTGCGACCACGCTAGGCTACGCATCGTGGCCATCCATCCTCTGCTTGCTGCCAGTCATCGCTCTCAGTGGCCTCGCCTTCGCGAGTCTAGCGATGGTCGTCACGGCGCTTGCGCCCAGTTATGAATATTTCATATTTTATAATACGCTTGTTATAACACCCATGCTGTTCCTTTGCGGCGCGATGTTTCCGGTCAACCAATTGCCCGGCGCTTTTCAGGACGTCGCCTCCTTGTTGCCGCTCGCACATGCAATTGACCTCATTCGTCCGGCGATGCTTGGCCGTCCCGCCGGCAGCATGGGCCTGCATATCGGCGCGCTTTGCATATACACGGTTTTGCCGTTCTTCCTATCGGTTGCTCTGTTTCGTCGTCGGCTGATGCGTTGACGCTCTCACCATTCGTGAAATTGATTGTTTGGGCGATACCCATCCACGCGTCGGATAGGTCAATGCATGCGTTTTAAGGGACTCGATCTAAATCTCCTCGTTGTGCTGGACGCTTTGATCAGGGAGCGTAAAGTCACCGCCGCAGCCCGCAGTATTAACCTGAGTCAGCCGGCCATGAGCGCCGCCGTCGGTCGGTTACGCGCCTATTTCAGCGATGAGCTATTTACGATGAACGGCCGCGAACTCATTTTGACACCGCGCGCGGAGGGGCTCGCCACAGCAGTCCGGGAGGCATTGCTGCACATCCAGCTGTCGATTATTTCCTGGGACCCCTTTAACCCGGTCGGATCGGATCGTCGCTTCCGCATCATCCTTTCCGATTACCTCACACTCGTATTTTTTAAGAAAATCGTAAAGCGTGCTGCGCGGGAAGCTCCCGCCGTCCGCTTCGAATGTCTGCCTATTTCCGACGACCCCGAGGAGCTTCTCCGGCGCGGCGACGTTGATTTTCTGATTATGCCGGAAGTGTTCATGTCGAAACATCCTCGCGCAGCCCTGTTCGAAGATATGCTCGTATGCGTAGGCTGCGGCACGAACAAGCAGCTGTCAGAGCCACTTACATTCGACCGATACTTGTCGATGGGGCAGGTTGTGCTTAAATTCGGGGACACCCGGCAGCCCTCCATCGAGGAATGGTATTTGCTCGAGAACGGTTTCGAGAGACGTATCGAGGTCGTCGTACACGGCTTTAGCATGATCCCGCCCCTTCTATCAGGCACCAGCCGCATCGGGACCATGCCGTTGCGGCTGGCGCAGCATTTCGCGAAATTAACACCCTTGCGGATTGTCGAACTTCCGCCGCCACTTCCTGCCGCATTCACGGAGGCCGTCCAATGGCCTGCGCTTCACAATAATGATCCGGCAAGCCTATGGATGCGGGAAATGATGTTGCAGGAGGCATCTCGTATGATTGCCCTGCCTAAGAGCACCGGACGTCTCAGTTGTCGGCCGAATTGAGAAACTGACCCCTCGGTTATGAGAGGAGGCATGGATGGCGATTGGGATTGGGCGATTCCTCATTGTCGAGAACGATGCAGGGAGAGCAGATCCTTCAGCCTGAAGAGGTGGCAGCGATGCTGCGGCGGCATGAGGTTGGCGGGGAACCGACGGGCGAAGGAATTCGGGTGCGCGCGCAACACCGTGCATCGGCATCTAAGCGAGGGCGGGACTGTTCCGTTTCGCAAGCCCGTGCGGCCGACGGCGTTTGACGGGCTGACGATTGGCTGCGGGAGCGCTGTTCCCCCATGGGTCGAGCCGGATGACGATCTCGACCCGCTCCAGATGCACCGGGAACGCCTTGCGCGGTCGCGCAGCACGTCGCGGCTCGCCTGTCGGTCTTGCGGCCTTGCGGCCTCGAGTTCGGACTCAATCGCGCCGAGCCCGGTCTGGATTCGAAGGCGAAGGCCTGCTGGGCACGTTCGAGCTTCTCGGAGCTGCGACCGAAGCGCCGCGCTCCAGCTGCTTGACGATCCCTGAAGGTCGGCGAGCCTCTCCTGGGCACGCTCGTTGAGTGTCGCCATCCGGACGATCTCGGCCTTGAGTGTTCGCTCCGGAGTTGTTGCAGTTCGGCCTTCTCCGCCGCCATGGGGACGAATATCGCCTTGAGCGGAACGATTTCGTGGAGACGGGCCAAAGCGCTTCTCTTCATGACGCCGACAAAAGCTTATTTTGCACGGCCAGAGGCCCGCCTTTTGCGCCTGAGTCACTTCGCCACGGCCTATCCGGCCAACGTCGGACGCCGTCTCCGTTCGGCTTAAGCGCGCCAGTCCATGCCTTCGACGAGCGCCATCAGTTGGGCGCGGCAAGCCGGATCACGCCGTTCTCCACCCGCGGCCAGCGGAACTTGTCCTCGTCCAGCGAGGCGCAGGTCGGGGAGTATGGTGAGCGCAAGGTGGCGGCTGAACAGGAACTGCGACGGATCGATATCGTCGCGCCGCAGTCAGGCACCATTCAACAACTCGCAGTTCATACGCTCGGCGGAGTGATTACGCCCGCCGATCCGATCATGCTAATCGTGCCGGAAGGCGACGATCTTGCGCTGGAAGTACGGATCACCCCGAAGGACATCGACCAAATCCAGCTTGGTCACAAGGCCGTGCTGCGGATGTCAGCCTTCAATCTGAGAACCACGCCGGAATTGAACGGATATGTCAGCCGGATCGCAGCCGATCTGGCGACGGACGAAAAAAAAACGGCATTTCGTATTACCTGGTGCGTCTATCGGTTCCGCATGCGGAACTGACGAAGCTCAAGGACCTGACGCTCGTGCCCGGCATGCCGGCCGAAGCGATGGTCCAGACGGGCGAGCGTACGGCGCTTTGCTATTTTGTGAAGCCGCTGTCGGACCAAATCAGTCGAGCATTCCACGAGTAATGAAAGTAATTCTGTTAGCTTGGCGTAGGCCGCGTCGCGTAGAGCCCGTGCGGCCGACGTGCGGAAGCTGTCGTTCCGAGATCCTTGAACTCTCGGCTCGCGCGAACGCGCTCCCTAATGTTCCATTGCTCGCAATGGGCAGTGCTGGCGAGATACTCGGCAACACAGCCCTATGCCTGTTCTTCCGAGGCCGGCTTGACGGTGAGCGAATGCGTAACGCAGCTGTGAGGACCCGTCAGTTGTCGTTTCAGCTCGGCTTCGGTCAACTTCGACAGCCTGTCGGCGAAAGGCGCTATCACGAGACCATTGGCGGCAAATTGCCCTCCCCTTGTTGCGCGGTAGCAGCATGCGTGTCGGGGAAGGAACCGTCTCCGGCCCCCATTCATCGCTGAGCCGCGCCGTACCCGCCGCCACCGGAACTTGTCCACGTCCAGCGCTTACGGTGCGGGTATGCCGGCGTCGAGCAAACAGAGAGAGGTTTGGGCCCAACCAGGGCGGCCGGTTACCAAGTTTTCCTCGTCCGCTTGAGTGTGAATGTTCGGGTCGATCGTCTGGGCGCGTCCCCGCCGCCTGCGAGCCCGCTACTGCTCAGCGGAAGGGCGAAGTGAACGTGAATGCATCCATTTCGTAAATGTGTGTCTATCCAAGCAATCGATTTCTCTAATTACCCGATGGGCAATATGAACGCGTCAGGCAGGGTGCATCATTAGGAGTATTTTTCGATGGCAAACATTATCGAGGGTAGCCCGGATGCCGAAACACTCCTCGGCACCAAGGGTGAAGATTGGATGGAGGGTTTCCAGGGCGGTGACTGGATTGACGGTCGTGGCGGCAACGACGAGATCTCGGCTGGCCCGGGCAGTGACCGAGCCCTTGGCGGCGAGGGTAACGACCGCATCTTCGGCGGAGATGGCTGGGACGATCTCTCCGGCGACAACGGCCGCTTCAACGCGCGCGTCTCCGGTGAGGACAATGACAGGCTCAGCGGCGGTCCCGGCCAGGATGTCCTCTACGTGGGTGACGGCCAGGATACGTTGACCGGGGGCACCGACAATGACACGTTCGTGTTCCAGTTCCACAATCCGGTGCCTGGGGTCGATCCGAGTGTCGGGTCGAAGCCGGACATTACCACTATCACCGATTTCAACCCGGCGGAGGACAAGTTCGCCTTCGATGCGGTGGGCCTCTACAACGACGGTTTTGGCGCGAACTTCGTCAACAACGCCAGCATACAGTCCGGCTACCCGGTGAGCAGCTTCTACAGTGGCGCGGCCTCGGGTGCGAACGGCGAACATGTCGTGGTAATCACTGGCGAATCTTTCAACTCTGCTAATGAGGCAGCGAGTGCGATCTCCGGCGAGCACGCCGGCGACATCATTGTCTACCAAAGCAGCTACACCGACAGAGTCGCAACTCTGGCCTATGTCACCGCCGACGGCAGCGCGCACGAGTTCGCCCACCTGGGCGGTGTGGTCACCGTGGCCGACCTAGGCCTGACCGCGTCGGACTTCACCTTCGTTTGATCCAGAAAACCGATACGGAACCGCGCCCCGCCCCCCTGGGCGGGCGCTTTCCCGTTTCCGCTACTTGCCATGGCCGGGGCGGCCGAGGGGCGCCCGGGAGCAGTTGCAGCGTGGATAGCTTGACGAAGCCCTGCGCGTCGCGCTGGTCGTGCACCGAAATCTCCTGAAAGTGTGGAGGCGGAAGCCTGTCCGGGCCCTTGCGGCCGGCCACGATGACGTTGCCCTTCCAAACCTTCAGCCGGACGGTTTGTGGACCCGCTCCATTAAATGCCGGGACCAAACATATTCGGCGGGAGCACTGATCCTGAACCAGCGAGCGGATGCAGTCGGTCGCCGGTCGGGGAGCAATATGGGGCTGAGTCGCCAGCCTCCGGAACTTACGTGAGAAGCCATTCCTTGAAGGATTCAGCTTTGAGACCTTTCCCTCTGAGTTCCGCTATTTGGGGCGTTGTGTTGATCAGCGGCGCGGTCAACGTGCTTGCGCTGATCTCGCCGCTGTTCATGCTTCAGGTCTATGACCGCGTTCTGGCAAGTGGCAGCGTATCGACGCTGGTGGGGCTCGTCGTGCTTGCTGCGGGGCTTTATGCGTTCCAATGCCTGCTCGACATTTTGCGCGCCCGCGTGCTGCTGCGGATTGGCGAGCGTTTCGATGGAGAGTTTTCCGGACGCGTTCACGATGCGATCGTTCGCCTTCCGCTTTCAACGCGCATGCCGGGCGACGGCTTGCAGCCGCTTCGCGATCTCGACAATGTTCGCGGCTTCTTGGGTGGAAACGGTCCGACAGCGTTCTTCGATCTGCCATGGATGCTGTTTTATCTTGGCATTTGCTTCCTCCTTCATTTCTGGATCGGCATGACGGCACTTATCGGGGCGGTCGGCCTCACATCTCTGACACTCCTTGCCAACACTCTCTCGCAACGGCCAATAAGCGATACCGTTGCCCACAACATGGCACGCAATGGTCTGCTGCAAGCAGCGCGTTGCAATGCCGAGGTCGTGCAAGCTCTCGGCCTTGGAAAGCGGATCGCTGCCCGATGGCAAAAGGCCAATGCCAAGTATCTGGCCGCCAACCGGAAAGCTGGGGACGTGGCAGGTGGGCTGGGTGCCATTTCAAAATCGCTGCGCGTGCTGCTGCAATCGGCCATTCTTGCCGTCGGCGCGTACCTTGTCATCAGACAGGAGGCTACGGCCGGGGTTATGATTGCCAGTTCGATCATGATGGGGCGTGCGCTGGCTCCGGTCGATCTGGCCATTTCAAGCTGGAAACCTTTCCTCATGGCGCGCCAGGGTTGGGCGCGGCTGGAGGACCTCTTGGAAAAGGTTCCTGAATCCGCTCCTGTTATGCCAATGCCTGCACCTGAACGCGAACTGCGCCTCGAAGGCGTGACAATCGTTCCGCCCGGCGAAAGGAAGCCGACCGTGACCGGCCTTGCGTTTGCCATTCAGGCGGGAAGCGCACTCGGGATCATCGGTGCATCGGGCTCGGGCAAGTCGACACTCTCGCGCGCCATCGTCGGCGCATGGGCGCCGGTCGCCGGAAAGGTTCGCATCGACAGCGCAAGCCTCGATCAATGGGACCGGGAAGCACTAGGCCGTCATATCGGCTATCTGCCGCAAGGTGTTGAACTGTTCGACGGCACCATTGCCGAAAACATTGCTCGTTTTGAAGATAATCCTGACCCTGAGGCTATTGTCGCCGCGGCGAAAGCAGCGGGCACGCACGAACTGATCCTCCGATTTGAGCACGGCTACGAAACTCCGATCGGTGAGGCCGGATCGGCACTTTCCGCCGGGCAGCGCCAGCGTATCGGTCTTGCCCGTGCTCTTTATCGAGACCCTTTCCTTGTTGTGCTGGATGAACCCAATGCCAATCTCGATGCGGAAGGCGAGGCTGCGGTCGTTAAGGCGATCGCCTCCGTGCGCGAGCGCAAGGGCATTGCGGTTGTCGTCGCCCATCGGCCGAGCGCCATCCGCGCCGTGGATTTGGTGTTGGTGATGGAAGGTGGACGGCAGCGAACATTCGGTGCGCGTGATGAAGCACTTTCCAAAGTCCTGAAGGGGACAGCGATGGCACGAGGCGCTGGCGTCAAGGCCATCGAATCTACACAGGATCATGTGGGAGAGCGCGCTGACATGGAGGATCCCGGTGTCCGGCATTCATCAGAACAATGACGTTTCCAGCTCCATTCGCCGCCACCTGGTGGCGGGCCTTCTGGCGAGCGTAATCTTTGTGGGAGGAGCCGGAGCCTGGGCGGCCTTCACGAATCTCTCCGGTGCGGTTGTCGCGTCCGGACACTTTGTCGTCGATTCCTATGTCAAGAAGGTGCAGCACCCGACCGGCGGGGTGGTGGGAGAAATCCTGGTGCGCGAAGGCGATAAAGTGAAAGCCGGCGACATCCTCATGCGGCTCGATGCCACCCAGACGCGCGCCAATCTCGCCATAGTCACCAAGCGGCTCGATGAGCTCGCCGCCTACCAGGCAAGACTCGATGCTGAACGTGACGATCTCGCGGAGATCGCCTTCCCGGACTGGCTGCTCGTCCGAAGAGATGTTCCGGACGTAGCTTCGGCAATACATAGCGAGACGCTGCTGTTCGAATTCCGCAGACAATCCCGCGACGGAAAGCAGGCGCAACTGGCGGAACACATTACTCAATATCACCACGAGATCGAAGGATTCGAGGCGCAGGAAATTGCCTGTGAAAAAAGGATCGAGGTTCTCCTTAAGGAAATTGCTGTTCTGAGTGTGCTGCGCGACCAAGGCATTGTCTCGGACCAACGGTTGAACAGCCTGAAGATCCAGGTTGCCACTTTCGGTGGCGAACGCGGTGAGAAGATCGCACATCAGGCACAGACAGCAGCCCGCATAGCCGAAACGCGCCTGCAGATCCCGCAGATCGATCAGGATTTCAAGACCGAAGTCGGCCAGGAGCTCAGAGAGGTTCAGGCGCAGATCGGGGAGTATGGTGAGCGCAAGGTGGCGGCTGAACAGGAACTGCGACGGATCGATATCGTCGCGCCGCAGTCAGGCACCATTCAACAACTCGCAGTTCATACGCTAGGCGGAGTGATTACGCCCGCCGATCCGATCATGCTAATCGTGCCGGAAGGCGACGATCTTGCGCTGGAAGTACGGATCACCCCGAAGGACATCGACCAAATCCAGCTTGGTCACAAGGCCGTGCTGCGGATGTCAGCCTTCAATCTGAGAACCACGCCGGAATTGAACGGATATGTCAGCCGGATCGCAGCCGATCTGGCGACGGACGAAAAAAACGGCATTTCGTATTACCTGGTGCGTCTATCGGTTCCGCATGCGGAACTGACGAAGCTCAAGGACCTGACGCTCGTGCCCGGCATGCCGGCCGAAGCGATGGTCCAGACGGGCGAGCGTACGGCGCTTTCCTATTTTGTGAAGCCGCTGTCGGACCAAATCAGTCGGGCATTCCACGAGGAATGATAGTAATCCACAGAAATATATTGTTGGTATTTATGTTGGTTGTTCGCAGGCTACGTGGGTAGTAACATCCTGAAAGTACTGGCATACTTTCCTCACTTGGATTCCGCCTCTGGGCACCATTTTCCAAACAATATAAATGACTTAATCGTTGGACGCTTAGCCGTCTTGCGCGCCGTCAAGACCCTGCCCACTACGTCAGATACGACCGCCTTTCCGGCCTTAATTCTAATCATCTGGCTACCGACGCCGCGCACTCGGTCATATCTTCCGGACTGGGTTCAAGCAGCGCCCGCTGCCCACTTGAAATCGCCACCGTCAACTGTCATATTTTACGCGACAGTTGACGCAGGAGGCGCACATGACGGCTACGGCGGATAAGGTCGTTACGGAAGCGAGAGACGGCGGTCTCCAACGAGTGGAGGCACTGCTCGGCGGGTCTCGTATATTGTCGCGTCGATTGACCAGCGCACTTGATGCGCATGAATTGCTTCTAAGTGGCCTGCCGGCCTCGGCGCTAAACCATCTCGTCGGACAACTGGTCTTCATTGACAAGACGGCGTCCCTCGAAAAGGCGGTTGGTATGAGCCTGCGAACCTGGCAGCGCCGGAAAGACGCTCCATCCAAGCCTCTTAGCCAAGAGCAAAGCGGACGGACTTGGAAATTCGCAGAGATCCTGGCGAAGGCGACGGATGTCCTCGGTACGCAGGCGGAAGCTGAGCAATGGTTGGAGCGCCCGGCGATCGGTCTCGACCAGCGCCGTCCGATCGATCTTCTGGGCACTCCCGCCGGCGTGGAACTGGTCGAAGACTATCTCGAACGGCTTGAATACGGCGTCTATGCATGACGCCTCTGCCAATAGCGCTCGGAGGAACGGAACTCATCGCGTGGCGGCTTGACCAGGCCGTCCATGCCGCGACATGGAATAGTGGCGAAGGTGCCTATCGGGTGGGCGGCCGCTGGAACAGCAAGGGCGTAAGAGCTGTGTACTGCTCGATCGATCCCGCCACGGCTATCCTCGAAGTCGCCGTACATAAGGGTTTTCGCGCCCTCGACACAGTTCCTCACACGTTAACAGCCGCTGTCATCAGCGATGCATCGGCTATACATGTCGTCGATCCTGCAAGCGTGCCCAATCCGAACTGGCTGCGCCCCGGCATACCAAGCGCGGGTCAGCAGGCATTCGGGGATGACCTTCTGATGGGCCATCGCGTGGTGGCGATACCGAGTGCGGTCTCTTCACATAGCTGGAACTTGATCTTCGTGGCAAGCGTAGCGACAGATACCTATGCGGTGAAGCTCCAGGAAACTTTTGCTCTCGACACAAGGCTGCATCCCCCGGCCGGCCGCTAATCTGGCCGCGTGGGCGCTGTGTGCAAGGCGTCGGCTCACCGGGAGTCGCAGCCAAAATATCTGCCGCTTGGTGACGGCCAGCAGGGTGGCCATAAAAGCTGGCCAACCGGTCACCGCAAGCATCATTGGCCGAAACAAGTTTGCGCTCTTCTGCCTGCATGCGGATTTAATTTGCTTGGCCACCCGTCAACCCTGGGGCAAACTGCCTGCCGGGGCTGCAGGAGGTGAAATGAGAGCACGCGCAGCAACGCTTGGGGATCTGGAGGATGTCTTTCGCGGTCTGTCCAAGCGGATGTCGGACGAATACGTGGCGGCCGGCAAGGACAGCAAGATCGCCTACGACAATCTGATGATGAATTTGAAGGAGGGCCGCGCGCACGCGCTTGTCGAGGGCGACAAGGCCGTGGCGATTATCGCCTGGCACGAGAACAGCGACGCCGCCGACACGCTGTTCGCCGCACGGGAGGATTTCTTCCGTGCGGCGACCGTTCGCTTCTGCAAGCGGCATATCCGGCACATCCAGGCGCTCGCCGGCAACCTCGCCATCCACTCGCGCAGCTGGCTGCAGGGGCCGGATGTCGCAAGATGGTTTGGCGTTATCGGCTATGTCGAGCGCGGCCGGGAGAATGGCGCCACTTTGTTCGAGCTGCCGCCGGCTCGCGGATAGGCAATCGCGGGATATTGCCTGGCAAGCTTGCAGTTTCGAGCGCTCTCCCAGAAGGGTGCGAAGAGACTTTTCCACCAGCCGTCCTGGCAGAAGCTGTGAGGCGTGCTGCCGTTGATTTCCAGATGTTTCCTGCGACTATCGGCACGCACACTTGCGGAAGATAGAGGTCGAAACAATGCATCTGGACCACTCCGATCACGTCTTCGTCGACCTCGTGCCCGAGCAGTTCGGCCCGTCGGAAACCATCGTCGCGCGCTATCGCGGGCTTATCGCCACCGCCTTTCGCTATCGATCCGGCGTTGCCGGGCTTCGGATCAGCAACGCGAAGGGCGAAATCGTCATGCTGCCGTTCCAAGGACAGCAGATCTGGGACGTGACCTTCCTCGGCCGCTCCCTGACCATGCGCTCGATGTTCAATGAGCCGGTCGCGACCCGGGACTATCTTTCCAACTACGGCGCGTTCTTCATTCACTGCGGCGCTACCGCAATGGGAAATCCGGGCTCGGATGACCGTCACCCGCTTCACGGCGATCTGCCCAATGCGCCTTATCAGGACGTGCAACTGATCGCCGGCAGCAATTCCGAAGGACCCTTCATGGCGCTGACGGGGCGCTGCCGACAGACCGTCGCTTTCAGCCATGACTATGTGATGGAGCCGACCGTACGGCTGCAACTCGATGCCAGCAGCGTCGCAGTCGACATCGTGATCGAGAACCTGAAACGCTCGGCCATGGAGTTGATGTACCTGGCGCACATCAATTTCAAGCCGGCCGACGGCGGGCGCCTGGTCGACACCGTAGCGGATGATTCCGTGGACATTGTCGTGCGCCAGACGCTGCCGCCCTTTTTCACACCGAGCGAAAGCTACCTTGCTTACCGCGATGCCGTTGTCGCCGATCCTTCGCGGCATCGCCTGCTGACCAAGGGCGAGCCGATCGACCCAGAACTCGTGCTGACGATGAGGGCTAAGGCGTACCTCCAGGGCTGGGCGCACGCCTTGCAGGTCCATCCGGACCGTACGGCGGATTTCGTCAGCTTTCGCCCCGACGAGCTCAATTATGCCGTCCGCTGGATCACGCGCGGCGCCGACCAGGACGCACTTGGCCTCGTGCTGCCGGCCACCGCCGAACCAGACGGCTGCGGCCAAGGAAAGAGGCCGCCTGGTTCGCGTCGTACCCGGGGAAAAATTCCGCTGTGCCCTGCGTTTTGGCGCTATGGACGCGGACGCAGCCGCACAACGGGAACAAGCCATCGCAGCGTTGAGAGGTGAAGGCCGTTAGTCGCAAGCCCTGACCGCAAACGCTGCCTGAACCGCGCGATTGACCGTGACCGGCAGGATCGACATGTGGTTCTCGCCGGCGTGCAGCTCGAAGCGCGCGCGCACGCCCGGGAGAGCATCAAGCCGCTGCGCCATTGCCCGCGCGAATTCGTCGGTGCGTGTCACCTTCTTCTGCCGCAGGCGCTTTTCCTCGTCCTCGGCGCCAATCTGGAACGGTGCCAGCTTCTCGGTCTCGTACTCGCCGGCCGACAGGATCATGGTCGCCGTCAGGCCATCGGGAACAGCGGCCGCGAAGGTTTCGAGAAAGCGGTCGATGGCACGGTCTTCCCAATAGATGGTGGGGCTCGCCGCGATCCAGGTCTGGAAGGCAGAAGGCCGCGTGAACAGGGAATAGAGCGCAAACAGGCCACCGAAGGAATGGCCGTAAAGCGCCTGGCGGCTTGCATCGACCGTGACCCAACCGGCGACCCATGGCTTCAGCTCGTCTTCGATGAAGGCAAGGAATTCCGCTGCCCCACCCGTCCGGACTTCGGGCGTACCCTCGTAGAAGGGCGGATAGGTCTTGCCCGGCGGCGGGCCGAGATCCCATGAGCGGCGCAGCGGGTCGTAGGCGCCCTCGACGGGATAGCCGATGGCGACGATGACGCCCCAGCCGACATTGGTGCCCGTTGGATAGAAGGCCTGCGCGCGCATGGCGTCGACCGCCGTGCCGATGACGGCATTGCCGTCGGTCATGTAGAGGACCGGCCAGCCGGCTTCTGGCACCGGCCCGGACGGCACATGCAGGAATATCCGCCAGGGGGCGCCGCCCTGCGCCGGGACAAAGTCGTGGACCGTGGTGTCGGCGATCAAGGCTGGCATCGACGTGGACATGGATATCTCCAGGGGCAAAACGGTCAGCGGCGGCGCAGCAGCCACATCAGTACCGGGCCGCCGATCAGCGTGGCGACGAGACCGGCCGGGATCTGGCGCGGGAAGATGGCGGTGCGGCCCACCCAGTCGGCGGCGACCATGATCAGCGCGCCGGCGAGCACCGCGCCAACGGCCTGCGGCAGCGCACGGGAGAGGCCAAAGCGACGGGCAAGGTGCGGCGCCATCAGGCCGATGAAGGTCAGCGGACCGACGATCAGGGTCGAGGCTGCGGTGAGTGCCGCGACCACCAGAAGCACGAAAAGCCGCGTCCTCTTCAGGTCAATGCCAAGGCCCTGCACAGCGGCGGGGCCAAGCGGCAGGATGTCGAGCCAGCGCATGAAGAAAGGCGCGAGCGCGAAGAGGCAGACGGCGATACCACCGGTCAGCAAGGCGTCACCGACATCGACGCCATAGGTCGAGCCGGTCAGCCAGTTGAGCAGCAGCATGGCACGCGGATCGCCGGTGGCGGTGAGCACCAGGATCAGCGCGTCGAACAAGGCCGTCAGGGCAACGCCTGCGAGCAGCAGCCGCTCCGGCGCATAGGCGGCACGGCGGCCGATCGCCAGCGTCACCAGCAAAGCGGCGAAGGCGCCGATGGTTGCCGCCGCCGTCTGAACCGGACGTCCGGCATCGGAGAGCGCAAACAGCGCCACCATCATGCCGAGCGCAGCACCGGCGCTGATGCCAAGCACTTCCGGGCTGGCCATCGGATTGCCGGTCAGCCGCTGCATCATCAGCCCGGCGAGCGCCAGCATCGCCCCGGCGCTCAGCGCGGCAAGCACACGAGGCCACCGCCACGACAGCAAAGGCTGCAGCTCGTCGCCGAAGGCGAAGGTCCAGCCATGCGGACCCGGTCCATAGAGCAGGGCCAGCCCGAGCAGCAAAAGCAGGGCCAGGCCGATCGCCGTCAGTATAAGGCCGGGCCGGCTTGCGCGCGGCAGGCGCGCGGCCATCAAGGTCGGGGCTTCCGAGCCAAGAGCAAGGCGCGGCAGCAGCCAGAGAAGCAGAGGCGCGCCGAAAAGTGCTGTGATCGCTCCGGTCGGCAGCAGGTCGCCTTGCGGTCCAGTGGCGATCTGTACGGCCTGGTCGGCTGTCCACAACAGCGCCCCGCCGATCAGTGGCGCCATCACCAGTTGTTGGCCCAGCCGCCGGGCACCGCCGATGCGCGCGAGCGTCGCCGCGGCCAGGCCGACGAAACCGATGACGCCGACAGCGGCAACAACAAACGCGATCAGGGCGACCGCGGCCGCCAGTCCTGCGAAGCGATAGGCGCCGAGCGGCACGCCAAGGCTGCGCGCGCCTTCATCGTCGAGACCAAGCAGGGCCAGCGGCCGCACCATGAGGAAGATCGCCAGTGCCGCGCCGCCGATGCGTGGCAACAGCCACAGTGTCGTCGACCAGTCCTGCTGGCCCAGCGAACCGGCGCCCCAGATGAACAGGCCGGCCAACCATTCATGCCGCAGCACAATGAGGGCAGCGCCGATAGCGCCGGCATAGAGACTGACAACAAGCCCCGCCAGCACGACCGAAAGCGGTGACAGGCCTTTGTGCCAGGACAGAGCGATGACGGCGGCAAGGGCAACGAATGCGCCGCCCAGCGCCACCCATTCGCGGCCAAAGGCAAGCAGCGACGGTGACAGAAGCGTCGCCAGCGCCAGCGCCAGATAGGCGCCGGCCGAGACGCCGACCGTTTCGGGCGAGGCAAGCGGGTTGCGCAGAACCTGCTGCAGGACGGTTCCGGCAAGCCCGAGCGCCGCACCGCATAAAAGGCTGACGGCAAGCCTGGGCAGGAAGGCGTAGTGGACGAGCACCTGCCGCATATCATCAATGTCCGGGGCGGCGAGCGATTGGAGCCAGAGCGCCGATGGCAGCTGCACGGTGAGGTTTGAGACGGTTGCCGCGATCGCCGCCGCGAGCAGCACCGCGCAAAGCAGGATCGCGCCTACCGGCTGATTGCCAAGAGAGCCCCATGGCAAGGCGCGGCCCGACGGCGCAAGCTTTCCTTCTTGAGTGACGGCCGCGGCATCCTCAGCCATGGGCGGCCTCCGCGGTCATCGCCGACGCCAGGTCCCGAGCAAAACGGCGCGCGGATGGAAGCGCGCCAAACATCAGGACGGCAGGAAGGCGCATGATCGAGCGGTTGCGCACGAAGGGCATGGCGTTCCAGACCGGACTTTCGGTCAGCGTGCCGCCGGCGCCCTCAGGCAAGGGTTCGAGATAGGCGAGGCGCGCATCGCTGGATGTTGCGAGCCCGTCGATACCGACGGTCGAAAACCCCCAGTAATTGGTCTCGGCCGTCCACGCGTTGCTGAGCCCGATGCGGTCGAACACCTCCTGAAACAGGCTCTTTGCGCCGTAGACGCGCACATTGCGGGGGTCCAGGAAGCTGACGACATAGATCGGCCGTGCCGACAGCGGCGCCAGTTGCTGGCGAAGCTCCGTAAAATACGCGTCTGTCGCCGCGATCAGCGCTTCGCCTTCGCTTTCCTTGCCGACAAGCCCGGCGAGCTGGCGCGTCGCCTCGACGGCGCGCTGATAGGGCTGCCCGGCTTCGGTGTAGAGACCGATCGTCGTCACCGGAGCCACGCGTTCGAGCAGCGGCTTGATGCCGTCGAGATACGGCATGGACAGGATGATGTCGGGCCTGAGCTGCTGCAGGAATTCAAGATTGGGCTCGAGCAGCGTGCCGACATCGGCGATGTCAGGCGGCAGCCGCGGCTCGACCACCCATTTCTCCCAGACCTCCCGATCGGCAATGGCGACCGGGCTGACGCCGAGCATGAGCAAGGTCTCGGTCAACCCGTCATCCAGGCAGACTATGCGCAACGGACGGGCTTCAGCCGTGGAGAACCCCATGCCGGCGAACGGCAGCGTGAAAAGCCCGAGCGCCTGGCGCCGGGTCATTCGGCTGCGCAAGTGATCGGACGCGGCTCTCGACTGGGGCTCTCGGTCTCTCTGCAATGCGGCGTGCCCTGCTTTTCGGGATACGGTCTCCAGTGACCACTGCCCGGTTGACTATGAACATGAGTTCAATAGTCAACATTTTGATGGCCTGACAAGTCAACTTTTACGCAACCGCATGCCAGGCGCAGCCGCCGCTTGGCCGCAAGGCGATTCGCCCGTACAACAGCGCTGTGCGATGTGGCCGCCAAAAAATCACGGCCCGCGAAGCCCAATCCGCGCCTCGCATCATTTTTCCTCCACGAAGGCATTCCATGATAGACGAAGCCACGGTCGCCTTTGGGCAGCCGTTTCCTGGATTGCTTGAGAGACCAAAGACGGCCAAGGAACGAACCAAAAAAGCCGGCAGCAAGCCGCCGCCTGAAGACGTCAAGGACCGGTCGAACGCATCAAGGCAGCGCGATCGGGTTGCACTCGGCAAGGCTTGATGATTTGTTGCCGCTATACGGAGAACGAATGATGCGAGAGCCTGCCGGTCAAGACGAATACGGGTCGACGAACCCCTTCGATCCGGACGACCTGCCGACGTTGAACGCAATCGGCCCGAGCATGGGTAGCGGCAATGATTTCGAGAGATATGCCGTTGCCGTGATCATCGTGTTCGGTGCGCTGATCATTGGCGGGCTGATGGCCGCATCGATGGTCTTCGGGCACCGCAACGGCTTCCTCTTCGCGCTTGGCGGCGCCACGTCCGCTTGGATATCCGGAAACGCGCTGCTGCTCGACCGGCCGCGTATCTATGCGCTGTTCGTCGGCATTGCCGCCTTGATGCTGGTTGCGTCCACCCTCACGCTGGTCTTGTGACGATCAAATCGGTGTGAGCCGATCCACTTGAGCAGCGGGCGATCAACCCGAATCGCCACGCTGCACCAAGCTTTTCCTCCGAGCTATCAGTATCCGAGCGCCTCGCCAGAGGCCGCGCGGCTGTCGATGGCGCCGTTGTAGCGCGCGCCGCCGCCCTTCTCGATTTCCGCCAGGCTCTTGCCGCCGACCAGGATGCCGGCCGCCTGCCCCCAGGTCTGGTCAGCGAGATCGAGGTGATATCCCATGCTGGCCAGCAGCTTTTCTGTGTCCGGCGACAGGCCGAACGGCTCGACATAAACCTTGTCGGGCAGCCATTGATGGTGGATGCGAGGCGCGTCGATCGCCTCCTGGATGTTCATGCCGTGGTCGATGACATTGACGATCGCTTCCAGCGTGATGGTGATGATGCGCGAACCACCCGGGCTGCCGATGACCATGAACGGCTTGCCGTCCTTGGCCACCACGGTCGGGCTCATCGACGACAGCGGCGTCTTCTTCGGTTGGATGGCGTTGGCCTCGCCCTGGACCAGGCCGTAGAGGTTGGGCACGCCGGGCTTCTGGGTGAAATCGTCCATCTCGTTGTTGAGCAGGATGCCGGTGCCGTCGGCAACGACGCCGGCGCCGAAGGACCCGTTCAGCGTGTAGGTGACCGCGACCGCGTTGCCGTCATCGTCGATGATCGAATAATGCGTCGTCTCCTTGCTCTCGCCAAAGCCCTTCGGCATCAGCTCCTGCGACACGCCGGCCCGGAACGGGTCGATCTTGTCGCGGATATCCTTGGCATAGGCCTTATCAAGCAATTTCGAGACCGGATTGTCGACGAAATCGGGATCGCCGAGCGCGGAATTGCGGTCGACATAGGCGTAGCGCATCGCCTCGATCATGACGTGGATCGTCTCGGCAGAACCGGCACCGAGGTAGGATAAGGGATAGCCCTCCAGAACGTTGAGGATTTCGCAGATGATGACGCCGCCGGAGCTGGGCGGCGGCGAGGAGGTGATCTCGTAGCCGCGATAGGTGCAGGTCACGGGCTTGAGTTCGCGCACCGCATATTGCTCGAAATCCGGTTTGGCGAGAATGCCGCCTTTGGCGCCGCTCGCCTTGACGATGGCGTCGGCGATGGCACCTTTGTAGAAGGCATCCGGGCCTTTTTCGGAAATGGCGGCGAGCGAGGCCGCGAGGTCGGGCTGGACCAGCCGCTCGCCGATGCCATAGGGCTTGCCGTCGGGTTTCAGGAATATGGCGGCGGCCGCGGGGTCCTTCGCCAGCCTGTCGGCACTGCCGGCAAACGAGGTGGCGTCGCCTTGGTTGAGGATGAAGCCGTCCTTGGCATAGCCGATTGCCGGCGCCATCAGATCCTGGCGGGACAATTTGCCGTATTTTTCACGGGCCAGTTCCAGACCGGCCACCGAACCCGGCACGCCGACCGCAAGATAGCCGTCGAGACTGGCCCCCTTCACCGGGTTGCCGTCCTTGTCGAGATACATGGTTTTTGTCGCCGCCAGCGGCGCCCGCTCGCGGAAATCGAGAAAGGTCGATTTGCCGTCCTTGAAGCGGATGGTCATGAAGCCGCCGCCGCCGATATTGCCGGCATTGGGGTAGACGACCGCGAGCGCATAGCCGACGGCAACCGCCGCATCGACAGCATTGCCGCCCTTCTTCAAGACGTCGATGCCGACTTCGGACGCCAGATGCTGGGCCGTCACCACCATGCCGTGCTCGCCCTTGGCCGGTTGCGGGGAAGCGGCAAAGGCGCTCGTCAACGGCGCCAGGGCGAAGGTGATGCAAAGACTGGCGGCGATCAGTGTTCTGCGGGTGAGCGGCATGGCGGTTCTCCGGGCGGGGGGACGCCTAGAAAAGACCCTTGGGATGGGTTAGTCCAGCCAATAGTGATGGTTGGCGTTCCTTCACACCCCCCTCTGTCCTGCCGGACATCTCCCCCGCAAGGGGGGAGATTTGCAGCTTCAGCTGCGGCGCTCTTCCTGCATCGTTGGCGATTGGCGAAAGCAGAAATGACATCCGATCTCCCCCCTTGCGGGGGAGATGTCCAGCAGGACAGAGGGGGGTGCTCAAGTGCCGCCCTCTCTGTCGGATCGACGGAAAATCGAACTAAAGGCCTACACAATCCCGCCTGAACCGCCCGCAACCGCCGGGCGTTCGGCCGCGACTTTCGCCCGGTAGCCCGCCGCACGATACGCCGCGACCGGATCAATGGCGCCACCCGTCTTCAGCCGCGCCATGGCGAGGATCGGCTCGACATCGGTGCGGTAGGCGGCTTTCAGCGTCTGCGTCGCCATCAGCGCGTCGTTCAAGTCCTGAAAACCTTCCAGCGCCTTGCGGTCGACGAGCAGCGCCTGCGCATAGGCGCGCTGCACCTCGACCGCCGACAGCATCAGGCTTTCGATCGGATCGGTGACGTTATGGCTCTGGTCGAGCATGTGCGCCGGGTCAAAACCCTCGGCGCCGGAAAGCTCGGCATCGACCAGTTCGTTGAAGACGAGGAACAGCCGGTAGGGGTCGATCGAACCGGCATCGAGATCATCGTCGCCATATTTCGAATCGTTGAAATGGAAGCCGCCGAGCTTCTTGAACTGGATCAGCCGCGAGACGATCATCTCGATGTTGACGTTGGGGGCATGGTGGCCGAGGTCGACGAGACAGAACGCCTTGTCGCCCAATTCCCTGGCGATCATGTAGTTGGTGCCCCAGTCCTGCACGACGGTGGAATAGAAGGCCGGCTCGTACATCTTGTGCTCGGAAAACAGCTTCCAGCCGGCGGGCAGTCCGGCATAGATCTCCTTCATGGCGTCGAGATAGCGCTCGAACGCCTTGGCGAAATTGACCTGGCCCGGGAAGTTCGAACCGTCGCCGATCCACACCGTCAGCGCCTTGGAGCCCAGCGTCTCGCCGATCTCGATGCATTCGAGATTGTGCTCGACCGCTTGCCGCCGCGTGCCGGCATCGGCATGCGACAGCGAGCCGAATTTGTAGGAAAGCGCTTGGTCCTTTGCATCGGAAAAAGTGTTGGAATTCATGGCGTCGAAGCTGAGGCCAAAGCGCGAAGCCGCCTGCTTCAGCCGGTTCGGGTCGGCCTTGTCCCACGGAATGTGCAGGGAGACGGTCGGCGTCGCCTGCGTCAATTGCTGGATGACGGCGCAGTCCTCGATCTTGTCGAAGATGTCGCGTGGCTCGCCGGCACCGGGAAAGCGGGCAAAGCGCGTGCCGCCGGTGCCGACGCCCCAGGACGGGATGGCGATCGCGAATTTCTCGACCTTGTCGCGGATGGCGTCGATGGCGATGCCGCGACGGTCGAGGCGCTCGCCGAGCGACGCGTAGTCGCGCTCGAGGTTGGCCTTGCGCGCGGCGTTGTCCTTATCGAGGAGGTCGGCGGAGATGATGTGTTCCATCGTCCCCTCCGCTCAGCGCGTGAACGACTGGGCGTTGCCCGCGTCGACATTGATGATGTTGCCGGTCGACTTGGCCGACATGTCGGATGCCAGGAAATAGATCGCCTCTGCGATGTCTTCCGGGAAGACCGAGCGCTTCAGCATCGAACGCGAGCGGTAGTGCTCCTCCAGATCGTCGGTCGACATCTTGTAGGCGGCGGCGCGCTGTTCCTTCCACTCGCCGGTCCAGATCTTCGAGCCGCGAAGCACCGCGTCCGGGTTGACGACATTGACCCTGATCTGCGCCTCCGCGCCCTCCAGCGCCAGACAGCGGGCGAGATGGATCTCGGCGGCCTTGGCGGTGCAATAGGCGGCAGCGTTGGGCGATGCGGCAAGACCGTTCTTGGAGGCGACGAAGACGACGTTGCCGCCAATCTTCTGCGCGCGGAACAGCCGGAACGCTTCCCGCGAGACCAGGAAATAACCGGTCGACAATATGTCCATGTTCTTGTTCCACAGCGCCAGCGTCGTCTCCTCGATCGGCGCCGAGGAGGCCAGCCCTGCGTTCGACACCAGAATGTCGATGCCGCCGAACTCGACCGCCGTCTCGGCAAAGCCCGAAATGACCTGATCCTCCGAGGTGACGTTGATCAACACCGGGCGGACGAAATCCTTGCCGTAGACTTTCGCCAGTTCGTCATTGGCGCCGGCCAGCGCTGTCTCGTCGATGTCGGCCAGCACGACGCAGGCGCCTTCGCGCAGCAGGCGGTTGGCCGTGGCGCGGCCGATGCCGCCGGCGCCGCCGGTGACCAGCGCGATCTGGCCGGCAAGCGACTTCGGCTTCGGCATGCGCTGCAGCTTCAGGTCCTCGAGCAACCAGTATTCGATGTCGAAGGCTTCCTGTGCGGGCAGCCCGACATAGGACGAGACGGTGGAGGCGCCGCGCATGACGTTGATGGCGTTGACATAGAATTCGCCCGAAATGCGCGCCGTCGCCTTGTCGCCGGCGAAGGTGAACATGCCGACGCCGGGCATCAGGTAGACCACGGCATTGGGATCGCGGATGGCGGGCGAATCCGGATGCTTGCAGCCCTCGTAATAGGCCTGGTAGCCGACGCGATAGGCTGCGATGTCGTCGGCAAGCCGCGCAATCACCGCATCGACATCGGGCTTGGCCGGATCGAATTCGATGACCAGGGGGCGGATCTTGGTGCGCAGGAAATGGTCGGGGCACGACGTGCCGAGTGCCGCCAGCGGGCGCAGATCCCTGGAATTGACAAATTCGAGCACGGCGGCGGAATCATCGAAATGGCCTGTTTTGTGGCTCTTTTCCGAGATCAGGCCGCGAATCCTCGGCATCAGTTTGGCCGCGATGGCACGGCGCTCGGTGGCGTCGAGTGCCTTGACCTCCTCACCGCCGAAGATAGCGACACCCTCGGAGCGGCGCTCGAACCATTCGATCGCCTGGTTGATCACCGAGATCGTCGTCTCGTAGCATTCCCGGGGAGTGTCGCCCCATGTGAACAGGCCGTGGCTTTCGAGGATGACGCCCTTGGCATCGGGGTGTTCGAGGCAGAATTTCTCCAGCCAAAGACCAAGCTCGAACCCGGGACGCTTCCACGGCAGCCAGCCGATGGCGTCGCCGAAGATTTCTTTCGTCAGCGCCTTCGAATCCTTGGCGGCGGCAATGGCGATGATGGCATCGGGATGCATGTGGTCGACAAAAGGCTTCGGCACGTAGGCATGCAACGGCGTGTCGATAGAGGCCGCGCGCGGATTGAGGTTGAAGGTGCAGTGGGGCAGGAAGCCGACCATTTCATCTTCGTGCTCGACGCCGCGATAGAGGCCTTTGAGCGCGCGCAGCTTGTCCATGTAGAGCGTGGCAAAGCCGTCCAGCTTGATCGAGGCGCTGTCGCCGCCCGAGCCCTTGACCCAAAGCACTTCGACATCCTCGCCGGTGAGCGGGTCTCTCTGCCATATCTTCGAGGAGGTGTTGCCGCCGCCATAGTTGGTGACGCGCTTGTCGGAACCAAGTGTGTTCGAGCGGTAGACCAGAAGTTCCGGCCCGCTCATAGCGTGAGCCTTGGCCTCGTCCCACAGATTGGCGAGGCTCGCGCCGGTGCGCTTGTCGAGCATAAGAAATCCTCCCGAAAGGCACGCAAAAGGTGCGGCCATTTGGCCCCGAATTTCCACGGAAGCGGCCGGCTTGTCAATCACAAACGATCAATATCGATCATATTGCACTGCACAATGAAATTATATGATCGGAAATGATTGACACTGCGCGTTTTGGGTGCCTAGATGCTCAGGCAGGGAGGAACCATGCACGAAAAAGAGCGCCACAGGATCATTCTGTCCGCCGTCCAGGAAAAGCCTGTGGTGACGGTGCAGGAGATGGTCGACCTGACGGAGTCTTCCGAGGCGACGATCCGGCGCGATATCGCGGCCCTCCACGTCCAGAAGCGGCTGCGCCGTGTGCGCGGCGGCGCCGAGGCAAACTCGCCGCCGCAGTTCATTGGGCTGGCCGGCCGGCCCTTTTCCGTCAACGAAACGATCAACGCCTCACAGAAGCGGGCGATTGCGCGCGAAGCGGTCGAGCTGTGCAAGGACGGCGAACCGATCATCATCAATGGCGGCACCACCACATTCCAGATGGTGCATTTCCTGACCGGCCGCCGCATGCCGATCTTCACTAATTCGTTCCCGATCGCCGAGCACCTGCTCAAGCACTCCAAGAACACCGTCATGCTGTCTGGCGGCACGATCTACCGCGAGCAGAACATCATCCTGTCGCCCTTCGACAATGACGTGACGCGCAATTTCTATGCGCGCCGCATGTTCATGGGCGCGCAAGGGTTGGGGCCGCTCGGCCTGATGGAGGGCGACCCGCTGCTGATCCAGGCGGAGCAGAAACTGATCGACCAGGCCGACGAGCTGGTGGTGCTGGTCGATTCCTCGAAATTCCGCAAACGCTCCAGCCTGATCCTGTGCGGCCTGTCGCGCATCGCCACCGTCATCACCGATGACGGCATCGAGGATCGCGAAGCCAAGATGCTGGAAACCGCCGGCGTGACGCTGGTCGTCGCCCGCACATCCGCAACCAACAAGGAAGAATCTTCACTGCAGGCCTGAGGCCAACTCGCGCTCGCAGCGGCGATGGAATGCAACGCTCAAGGGAGGAAATTCGATGAGCTTCTTGAAGAAATTGATGGTGACGGCTGCATTCTCAGCCGCCATGTTCGTGAATGCCGCCTATGCCGAGAACGTCAAGATCGCGTTGGTGGTGAAGTCGCTCGGCAACGGCTTCTTCGATGCCGCCAACAAGGGCGCCGAAGAGGCGGCCAAGGAACTCGGCGATGTCGACATCATCTACACCGGCCCGACCAAGGCGACCGCCGAAGCGCAGATCGAAGTGGTCAATTCGCTGATCGCGCAGAAGGTCAACGCCATCGCCATTTCGGCCAATGACGCCGACGCGCTGGTACCGGTGCTGAAGAAGGCCATGGAACGCGGCATCACGGTCATCTCCTGGGATTCGGGCGTCGCCAAGGAAGGCCGCCAGCTTCACCTCAACCCGTCCGACACCGGCCTGATCGGCGAGACCATCATCAAGCTTGCCGCCGATTACCTGCCGGAAGGCGGCGAAGTCGCCATCCTGTCGGCCTCCTCGACCGCGACCAACCAGAACGCCTGGATCGATGCGGCCAAGAAAATCCTGCCGGAGAAGTTCCCCAAGATCAAACTTGTCGCCACCGTCTATGGCGATGACGATTCGGCCAAGAGCACTGATGAGGCCAAGGGCCTGTTGAAGTCCTATCCGAACCTCAAGGCGATCATAGCGCCGACCACCGTCGGCGTCGTTGCCGCCGCCCAGGTTGTCACCGATGAGAACTTGATCGGCAAGGTCAATGTCACCGGTCTCGCATTGCCGTCCGAGTTCAAGAAGTTCATCGACAACGGTTCCAGCCAGGCGGTTGCGCTGTGGAACCCGATCGACCTCGGCTACTCGGCCGTCTACCTCGCCCATGATCTGGCAGTGAAGAAGGAAGAGGCCAAGCCCGGCGCCACGCTGTCGATCGGCCGTGTCGGCAAGGTCACGCTCGACGACACCAACTCGGCTGCGATGGCTCCGCCCTTCCAGTTCGACAAGTCGAACATCGAGAAGTTCTCCAAGATCTATTGATCTGGAGCGCTTGCACCCTCCCCCCTGTGGGGAGGGTCGGCGAGGCGGTCTTGCGAAGCAAAACCGGCGAGACGGGGTGGGGTGGCGACATCTCCACGCACCAGGACCTTGATATGCTAGACAACCCCCACCCCGCTCCAGTCGTTCGCGACCCTCCCCAGAAGGGGGAGGCGGCTCCACGCCTGACGCTGTCCGGCATCTCCAAGAGCTTTCCCGGCGTGCGCGCGCTGCACAATGTCAGCCTGTCTCTCTACCCCGGGCAGGTGACGGCGCTGATCGGCGAAAACGGCGCCGGCAAGTCGACGCTGGTCAAGATCATGACCGGCATCTACCAGCCCGACACGGGCACAATCAGCATCGACGGCCAGGCCGTCACCCTGCCCAGCGCGCACGCCGCCTTCGGCCACGGCGTCACCGCCATCCACCAGGAAACCGTGCTGTTCGACGACCTGAGCGTGGCCGAAAACATCTTTCTCGGCCACGCGCCACGCACGCGCTTCGGCACCATCGACTGGCGTACGATGCGCAAAAATGCGCGCGAAGTACTCGACACCATGCATGCCGGCCATATCGACGCCGACGCCCGGCTGAAGGATCTCGGCATCGCCAACAAGCATCTGGTCGCGGTTGCGCGTGCCATGTCGATCGACGCGCAGATCGTCATCATGGACGAGCCGACCGCCGCCCTTTCGATGAAGGAGATCGAGGAGCTCTTTTTGCTGATCGAGTTTCTCAAGAGCGACGGCAAGGCGATCCTGTTCATCAGCCACAAGTTCGACGAGATCTACCGCATCGCCGACCGCTACACGGTGTTCCGCGATGGCGAGATGGTCGGCGAAGGCCTGATCAAGGATGCCGGCCAGAGCCAGATCGTGCGCCTGATGGTTGGCCGCGCGGTCGATCACATCTTCCCGCAGCGCAAGGCCGAGATCGGCGCGCCGGTGCTCTCCGTTTCCGGCCTGTCGCATCCGACCGAATTCAACGATATCGGCTTCGAATTGCACAAGGGCGAGATCCTCGGCTTCTACGGCCTGGTCGGCGCCGGCCGCAGCGAGGTGATGCAGGCGATATCTGGCATCACCCGCACATCAGCCGGCACGATCACGCTGGAAGGCAAGACGCTCGCGCCGAAATCGGCTGCGGATTCGATCGATGCCGGCATCGTCTACGTGCCGGAGGAACGCGGCAAGCAAGGCGTGGTGATCGGCCTGCCGATCTTCCAGAACGTCTCGCTGCCTTCGCTCAAGCGCACATCCAAGTCAGGCCTGCTGCGGCTGTCGGAAGAGTTCGATCTGGCCCGCTCCTACACCGAGCGGCTCGACCTCAGGGCTTCCTCGCTCAGCCAGGACGTCGGCACGCTGTCGGGCGGCAACCAGCAGAAGATCGTCATCGCCAAATGGCTGGCGACGTCGCCCAAGGTGATCATCCTCGACGAGCCGACCAAGGGCATCGACATCGGCTCGAAGGCCGCCGTGCACGGCTTCATGGCCGAGTTGGTGGCGCAAGGCCTGTCGGTGATCATGGTGTCGTCGGAACTGCCGGAGATTCTTGGCATGTCCGACCGCGTCGTGGTCATGCGCGAGGGTCTCGTTGTCGCGGTCTACGACAATAAGGGGCTGGACGCCGAAACGCTGGTTCGGACGGCAGCGGGGATCGCGGCATGAAGGCTTTCCTCAAATATCGCGAAATCTGGCTGTTCGCGGCCATCGTCGTGCTGATCGGCCTGATCTCGACGCGCTTTCCGGCCTTTGCCGACCCCGGCAATCTGGGTCAGGTGTTCAACGACACCTCGATCCTGATGATCCTGGCGCTTGGCCAAATGGTGGTCATCCTGACCCGGTCGATCGATCTGTCGATGGCGTCCAATCTCTGCTTCACCGGCATGGTGGTGGCGATGCTGAACGCCGCGCATCCGGCAATCCCGATCCCGTTGCTGATCGTCATTGCGCTGGCCGTCGGCCTGGTGCTCGGCGCCATCAATGGCCTTTTGGTCTGGCGGCTGAACATCCCCTCGATCGTGGTGACTTTGGGCACGCTGACCATCTATCGCGGCGCCACCTTCGTGCTGTCCGGCGGCGCCTGGGTCAATGCCGACAAGATGAGCCCGGACTTCATCGGCTTCCAGCGCGCCGCCTTCCTCAACATTCCCGTGCTGTCGTGGATCGCCATTCTGGTCATTGCGCTGTTCTTCATCCTGATGACGCGCACCGCACTCGGCCGCTCGATCTATGCCATCGGCGTCAACCCGACGGCTTCCGTCTATGCCGGCATCGATGTCGGCCGAACGAAATTCATCGTCTTCTGCATCTCCGGCATGATCGGCGGCCTGTCAGGCTATCTCTGGATCTCGCGCTATGTGATCGCGTCGGTCGAGGTCGCCAACGGCTATGAGCTCAACATCATCGCCGCCTGCGTCATCGGCGGCATCTCAATCGCCGGCGGCATCGGCTCGGTCGGCGGCGCGGTGCTCGGCGCACTGTTCCTCGGCATCATCTCCAACGCGCTGCCGGTCATCAACATCTCGCCCTTCTGGCAGATGGCGATTTCGGGCAGCGCCATCATTCTGGCCGTCGTGCTCAATGCGCGCGGCGAACGCCAGCAAGGCCGCATCATCCTCAGGAAGGTGGAGGCGGGGACATGACCGACATCCCTGCCCCGCGCTACATTCCCGACCGGCTCGACAAGCCGCTGCATTCGGCGATCTTTTCCTGGGAAGCGCTGCTGGTCGTGGTGGCCGTCGCCATCTTCGCCATCAACAGCTTTGCCTCGCCCTATTTTCTCGATCCCTACTCGCTGTCCGATCTCACCTTCAATTTCACCGAGAAGGGCCTGATCGCCTTCGCCATGGCGCTGCTGATCATCTCAGGCGAGATCGATCTGTCGGTAGCCGCCATCATCGCGCTGGCGTCGACGATGATGGGCATGGCGGTGCAGGCCGGCGCCGGCACGCCGGTGCTGGTGGCGATCGGCATCGTCGTCGGGCTCGGCTGCGGCGCCTTCAACGGTCTGCTGGTGGCAAGAATCGGCCTGCCGTCGATCGTCGTCACCATCGGCACGATGAGCCTGTTTCGCGGCATCGCCTTCATCATCCTCGGCGATCAGGCCTACAAGGGTTATCCCGCAAGCTTCGCCTTCTTCGGCCAGGGCTATGTCTGGTGGGTGGTGTCGTTCGAGCTGGTGCTCTTCCTGATCGCGGCCGTCGTCTACTGGTTCCTTCTGCACCGTACGAGTTTCGGCCGACGCGTCTTCGCCATCGGCAACAATCCGATAGCTGCGCAGTTTTCCGGCGTGCGCGTCGGCCGCACCAAGTTCATCCTGTTTTGCCTGACCGGGCTGATGTCGGGCATCGCCTCGGTGCTGATCACCTCGCGGCTCGGCTCGACGCGGCCATCGATCGCGCAGGGCTACGAGCTGGAAGTCATCACCATGGTGGTGCTCGGCGGCGTCAGCATCCTCGGCGGCGCCGGCAGTATTGTTGGCGTCGTGCTCGCAGCCTTCATCATGGGGCTGGTGACCTTCGGGTTCGGCCTGCTCAATGTGCCCGGCATCGTCATGTCGATCTTCATCGGCCTGCTGCTGATCATCGTCATCGCCTTGCCGATCGTTTGGCGGCGATTGCGCGGAGGGCGCTGATGCCGCAGAAATACGCGTTCAAAATGAAGCTCAAGCCGGGCATGAAGGCCGAGTACAAGAAGCGCCATGACGAGATCTGGCCGTCACTGGTCGCGCTGCTGAAGCAGGCCGGCGTCTCCGATTATTCCATCCATCTCGACGAGGAGACCAATATCCTGTTCGGTGTTCTGTGGCGGCGAGACGACCACGGCATGGATGAATTGCCAGGGCATTCGGTGATGCAGCGCTGGTGGGCTGAAATGGCCGACATCATGGAAACCAGACCGGACAACGAGCCGGTGGCCGTGAAGCTGGAAACAATGTTCCACATGACATGAGTGCGATGCGCCACATCGCCGTCATAGACATCGGCAAGACCAACGCCAAGGTGGCGCTGGTCGACCTCGCTACGTTGGCCGAGGTGGCGCTGCGCCGCATGTCCAATGCGCCGGTGCGACATGCGCCCTACCCGCACCACGATGTCGAGGCCTTGTGGGCATTCATCCTCGAAAGCCTTGCCGGTCTCAACCGCGAACAGCGCATCGACGCCATTTCGATCACCACCCATGGCGCGACGGGCGTGCTGGTCGACGCTGCGGGCGAACTGGTGCTGCCGGTGCTCGACTATGAGTTCGACGGCCCCGACAGGCTGGCAGCGGATTATGAAGCGATCCGCCCGCCTTTCGCCGAGACCGGCACGCCGCGCCTGCCGCTCGGCCTCAATCTCGGTGCTCAATTCTTCTGGCAGCAGAAAAGCTTCCCGGCCGAATTCGCCAGGGCCGCCGCGATGCTGATGTACCCGCAATACTGGGCGTTGCGCCTGACCGGCATCGCCGCCAACGAAGTTACCTCGCTCGGCTGCCACACCGACCTGTGGAACCCGTGGACAGCGGATTTTTCATCGTTGGTCGACAGGCTGGAGTGGCGGAGCCTGATGGCGCCGGTGCGGCCGGCCAGGGATCGTCTCGGCCCGATCCTGCCCACTGTTGCGGCGCGAACCGGACTCGATCCGCAAACGCCGGTGTTCTGCGGCCTGCATGATTCCAACGCCTCGCTGCTGCCGCATCTTCTCTCCGACAAACCGCCTTTCTCCGTGGTCTCGACCGGCACCTGGGTGGTGTCGATGGCGGTCGGCGGCAAACAGATTGCGCTGGATGCCGCGCGCGACACGCTGGTCAATGTCAACGCACTCGGCAATCCCGTTCCCTCTGCGCGCTTCATGGGCGGCCGCGAGTTTTCCGTGCTGACCAAGGACCAGCCGGAGCAGTGGACTGAAGATGATGTCGGCGCCGTGTTGGGGCGAAAGATGCTGCTGCTGCCGTCGACCCAGCAAGGCTCGGGCCCATTCCCGCACCATGTCGCAATATGGCTTGATGCCGAGGGCCTGAACAGCGGCCAGCGCTTTGCCGCCATCTCGTTCTATCTGGCGTTGATGACGGCGACCTGCCTCGACTTGATCGGCGCGGACGGTCCGACCACGGTCGAAGGCCCCTTTGCCCGTAACCGGCTCTTTGTCGGCATGCTGGCGGCAGCCACGGCGCGCGCCGTGGTTGCGTCCGAGGCCGCCACCGGCACCAGCATCGGCGCGGCGCTGCTGGCATCCGATCAGCCGGCGACGCACGGCAAGGGCGAAAGAATAGAACCGCCTGTAGACCCGGCCTGGGTCGATTATGCCAGCGCATGGCGCGCGGCAGTGGACGTGCAGGGCTGATCAAAGAATCCGCTTGCCGAAGGCCGACATGACGAAGTTGACCGCGTCGGTGCCGATCCGCGGCTCCAGATCCGCCGTCAGGCCCGACACATCCATCGACAGCAGCCCGCCGGAGAGTGCGATCGCCTCCATCGCCTGATGCGTCTCGCGCACGGTCAGCCCGCCGGAGCCCGCAGCCCAGCCGGCGAATTCGGTCGCGGTCGGCGAATAGCTGACGTGAAAGCCTTGCGTACCAGAGGTGGCGATGCGTATCGCCTCATGCATCAGGTCGCGCATGCCCATGGCGTCGATATCGGTCATGGTGAAGGCCGACACGCGCGAATCCTTCAGCACCCGCGCTTCAGCCGGATCGGCATGGCGCAGGCCGACGATGACGACATTCTCCGGCGACAGCTGCGGCTGCAACGCGCCCGCCTTGTGGTCGAGACCGAGTGTCCGCGCCAGGACCGAGCCCTCCGGCAGGTCGATGCCGTCCTCGTCCTCGGGCATTAGGGCGGCGATGGAATCGATCCAGATCAGGCCGAAGGAATGGGTCGCGCGCGCCGTTGCGGTCAGCGCCTTGTGAGCGATGCGACGGTCGGCGCCGGCCGTCAGCCGGATCAGCCCCGATGGCGGCCGCTCGATATCGGCGAGTTCCACGACGTCGAAATTCATCGCCTCCAGCCGGGCGCCGGTGCCTTCCCGAGCCAGGATGCGGGCAGCCCCTTGCCCGGCCGTGATCTGCACCATCTTGCGACCGGAAAAGTCCGCGACGTCATGCATCGGAGCCTTCTCGACATATTCCGAGGTCATCGCCAGCAGCATGGCGCCATAGCTCATGCGGAAGGCGACGCGGTCGCCGACGGAGGGCCTCGGATCGGCATCGGCAACATCCAGCAACAGATGGTCGCTGGAGGCGCCGAGCACCCGTATCCCCTTGGCAATCGGCGTCAGCCCCTCGACCAGCACGTCCTCGCGGCCGATATTGGCGATGGCGCGCAGCCTGTCGCCCTCGTCGGGGAAGACCGGCTGGTTGCCGAAGGCGTCATAGCCGGATTGGCCGATCGGCCGTGACGGCTTGAGCTTGACCTCGATGATGTCGCTGGTCAGCCGGCAGGCATCGGGTTCGAGCTCCGCCCACGGCGTGTCGCGGAAGGTCTCGACGCCGCCCTGCAGGATCGCCTCGCCGACCCGCAGATTGTTGATGCCGGCCGGCAGTCTGCCTTCGAGCAGCAGCGGCAGCGACGACGAGGCACCGCCGGAGATCACGTCGAGGCTTCTGCCGGACAGGCGCTCGGTCTTGTAGGCATGGGCGACGAGCTGGCCGAGATTTTCCGGCGTCGGCATGATGGCGCCGAAACAGCCGAGATTGGTGCCGATGCCGGCAATGCGAACGCCCTTGAACTGCAGTATCTGCTCGACCGTCTGGATCAGGTCGTTCGGCCAGATGCCCTCTCGCAGATCTCCGAGATCGATCATCAGCATGATGTCGTGGACGCGGCCCATGCGTTCGGCGATGCGCGAAATTTCGCGGATGGTTGCGAGTTCCGACTGCAGGCTGATGTCGACGGCGCGCACCACCTCCTCGACCCGCGCCATCGGCGGGCTGCGCAACAGCATGATCGGCGCGTTGATGCCGCTGTCGCGCAGCCGGCGGATGTTCTCGAAGCGCGATTCGGCGATGCCGGCGACACCGCCGCGCAGCATGGCGCGCGCCACTTGCGGCATGCCGCACGTGCCCTTGGTGACGCCGAACACCTTGATGCCCGAGAGCGCGCAGCGCTCGACGATGGTGCGCGCGTTGCGCTCGATGCGGCCAAGATCGATAGCGACTTGCGGTCCCGACATCACTAGCCCCCGTAGACCAGTCCCTGCGGGTCGATCTCCGGCTTGCGGCCGGAAACGAGGTCGGCAAGGAATTTGCCGGAGCCGCAGGCCATGGTCCAGCCGACGTGGCCGTGGCCGGTGTCGAGATAGAGGTTCTTGTAGCGCGCCTGGCCGATGACCGGCACCGAGTTGGGCATCATCGGCCGCAGGCCCGCCCAGAACACAGCCTTCTTCTCGTCGAAGGCACCCGGGAAAAGATCCTTGCCGGTGCTGATGATCGTCTTGAAATCGGCGGGCTTGAAAGTTCGGTCGAAGCCGGTGAATTCAGCCGTCGAGGACATCCGCAAGCGGTTGCCCAGCCTGGAATAGCCGATCAGCCGGTCCTCGTCGGCTCCGCCCATGGTCGGTCCCTTGCTTTCGTCCTCCAAGGGAATCGTCGCGGTATAGCCTTTTACCGGATAGACAGGCAGGTCGATGCCATAGCGGCGCCCGAGCAGGCCGCTCTCCGGTCCCATCGAGATGACCACGGCATCGCCGGCGACCGGGCCGGCCGACGTCAACACCGCGCGCACATGATCGCCCTCGATGTCGAGGCCTTCGACTGTCGTGCCGAACAGGAATTTGACGCCGAGTTTCTCGGCAGCATAGGCGGCCAGCCTGTCGACAAACTGCTTGGAATCTCCGGTCTGGTCGGTTGGCGAATAGACGCCACCGGCAATCTTGTCCTTGACGCCGGCAAGGCCTGGTTCCAGCTCGACCAGCCGGTCGCGGCCGACGATTTCGATCGGCAGACCGTGCTTGGCAAGATAACGGTAATTGTCGGTACCGGTGTCGAGGCTCTTTTGCGAGCGGAAGAAATAGAGAATGCCCTTCTTGCGCTCGTCGTAGTGGATGCCGGTGGCTTCCGAAAGCGCATTGATGCAGTCGCGCGAATAGAGCGCGAGCCTGAGCTTGATGTCGGTGTTGGCGCGCAGGCGCGCCACCGTGCACTGGCGCAGGAAACGCAGGCTCCAGGCGAGGAAATAGGGATCGAGGCGCAGCCTGACCTTGATGCCGAGATCATGGTTGTAGAGCCCGCGCAGGAAGGTCTTCAAAGCCGCCGGCGAGGCCCAGGCGGTGGCGTCACCCGGTGACACCAGGCCGGCATTGGACTGGCTGGTGCCTTGTGCCGCCGCCGGATGGCGCTCGATCACTGTCACCTCATGGCCGTCGCTGGCCAGATAATAGGCGGCCGCCGTACCGACGACACCGGCCCCGAGCACCGTTATTTTCATGCCATCCCCCAAGAGCTCCTCGCGGCGCGGCGCCTCCGCGCCTTGCCGCGAACGCCTTCAATAGCGCTTCGCTGCCCGCTTTGCGAGCCCTTGGGAGAACCCGGTTCAGCCGCGCGCGGAGTTCTTGCCGGTCAGGATGCGCTCCCAGGCGAGCGCGTCGGCGACGATCTGGTCGAGATCGTCGCGTTGCGGGGTCCAGCCGAGCTCGGCGCGGGCGAGATCCGAATTGGCGACCACCGCCGCGGCATCGCCGGGACGGCGATCGCCCATCTTCACCTCGAAATCACGGCCAAAGGCGCGGCGCACGCTGTCGATGACCTCGAGCACCGAATAGCCATGGCTGTAGCCGCAATTGGCGACGAGACTGGTGCCCCCGGCGCGCAGCCGTTGCAGGGCCAGGCGATGCGCCGCCGCCAGGTCGCTGACATGGATGTAGTCGCGCATGCAGGTGCCGTCCGGCGTCGGATAATCGGTGCCGAACACCTGCATGAACGGCCGCTTGCCAAGTGCCGTCTCGCAGGCAACCTTGATCAGATGAGTGGCGCCCGGCGTCGACTGGCCGGTGCGGCCCTTCGGGTCGGCGCCGGCGACGTTGAAGTAGCGCAGCGCGGTATAGCGCAGGCCATGCGCGATCGACGCGTCGCGCAGCATCCACTCACTCATCAGCTTGGACAGGCCATAGGGCGATTCCGGCGCCAGGCGGGCGTCCTCGCGCACCGGCTCCAGGCCGGCTCCGCCATAGACGGCGGCGGTCGAGGAAAAGATGAAATTGGGCACGCCTTCGCGCACCGCGGTTTCGATCAGCGTGCGCGTCTTCGAGGTGTTGTTCTCATAGTAGCTGAGCGGGTCGGCGACCGATTCCGGAACCACGATCGAGCCGGCGAAATGAATGATCGCGTCGACCTTGTTCTCCCTGATGACCCCGCCGACCAATTCCCTGTCGGCAACATCGCCGACAACCAGCCTTGCCTCGGGCGCCACCGCCCATTCGAAACCGGTGGAAAGACGGTCGAGAACGACCACGCTTTCGCCGGCATCCAGCAGCTCCCAGACCATATGGCTGCCGATGTAACCGGCGCCGCCTGTAACCAAAACCGTCATCCGCGTCCTCGCTTATCCAAGATTTGTCGGAAACTGTCTCAACCCCCGCTCTACTGGAAAGCCCGCCGCATGACCATTGGAACCCGTGGTAACCGGCCTCGCCGGCCAGTGGCATTGTCCTGAAACAAAGTTGATCCACATCAAGGGAATAGGCCACGATCCGTGGTCGTTAGGAACAGGTCCGGGGCGTGGCATTTTGACCAAAAAGGCCAGGTGGACGACCAACAGGCCAATGATTATGATCCCGCGCAAAAATTGGGAAGTCGACATGAACTATCAGCGGTTCTTCGAGGAAGCGATCGACCAGCTCCATGCCGAGCGTCGCTACCGCGTTTTCGCCGACCTGGAGCGGATCGCGGGCAAGTTCCCGCGCGCCATCTGGCGTTCCAATGGCCGCGCCGAGGAAATCACCGTCTGGTGCTCCAACGACTATCTCGGCATGGGCCAGCATCCCGACGTCATCGCCGCTTTCCAGAACACGGCAGGCAAGATGGGTTCGGGCGCCGGCGGCACCCGGAACATTTCCGGCACCTCGAACCCGCTGGTCGAGCTCGAGGTGGAGCTTGCCGACCTGCACGACAAGGAAGCGGCACTGGTCTTCACCTCCGGTTTCGTCTCCAACGAAGCCTCGATCTCGACCATCGCGAAGCTTTTGCCCAACTGCCTGATCATCTCGGACGAATTGAACCACGCCTCGATGATCGAAGGCGTGCGGCGTTCCGGCGCCGAGAAGAAGATCTTCCGCCACAACGACGTGGCGCATCTGGAAAGCCTTTTGCAGGCGGCGGGGCGCGAACGCGCCAAGCTGATCGTCTTCGAAAGCGTCTATTCGATGGATGGCGACATCGCGCCGATCAGAGAGATCGTCGAACTCGCCGAGCGCTACAACGCCATGACCTATATCGACGAGGTCCATGCCGTCGGCATGTACGGGCCGCGCGGCGGCGGCATCACCGAGCGCGAAGGCCTGGCCGACCGCATCGACATCATCGAAGGCACGCTGGCCAAGGCATTCGGCACGCTGGGCGGCTACATCACCGGCACCAGCGCCGTGATCGACGCTGTGCGTTCCTATGCGCCAGGCTTCATCTTCACCACGGCACTGCCGCCGGCGATCGCGGCTGCCGCGACCGCGTCGATCCGCCATCTCAAGCGCTCGCAGGCCGAGCGCGACGCCCAGCAGCAGCAGGCGAGCCGAACCAAGCAGATCCTGTCGGCCGCCGGCCTGCCGGTGATGGACTCGCCGACCCACATCGTGCCGCTGCTGGTCGGCGATCCCGAGGCCTGCAAGATGGCCAGCGACCGCCTGCTCGGCGTGCACGGCATCTACATCCAGCCGATCAACTACCCGACCGTGCCGCGCGGCACCGAGCGGCTGCGCATCACGCCGACGCCGTTCCATTCCGATGCGCTGATCGCCGAATTGCAGGATGCGCTGGTCGAGACCTGGGATGCGCTCGGCATCCCCTATGGTTCAGCCGGGCGGCCTTCGGTGGCCAAGAGCGACCGCATCATTCCCCTGCTGGTGCCCAAGTCGGGCGGCTGAAGCCGTTTGAAACTCTGCTCCGGCGGCTATCTGGCTCGCCGGAGCGATTTTCAATCCGCGCTTCGTCGGCGGCTCAAATAGCCTTCATCCAATTTGCCAGCCGGTGCGCCGCTTCCTCGATCTGGTCGAGGCGGCGGTGGAAACACAACCGCAAAAACGCCTCGCCGCCGGGGCCGAAAGCGGTGCCTGGCGCCAGGCCGACATTGGCCTTGTCGACAATGTCGAAGGCAGCGGTGCGTGAATCGGTGATGCCGTCGACAGTGAAAAACAGATAGAACGCGCCCTGCGGCACGGTGAACCGAGCACGATCCGTGGCACCGAGGATGCCGCAGACAAGGTCACGCGCCTTGCGCGCCCGCTCCACCTGTTCGGCAACGAAGGCATCGCCCCCGTCAAGGGCGGCGGCCGCGCCGCGCTGCATGAACTGAGCGACGCCGGAGTTCGAATACTGGATCAGGTTCTCGAACACCTGCTGCAAGCTCGGATGCGTCTTGATCCAGCCGACGCGCCAGCCGGTCATCGCCCAGTTCTTGGAGAAGGAATTGACGTACAGGATGCGGTCTTCCGCCGACGCGATGTCGAGGAAGGACGGCGCGCGGCCGTGGCCATAGTGGAAAAGCGAATAGATCTCGTCGGCGATGATCCAGAGGTTTTTCGCGCGCGCTAGATCGAGGATGGCCTGCAAGGTCTCATGATCGGCGGTCCAGCCGGTCGGATTCGACGGCGTGTTGATGAACAGCGCCTTTGTGCGTGGCGTGATCGAAGCCGCGATCTTCTCGACGTCGCAGGACCAGCCATTGCCGGAATGATCGAGCGTGACCGCGACTGGAACGGCTCCCGCTATCGCTGCTGCGGCATCGAAATTCGGCCAGGCCGGCGACAGATAAACCACCTCGTCGCCGGCGCCGGCGAGCGCGTCGAGCGCCAGCTGGATGGCATGCATGCCGGAGCCGGTGACGATGAATTCTTCCTCCGGGAAGGTCTTGCCGAAATGCCTGGCATAGTAGCGGGAGAGCGCCTGCCTGAGATCGGGGATGCCCCTTTGCCAAGTGTAGAATGTCTCGCCGCCGGCCAACGCCTTCGACGCGGCATCGGTGATGAAGGCTGGCGTCGGCAGGTCGCCCTCGCCGGCCCAGAGCGGAATCATGCCTTCGCGCAGGCGGCCGTAATTGACGACGGCGACAATGCCGCTTTCGGGTGCCGCACGGGCCTCGGTGCGCAAGCTGTCGATCAGGGTCATTGGCGGGTCCGTTTTGGTCAGCGGTTTTCGTCAGCGGTCCATACCAGATGCGAAAACAGAAAACCCCGGCCGCGAACGACCGGGGTTTTGGTCCAGCAAATGCTGCCCGTGGTCAGCGCCTGGCGAGCAGATCGCGAATTTCAGTGAGCAGCGCGACGTCGGCTGGCGGCGGAGCGGCCGGAGCAGCGGGCTTCTCGCGCTCAAGCCGCCTGCGCATGTTGTTCACCGCCTTGACCATCAGGAAGATGATGAACGCGAGAATGAGGAAGTTCAGCGCCACGGTGATGAAGCTGCCATAGGCAAAGACCGCGCCCTGCTTCTTGGCATCGGCCAGCGAGGTCGCGTTGACGGCTGAGGACAATCCGAAGAAATAGTTGTTGAAGTCCAATCCGCCGAAAATCGCACCGACGATCGGCATGATGATGTCGTTGACAAGGGAATCGACGATCTTGCCGAAGGCCGCGCCGATGATGACGCCGACCGCAAGGTCCATCACATTGCCCTTGGAAATGAATTCCTGGAATTCTTTCAGCATTCGACCCTCCTTGTCGTGACTGGCCAAGCTGCCGTTTCCGTCCTTGCGGCATCGACCTGAGGCAACATAACAAAAACCTCCGGTTGCAACATCGATAAAAGGGAGAAAACAACCGCTTTCTTCTTACCTGACGGCACCTTGCTTGTACTGTCTGAATATCGCGGTCGCGATCATGCTTCCAAAGCCGCAATGGACTCGGACGCCAAGCTGTGGTTGCGTCCGGGCAAGCCGGATAAAACGCGGCAGAGGAGGAAAGTCCAGGCGTGCAGGGCTTGTTCATCGTCATCATCGCGGTCGCCTATGTGACGCTGCTGTTTGCCATCGCCAGCCTCGGCGACCGCCGCTCGGCCATTTCAGGGCCGAGCCGGGGGCGGCCTTTCATCTACGCACTTAGCCTCGCGATCTACTGCACATCCTGGACTTTCTTCGGCTCGGTCGGCCTCTCTTCCGAACGCGGCCTCGAATTCCTCGGCATCTATACGGGCCCGGTGCTCGTCTTCGTGTTCGGCTTCCCGCTGCTCAACCGCATCGTGCGGCTGGCCAAGACCGAGAAGATCACCTCGATCGCGGATTTCCTCGGCGCACGCTACGGCAAGAGTTTCACCGTCGCGGCGATCGCCACGCTGATCGCCACCATCGGCGCGGTGCCCTATATCGCACTGCAGTTGAAGGCGATCTCCGGTTCGGTCAGCCTGATGGTCGAGCACTATACGGGATCGCCGCCTTCGTTCGATCCCTTCGTCAGCGACATCTCTCTGGTCGTCGCCATGCTCCTGGCGCTGTTCGCGGTGCTGTTTGGAACCCGTCACGCCGACGCCACCGAACACCAGGACGGGCTGGTGCTGGCGGTGGCGGTCGAAACCGTCGTCAAGCTCGCCGCCTTCCTGGCGATCGGCCTGATGGTCACCTTCCTGATCTTCGGCGGCCCGGGCGACATGTTCGACAAGCTCGCCGAGAACGCGCAGGTCCGACATGCGATGAGCTACAACACCTCGCTCGCCACCTGGCTGGTGCTGACGTGCCTCAGCGGTTTTGCCATCATCATGCTGCCGCGGCAGTTCTACGTCACCATCGTCGAGAACCGCGGCGAGGCCGAACTGCGCACCGCGACATGGGTGTTTCCGCTCTACCTCGTGGCGATCAACCTGTTCGTACTGCCGATCGCCTTCGCCGGCCTTTCGCTGGTCGGCACCGGAACCAGCAGCGATCTCTACGTGCTGTCGCTGCCCCTGTTCAGCGGCCATGATTTGCTGGCGATGGCGGCTTTCATCGGCGGCCTGTCGGCGGCGACGGCGATGGTGATCGTCGAAAGCGTGGCGCTGTCGATCATGATCTCCAACGACCTCGTCATTCCGCTGTTCGTGCGCCGCCTGCTCAAGACCTCGACCTCCGAGACGGAGGACTGGTCGACGCTGATCCTCAATGTGCGGCGCGGGGCGATCTTCATCCTCTTGTTCATCGCCTTCCTCTATTATCGCGAGAGCACCGACAGCGCGCGGCTGTCGTCGATCGGCCTGATGTCGTTCGCGGCCATCGCGCAGTTCGCGCCCGCCCTGATCGGCGGGCTGATCTGGCGCGGCGCCAATGGCCGGGGTGCGGCACTTGGCATGGTCGCCGGCATCCTCGTCTGGGGCTACACGCTGCTGTTTCCATCGCTTGCCGCCCCTGATACCGGCATCATCGTGCACGGGCTGTTCGGCTTCGAGGCGCTGCGGCCGCAGGCATTGTTCGGCACCGTCGCCGAACCGCTGAACCACGGCGTGCTGTGGAGCCTGTCGCTCAACGCGGTGTTCTTCGTGCTCGGCTCGCTGTCGCGCGCATCGGTGCCGCTGGAACGCATCCAGGCGTCGATCTTCGTGCCGCGCGATGCCGGCCCGATGCCAAGCCTGCGCCGCTTCCGCACCGCCATCACCGTCAACGACCTGAAGGACACGATCGGGCGCTATCTCGGCGTCGAGCGCACCGAGCGCTCTTTCCAGTCGTTCGAAAAGACCAACGGAGCCTCGCTGCACGGCAACGAGCAGGCGAGCATGGACGTCATCCGCTTCTCCGAGCAATTGCTGGCCAGCGCCGTCGGTTCCTCCTCGGCGCGGCTGATCCTGTCGCTGCTGTTTCGGCGCCACGACCGCGAATCCAGGGATGCCTTCCGCTTGCTCGACGACGCCACCGAGGCGCTGCAGCACAACCGCGACCTGTTGCAGATCGCGCTCGACCAAATGGAACAGGGCATCACCGTCTTCGATCGCGATTTCCGCCTGATCTGCTGGAACCGCCAGTACCGGGCGCTGTTCGACCTGCCCGACGAGATGGGCCAGGTCGGCGTCTCGCTCGACCGCATCCTGCGCCATCTCGCCGAACGCGGCGACATCCCTGCCGATCAGCGCGTGGCCATGCTCAACCGGCTGACCAGTTTCGTCAGCCCGTGGCAGATGGAGCTGAAAACCTCGGGCCGCATCCTGGAACTCCGCTCCAACCCGATGCCGGACGGCGGCATTGTCGCCACCTATGCCGACATTTCCGGGCGCGTGGAACAGGATCTGGCCCTGAAGCGTGCCAATGAATCGCTGGAGCAGCGCGTCAAGACCCGCACCATCGAACTGACCCGGGTCAACGAGGAGCTGGCGCAGGCGCAGATGCTGGCCGAGGAGGCCAATCTCGGCAAGACGCGCTTCCTCGCCGCCGCCGGCCACGACATCCTGCAGCCGCTGAACGCCGCCCGGCTCTATTGCTCCTCGCTGATCGAGAAGGCCGGCAAGGGGCCTGCCGGCAAGGCGGCCGTCAACATCGAATCCTCGCTGGAATCGGTCGAGACGATTCTCGGCGCCGTGCTCGACATCTCCCGCCTCGATGCCGGCGCAATGAAGCCGGACGATACCGCCTTCAACCTCGACGGATTGCTGCGCCAGATCGGCAACGACTTCCGGCCGCTCGCCGCCGAAAAGAAGCTCGCGCTGACCATCATGCCGTCATCGCTGACAGTGACGACCGACCGCAATCTGCTGCGCCGCCTGATCCAGAACCTCGTTTCCAACGCCATCAAATACACGCGCCACGGCCGCGTGCTGGTTGGCGTCAGGCGGCGCGGCGAACTGGCCGAGATCCAAGTGATCGACACCGGCATCGGCATCGCCGGCGACAAGCTGAACACCGTCTTTCGCGAATTCACCCGGCTCGACGAGGGCGCGCGCGAGGCCGAAGGCCTCGGTCTCGGCCTCTCCATCGTCGACCGCATCGCCCGGGTGCTGCGCCTGGAGATCCGGATCTTTTCCACCCCTGGCAAGGGCACGCGCTTCTCCGTCATCCTGCCCGTGGCGGCCGTGCAGGAGCCGCGGCGCGAGATCGAAACCAGGGCTCCTGCCCGCGCGACGGCTTCGCTGGCCGGGCTGCACGTGCTGTGCATCGACAACGACGCCCGCATCCTCGAAGGCATGCGGCTCCTGCTCGAAGGCTGGGGTTGCAACGTCGACACCGTGGCCGGTTCAAAGGATCTGGAGACCGCGAAGATACACCGCCCGGACATCGTTCTTGCCGACTACCATCTCGACGGCGAAACCGGTCTCGAACTCGTCGTCAGGCTGCGCGCGATCCATGGCGACAACCTGCCGGCCGTGCTGGTCACAGCCGACCGCTCCAACGAGGTGCGCACGGCCGCCGGCGGGCTCGAGATTGCGGTGATCAACAAACCGCTCAAACCAGCGGTACTGCGCTCGATGATGGCCAGGGTCAGGCCGCTGGCACCGGCGGCCGAATAGCATCAAAGGCGCCCGGTCTCAGCCCTGGTGTCCGAGGGTGGCGTCCTAGAGCATTTCACCGTTTCACGGAAACGGCGTTCTGCTCTAACTCTTTGTTTTAACGCAATTCTAGACGGAAAACCGCTTCACACTTTTCCTAGAATTGCTCTAGGCCAGGCCGTCGACCATCTGGGAACTGCGGAACCGGGGCCGTCCGGCATTGCCCGCCACAGGCGGACGATGCTCGCGAAAGGCCATTGCAAGCGTCCTCAGCGCCTCGCGGGACTTGGCGTCCGTCAGCGTCGAAAGCAGCACGATCTCGGAAGGCGGCAGCGCCGGAAGCCCGAATTTCCGGCTGACCTCGATGGTGCCGGATGGGGCAAGCCGGCAGGAAAATACCGAGGCTGCGAGGCCGGCCGAGACGGCCTCCGCGACGGCGAAGGAGCCGCAGCCGAGGAACACCTCCGTCCACGGTATTCCGACAGCGTCGAGCGCGCGGGTCGTGATGTTGCGGATACCGCAGGATGGCGAGGATGCCGCCAGGCGCAGCGGCTCGTCGGCCCGGTGGATGAAGTCGGGCGCGGCGTACCAGCCGAAATGTTCGGGCGCCAGCACTTCACCATCGCGCCGGTCGTCCTCCCGGCGGATGATCGCCGCGTCGATCTCACCGCGATCGAAAGCGTCCAGCAGGTCGTGTGAATCATCGAGCCGCACTTCGATGGTGAGCGCCGGGTCATGCGCGTTGAGCCGCGCCAGCAATGTCGGGACTTCCGCGCCTCCGACATGGGTGGCGATGCCCAGTGTGAAGCGGCGGCGCACCGAAGACAGGCTGGCAATGGCGCGATCGTGTGCCGCGAGGAAGTCGCGTGCGGGCTGGAGAAACACCGCGCCCTGCGCCGACAAGCGCACCAGCCGAGGCGTGCGCTCGATCAATTTCTGGCCGACGCGCTCTTCCAGCCGCTTCAGCTTCACGCTGATCGCCCCTTGCGTGCTGCCAAGAGCCTCGGCCGCCCGCGTAAAGCTCTGAAGATCGGCGATGGCGACGAATGTTTTCACAGCGTCTACGTCCAGCGTCATGTCAGCTATCCGCACTTGTTGTCTCTGAAATAGCCAACCATGCAATTCTAAAATGATCAAGCCTCGCCTACCCTGGGCCATACGCGCGCCGGGCGAGCTGCAATGGATTCGCCGATTGCCGACAAATACGTTCGAAAGGTTGAACCATGCCCACTGCCCTGACCCGCCGCGGCATCATCGTTCTGTTTGCCGCCTGCCTGGCGTGCCTGATGTTCGGTCTGGAGATTTCAAGCGTTCCCACGATCCTGCCGACACTGGAGCAGGTGCTGCATGCCGACTTCAAGCAACTGCAATGGGTGATGAACGCCTATACGATCGCGGTCACGACGGTGCTGATGGCGGTCGGCACGATCGCCGATCGTTACGGGCGCAAGCGTGTCTTTCTGGTCGCCATCGCCGCCTTCGGCCTGACATCACTGATTTGCGGCGTCGCCGAAAGCGTCTCCACGCTCATCGTCGCCCGGTTTCTGCAGGGCCTGAGCGGCGGTGCGATGCTGATCTGCCAGCTTGCCGTGCTGTCTCATGAATTCCGGGAAGGGCGCGAACGCGCCGTCGCATGGGGCTGGTGGGGCGTCATCTTCGGCATCGGCCTCGGCTTCGGCCCCATCATCGGCGGCGGCATCGTCGCGGTCTCGAGCTGGCAATGGGTATTTCTTGTCCACGTGCCGGTTGCTGCGCTGGCATTCGCCCTCGCTCTGATGGGCGTCCACGAATCGAAGGACCCGCAGGCGGGCAAGCTCGACATAGCGGGCATCCTGACGCTGTCACCGTCGGTCTTCTGTCTCGTCTTCTACATCATCCAGGGGCCGGATCTGGGTTTCTCCAGCCCAACCGCGCTGGCGATCCTCGGCATCTCGATAGTGAGCTTCATCGCCTTCCTCATTGCCGAGAAGGTCAGCCAGCGGCCGATGTTCGACTTCTCGGTCTTCCGGATCCGACCCTTTTCCGGCGCCATCGTCGGCTCGGCGGCGATGAACCTCAGCTATTGGCCTTTCATGATCTACCTGCCGATCTGGTTCCACGCCGGGCTCGGCTATGACACCGTCTCCACCGGCCTTGCCCTGCTTGCCTACACGCTGCCGACGCTTGTGCTGCCGCCCTTGGCAGAGCGCTTTTCGCTGCGTTATCGGCCCGGCATCATCATTCCGGCGGGCCTCGTCATCATCGGCGTCGGGTTCATCCTGATGAAGTTCGGCAGCGCCGCCGCGCAGCCGGATTGGCTGACGATGCTGCCCGGCTGCCTGATCGCGGGGATGGGTCTGGGAATAACCAACACACCTGTCACCAACACGACGACGGGTTCCGTTTCGAGCGACCGCGCCGGCATGGCCTCCGGCATCGACATGAGCGCCCGCATGGTTTCGCTGGCGGTAAACATCGCGGTGATGGGCTTCATCCTGGCCAGCGGTGTGCTGGCGCATCTGAGGCATGCGCTGCCCGACCTCGACGCTGCCCAATTGCGTCTTCTCGCCGAAGCTATCGCTGCTGGAAATCCCATCTCCGGGCTCGCCGGGACCGTCGCCCCGGATGCGCTGCGCAACGGCTTTGGCTGGGTCATGCTCTATGGCGGGATCGGCGTCTGGATCATGGCCGCCATCAGTTTCGCAAGCTTCAACGCGCGGCCGATGCGGCGGACGGAGGTTCAGTGCTCTGATTGAACAATGTTCTGATTGAACAGGCGCCCTGGCGATCAACCCGCCGGCTGCAGCGGGTCGCTGCCGATCTTGGACAGAAGGATCACCGCCTGCGTGCGGCTGTCGACGCCGAGCTTCTGCAGGATGGCGGAGACATGCGCCTTGATAGTGGCCTCCGATACGCCGAGTTCATAGGCGATCTGCTTGTTGAGCAGGCCCTCGGCCAGCATGCCCAGCACCCGTGTCTGCTGCGGCGTCAAAGCCTGCAGCCGCTTGATAAGGTCCGATATTTCGGGATCGCGCTCGATGCCGAGATCGACGCCGGCTGGTGCTGCGATGTCGCCGGCAAGCACCGATTGCACGGCGCTGCGGATCTCTTCCATGCTGGCCGATTTGGAGATAAAGCCGGAAGCGCCGAGGTCGAGCGCCCGCCTGATGGTCGCCGGATCGTCGTGGGCCGACACCACGACCAGCGGCACCGCCGGATGGATGCCGCGCAGCGAGACCAGGCCGGAGAGCCCGCTGGCGCCCGGCATCGACAGGTCGAGCAGCACCAGATCGACGTCCTCGTTGGCCACGACCAGCGCCTTGGCGCTCTCGAAATCGCCGGCTTCGTGGATGGCGGCGACGTTGCCGATGCCGGCGAGCGCTTCGCGCAGCGCACCGCGAAACAGCGGGTGATCGTCGGCGATGACGAAAGAATAGCCTGCCGGCAAATGTCCCTCCCCGAATCCCCTATGGGTTTAGCTTTTTCGGGATCAGTGGGCGATTATGCGGGGCGGCGCGCTGTTTTCAAGCGGCAAAGCCAGCGCCCCGCGTTTTCCCTTGGTTGAAGCGCTCAGGTCTTCTGCGAATTGGGCTGGGCGCCGTTGTCCTTGTCCATATCCCTGACGATGCCCATGAAGCCGCGAAGGAAGCGCTCCATGTAGCCCATCGTCTTGTTGAAATCCTCCTCGCTCGGCAGTTTCGATTCGAGGCGGGCGGAGAGCGAATTCTCGAGCTTGGTGACGCGCTCGTCCATCGCCTTCATCGAGGTTTGCAGGCGGTCGACCTCGTCCTGGAAAGCAGCGCGTTCGTCGGCCGCCATCTTGCAGACGAGCTGGCCCGAACGCTCCTCGCAAATCGACATGGCGCCGGTCTGCGTATCGATACGGACAAAGCCGTTATCGGACTTTTCCAGCCGGTAGCGGTCGGTTTCTTCCGAGTAAGCTGAAGCCGCGATCAGCGAAACGAGCGCGGCGGGGATCAAGATGTGCTGCAGACGCATGTTGTCCTCCATGGCCAAGGCCTCAGATATCGCATGTTTGCGCCGGAAATGGGGAAGACCCTTGGCATGGCCTTTCCCGAATGGCTGGTTCGGAATCTTCTTGACGCAATTCCCAAGGGAAAGCGCTATGCGCTTTTCCCGGGAAAACCGTTTCACACTTTTCCTGGAACTGCTCTATAGCGCAACCATGTCTCAGATTATCTACAAGATAACCCCGCAAGCGCCATGGCGCGAGGCCGAAACGCATGGCCGCTTCACCGGCGCGCCGATCGATGTCGCCGACGGCTTCATCCACTTCTCCACGGCAGCACAGGTCAGGGAAACGGCGGCAAAGCACTTTGCCGGCCAGACAGACCTTTTGTTGGTCGCCGTCGACGGCGCCGGCCTGGGCGCCGCGCTGAGATACGAGGTCTCGCGCGGCGGCGAACTGTTTCCGCATCTCTACGACGTTCTGGACCTGAAAGCAGTGCTGTCGGTCCGACCACTGCCGCTTGGCGCCGATGGTGTGCACCAGTTCCCGGCACTGGAGGGGCAATGAGCGTGCTCGACCGGCTCGGCCAGAAGCTGCTGTTCGCCTTCGATCCGGAAACGGCGCATGGCCTGTCAATCGCCGCCTTGCGATGCGGCGTTCCGGTTGGTGCGCCGGCGGTCCGCGACGACAGGCTGAAGGTCAGCGTCTGCGGCCTCGATTTCCCCAATCCGCTCGGCATGGCGGCCGGCTATGACAAGAACGCCGAGGTGCCCGACGCGCTGCTTGGGCTGGGTTTCGGCTTCGCCGAGGTCGGCACGATCACGCCGCTGCCGCAAACCGGCAATCCGAAGCCGCGTATTTTCCGGCTGACTGCCGACGATGCGGTGATCAACCGGCTGGGCTTCAACAATGAAGGCCATGCAGCGGCCGAAAAGCGCCTTGCCGCACGTAAGGGCCGCTCCGGCATCGTCGGCGTCAACATCGGCGCCAACAAGGACAGCAGCGACCGAATCGGCGACTATGAGCGCGGTGTCGCCCGGTTTGCGCAATACGCCAGCTATCTCACCGTCAACATCTCCTCGCCCAACACGCCGGGCCTGCGCAACATGCAGGCGCGCGAGCAGCTCGGCGAACTCTTGTCGCGGGTCATGGCCGCGCGCGCCACGGGAACGGCGCAGCCGCCGGTGTTCCTGAAGATCGCGCCGGATCTGGTCGAGGCCGAGCTGGAGGACATCGCCGCCGAGGTCACCGAGAAGCGGATCGACGGCGTCATCGTCTCCAACACCACCATCTCCCGGCCGCCGCTGCGCCGCGGCGACACCGCGCGCGAGACCGGGGGACTCTCCGGCAAGCCGCTGTTCGAGCGTTCGACCATCGTGCTGGCGAAGATGCGCAAACTGCTCGGACCGGACCGCGCCATCATCGGCGTCGGCGGCGTCGATTCCGCCGATACGGCGCTGGACAAGATCCGTGCGGGTGCTGATCTGGTCCAGCTCTACACCGGCATGATCTATGCCGGGCCTTCACTGCCAGGCCGTATTCTTTCCGGAATGGTCCGTTTCGTCGAAAAAGAACGGCTGAAGTCGATTTGCGAGTTGCGCGACAGCCGCCTCGACTTGTGGGGGTCCAGGCAACTCTGAACTGCTCTCAGGAGCGTAGATTGCGACTGACGGCCCGCTCGCAAATGGCGCCGCCGATGGCAGGCAACACCCCGAAGAGAAGCAATTGCGCGGTGCCGCCGATGCCAGAAACCGCGGAGAGAATGAACGCAGCGAGCAATCCCAGCGCCGCGCCCAAGACATATGGCAGGTAGCTTCGCATAAGCTCGCCCTGGAACAATTGGTGCATCAAGTCTGTTGGAAATCGACTGGAAGTGCAAGTGCATCCGACCGCACAGCATTGGCAACGAACCCGGGTTAACGGGTTCCTTCGGAGTCTCGCCGGGGCGTTGGCTGACGAAGCATCAAACGAAAAACCCGCCTGTGCGGCGGGTCACTGGCGCAAATCAGCACCATAAACAAATATGTACCATAGCTGAGGTCACCGAGTCAAGAAAAAATTCCTATCGCGAACAGGTGTCGTTCGGTGCCTGGACGGCGCAGGGCCTTCCGGGGGACATCGTCTAAAACGCCGTCCGTACCCTGAGCCGCAGGATCGTCAGCAGGCTGAAGCCTCGCACCAGCAGGAAGACGTGCAGCGCCGCCCACAGTCCATTGTTGCCGAAGGCGGGCGCAAGGGTCAGCAGCGCGGCCGCGAAAACCAGGAACGACAGAAGCATCATGTTGCGCATGTCGCGGGACCAGGTCGCGCCGATGAAGACGCCATCCATCTGGAACGCCAGCACACCGCTCAGCGCCGTGAATGCCGCCCACGGCAGGTAGATGTCGGCCACCGAACGGACTTCCTCCGATGTCGTCACGAGTGCGACCAGATTGGCGCCCCCAGACAGCATTACCAGCGTCGCGGCTCCCGCCAGTCCGAAACCCCAAAACAGCGTCAGCCGGACGGCCTGGCGGAACGGTGCGGCGGCGCGCGCGCCGACGGCACGGCCAGCCAGCTGTTCGGCGGCGGTGGCAAAGCCGTCGAGGAAATAGCCGGCGACGAGGAAGAAGTTCATCAGCACGGCGTTGGCGGCCAGCGTCACCGTGCCGAACTGCGCGCCCTGGCGGGTGAACAATGCGAAGGCGGCGAGCAGCGAGAACGAGCGGATCATGATGTCGCGGTTGAGCGACATCATGCGCAGGAAGGCGGCCATGTCGAGCAGGCGGTGGCGCGGCAAGGATGGGGCAGCCCGGAACCGGCGGATCACGATCGCCAGGCCGAGCAGCATGGCCAGGAACTCACCGGTGACGGTCGCCCAGGCAACGCCGGCGACACCCCAGCCAAGTTTCAGCCCAAGCAGGAAGCAGAGCGCGATGTTGATGCCGTTCAGCACCAATTGCAGCACCAGCCCAAGCCCGCCCTCGCCACGCCCCAGCACGTAGCCAAGGATGGCGTAGTTGATCAGCGAAAAGGGAGCCGCGAGCAGCCTGATCCTGATGTAGACGCCCATTGCCTCGCTGACGCGCGGTTCGGCGCCCATGAACTTTTGCCCGGCGATGGCGACCAGCGGCGCAAGGGCAGCGAGCACGATGCCGGCGATAACCGCGATTAGCACGGCGCGCCAGAACACCGCCTGCTCCTCCAGGGCATCGCCGCGTCCGAAAGCCTGGGCGACGAGCCCGGTGGTGCCCGAGCGCAGGAAATTGAAAGAGGTGAAGACGACGTCGAAGATCAGTGCGCCGGCCGCAAGGCCGCCGAGCAGGGCGGCATCGCCGAACTGGCCGATGACAGCCGTGTCGACCAGGCCGAGCATCGGCGTCGTCAGATAGGCAAGCGTCATCGGCACGGCGATGGCGAGCACGGAGCGGTTGGTGACGACAAATGATCCGGGGTGGATCGGGGATCCCGCGTGGATAGGGGATCCGGCGTCGGCTGGTGTTGCACCTTTGTCCAAGGATTGCTGCCTTGCTGATTGCGGCTTGATAGAACCGTCGATGTGCCCCATTTTCCGGCCACCGCGCAATCACCTATCCCTTGACGGCCAACCGAAATCCCGGTCTGGCGTGAGCCAGCCGGATACGATTTCATGCCTCTGCAGATCGTCCATCATCCCGACTACGACGCCGGCTTCGCCGTCAACCATCGCTTTCCGATGAGCAAATATCCGTTGCTGATGGAGGCGCTGCGTACGCGCGGCCTCGCCGGCCCCGACGCGCTCAGCACCGCCGAACCGGCACCAGCGTCATGGCTGGAGCTTGCCCATGCGGCGGACTATGTCGACCAGGTCGTCAACTGCCGCGTGCCCGAGAAGATCGAGCGCGAGATCGGTTTTCCGATCGGACCCCGCGTCTCGCTGCGCGCGCAGCTTGCCACCGGCGGCACCGTGCTAGCGGCGCGGCTCGCCTTGCGCCACGGTATCGCCTGCAACACCGCCGGCGGCAGCCACCATGCACGGCGCGCGCAAGGCGCGGGCTTCTGCACCTTCAACGATGTCGCCGTCGCCGCGCTGGTCCTGCTCGCCGAAGGCGCGGCACGCAACATCCTGGTCGTCGATCTCGACGTGCACCAGGGCGACGGCACGGCGGATATTCTCACCGATGATCCACGCGTGTTCACCTTTTCCATGCATGGCGACCGCAACTATCCCGTGCGCAAGATCGCCTCCGACCTTGATGTCGCGCTGCCCGACGGCACGGGTGACGCCGCCTATCTCGAGAGGCTCGCCGACATCCTGCCGGAACTGTCCGCCCAGGCCCATTGGGACATCGTGTTCTACAATGCCGGCGTCGACGTCCATGCCGCGGACCGGCTTGGCAGGCTGTCGCTATCGGATGACGGCCTGCGCGCCCGCGACGACATGGTCATCAGCCATTTTCGCGCGCAGGGCGTTCCGGTGTGCGGCGTCATCGGAGGTGGCTATTCAACGGATGTGCCCGCACTCGCGGCGCGCCACGCCATCCTGTTCGAGGTCGCCGCGGGCTACGCCTGATAGTCCTTTTTCAAGCACGGTCTTGTCGGAAAACCGGTTCCCACTTTTCGGGATCATGCTCTACTTCCGGTAGTTGGCGATCCTCAACAGGATGAAGGCCGGCACGACGATAGCCGCGCCCAGCAGGATATACCCGAGAAAGCGGTCGATGGCGTGGAAGCCGAGATTTCACAGGTCCATGAAGAACTTCCGGATGCCGTAGAGCACATCCATCGGCGACCAGCCGAAGGCATTCATGACAAGGCCGACGAGGAAAGACACCACCAGCAGTTTCAGGATCACCTTGAGCGGCGAGTCGCCAAGAAAGCGCGTCAATGCGGCGCGCCACGCCATCCTGTTCGAGGTCGCCGCGGGCTACGCCTGATAGTCCTTTTCAAGCACGGTCTTGTCGGAAAACCGGTTCCCACTTTTCGGGATCATGCTCTACTTCCGGTAGTTGGCGATCCTCAACAAGATGAACGCCGGCACGACGATAGCCGCGCCCAGCAAGATATAGCCGAGGAAGCGGTCGATGGCGTGGAAGCCGAGATTCCACAGGTCCATGAAGAACTTCCGGATGCCGTAGAGCACATCCATCGGCGACCAGCCGAAGGCATTCATGACCAGGCCGACGAGGAAAGACACCACCAGCAGTTTCAGGATCACCTTGAGCGGCGAGTCGCCAAGGAAGCGCGTCAATGCGGACAAGGCCCGTCTCCAGATTGAGGTACCCAGACTCGAGGGCTTCGGCCCAGACATACGCACTTGGCTTGCCCGCTTCAAGCCGGCAGTTTTGCGGGATGCCAAAGGCCTCCACCGAGCGATTGCATGGCAAGATTGTGCTGCTGAACTGGCCAAACCCGCGCCAGACTGTTAAATTTGCGTAAACAGAACCGCTTTAATATCTTGAAAATAAAGCGAAAAATCTTCATTTTTCGACTTCCCGCAATGTGCGTGCAATTTTCGCCTGCGAGACGGTCGGCGTCTTTCAGGTGATTGGCCGCGCGGGCGCTCTGACCCCCCTACCACAGCTGGCGAAAGCCAGTCCCAGGACCGCGCAACCATCCCTGAAAGACGCTAAATCGGAGCCCGACCGCCCCAACGGTCGAGTTCTTCGGGAATTAACCTGCGCATCGATTGCCGGATGCGCGCGTGTGTGGAGTAATGCAGTGTTCTCTCAAGCAAAGATCATCCTGACGGCAAGTGCCCTTGCCGTATGCCTCCTAGGGCCGGCGATGGCCGCCGACCTTTCGCCCACCTACAATGATCCCCCCGCGTTCCAGTGGAGCGGCGCCTATGTCGGCGTGCATGGCGGCACGGCGTTCACCGGGATGCCGAACCCGTTTGCCGGCAGGAATGGTCTCAGCGGCGGCGTTCAGGCCGGCTACAACCAGCAGATGGGTCCAGCGGTTCTCGGTGCCGAGATCGAGGGCTCCTATCTTGGTGGCGCCGAGCACGACGTCCGGGGCGGCAAGATCAAGGAAAAGTGGCGCGGAGCCGCCAAGGCCAAGGCCGGCTTGAGCTTCGACCAGACGCTGCTGTTTGGAACCGGCGGCGTCGCCATGACCAAATTCGACAAGGGCGACAAGGTAAGCAGCACCGACGGATGGAAACTCGGCTATCTGGTCGGCGGCGGCATCGAGCAGGGTTTTGCCGGCGGCCTCTCGGCCAAGGTCGAGTATGACTATGTGCGCACCCCAGGCGTCGAAACGACGTCCGCCCTGGGCAAATCCAAGGCGACGATCGGCAGCCATGAACTGAAGGCCGGCATCAACTACCGGTTCTAGGGCAGGCCATGGGTTCCGTTGAACCCGTCTGTATTTTGCTCGAACGACCTTGCGCGGCGCCCGGATGCAACGGGGCCGCGCAATTGCTTTGCGTCCATCCGCACCGGCGTCGACGCGTGTCGGCAGACCGCATTTGTGTGCCAGGTCCTGCGTAATGTCGATGCAATCTTCACACCCTAAAGCGCGTCGCATCGAAGCGGATCATGCGGCCCGCTTCAGGTTTTTGTTTTTGTGCATGTCGTTGTCCCCAAAACCGGGGCCACTTTTGGGCGACATGCATTCGGTGCCGCGGATAACCTTGATGACGGGAATCGGATATGTCCAAACGCAGCGCAAACCATCTGGTGTGGATCTCCAAGGCGTTCTTCGTCGCAATCGTGCTGGTGCTGACGGGATGCGCCTCCGACATTATGAAGAACTACATCGGGCAACCGGTCGAATCGGTCATTCTGGACTACGGGCCGCCGACCGCCGTCGTTGATCTCGGTCGGGGCGAGCGGGCCTATCAGTGGCGGACAATATCCACCAACGCGGTTTCCGGGACCTCCAGCGGCGAGGTTCGCCACACAAAACACGGAACCGTCTACGAAGAAACCGAAACGCCTGGCTATATCGAGCGCCAGGAATGCTTCTATACGTTCTATGCCCGCGCCTCGGGCGGCCGATGGTTCATCACCAATTTTCGTCAACAGAAGCTGGAATGCGAATGAATTGCCACAGCGTGCCGGCTGCCTGTGACGGAGAGTGCGCATGCGCATCCTGCTGATCGAGGACGAGCCGGAAATGGCCTCGGTGCTGAAGACCGCGCTCGAGCGCCAGGACATCATCGTCGACCATGCCGCGACACTGGCGGATGCCGAAGCCGTGGCGCGGCTCGGCCACCATGACGCGGTGGTGCTGGACCGCCGGCTGCCGGACGGCGATGGCCTCAGCCTGATCCCGCGCCTGCGGGCCTTGCATCTGGACGTGCCGGTGATCGCGTTGACGGCGCTCAGCGGGCTCGACGATCGCGTGGCGGGGCTCGATGCCGGCGCCGACGACTACATGGTCAAGCCGTTCGCCACGGTGGAACTGGTTGCCAGGCTCAATGCCTTGCACCGGCGTTCGTTCACCACGCGCGCCCACCAGACGGTGGTCGGCCGCCTCACCTATGATTTTCGCCATCGCGAGGCGCTTGTCGAGGACCAGACGCTGGAGCTGCCGCGGCGCGAACGGCTGGTGCTCGAAACGCTCATCCGCAGGCCGGGCCGGACGATTATGCGCGGGACGCTGGAAGAAGCCGTCTATGCTCTCGACGACGAGATCGGCTCTAATGCATTGGATGCGCACATTTCGCGGCTGCGTCGCAAGCTTGACGACGTCGCTGCCGGTATCGAGATCAGGGCGATCCGCAACCTCGGTTATCTCTTGCGGGCCGCCTCGTGAAGAAGCCGCGCACGCGATCGCTGCAATGGGTGCTGGTGCGGCGGATGATCCTGCTGCAGGCGGCGACACTCCTTGTCTTCATCGTGCTGTGCGCGGCCGCGCTATGGATCGCCAATCCGCGGCTTCTTGTCGACAACGAAGCTGCCGTCGCCGCCCTCAAGGATGCCGTCGATCGTGACGGCAACGGCATATTGATCGTCCATGAGACCGACGGGCTGCGTTCGTTTCGTGAGGGTTTCCCCAATGTCTGGTACATCATTCGCGACAACAGCGGCCAGAGCATCCGCTTCGGCAGCATACCCGACGTCTACACCAGGAATTTTGGCGATCTGCTGGGCCAGGCCGATCACGCCACCATCGGATTTTCCGAAGATGATTTGAGGCCGGAGGCCTATCTCGAAAGGGTTTCGACCAAGGCCGGCACGGTTCAGATCATCGCCGCGACAAGGTCATCGCGGGAAGAGACCGAGGGCCTCGAGGTCACCATTTCGGCCAGCATCGACGTCGCCAAGAACCCGGATGGCAGCAGGAACTGGGAGAAGGCGCTTCCCGCTCTCGTGGCCATCATCGTCATCCTGCTGTTGCCGATTGTCCTCGTCATGGGAGCCACGACCCTGGTGACGACGCCAGCCGTCGTGCGCCGGTCGTTTGCCGGACTTGTCGACACCGTCCAGCAGGCCGCGCGCATCGACATCGGCACCCGTGCGATGCAACTGCCGGTCAAGAATGTGCCGCAGGAGATCGCGCCGCTCGTGCATGCTTTCAACCAGACGCTGGCGCGCCTCGCCCAGGGCCATGACCGGCACAATCGCTTCCTCACCGACGCCGCGCACGAACTGCGCACGCCGATCGCCATCCTGCGCACGCGCGCCGAATTGCTGAAGCAGGAACCGCAAAGCGCGCGCCTGCTGCATGACATCGAGCGCCTGTCGCATCTTGCGCAACAGCTGCTCGACCACCAGTTGCTCGACCGCCCGGCGGACCAGCGCCAAATCATCGACCTCTGCGATCTTGTCAGCCGGGTCGCGGCCGACTTTGCCCCACTCGCCATCGAAGCAGGCTACGATCTTGCCTTCGAGCCGACAGCCAACAAGGTCCATGTCGAGATCAACGTGCCGCAGATCGAGCGGGCGCTGGCAAATCTCGTGCGCAATGCCATCGATCATGGCGGCGGTTCCGGCACGATCACCATAGCGATCTATGAAACCGGCGGCGTCGAAATCCGCGACGAAGGCCCAGGCATTCCGGCCGATGAGCACGAGAATGTTTTCGAGCCCTTCTACCGCCTGCAGCCGCAATCGCGCGGCGCCGGTCTGGGATTGAACCTTGCCCGGCAGATCGCACTGCTGCACGACGGCTCCATCCGGATATTGGCGGGCTCCTGGCAAGGCGCCCGCATTCGCATGGAGTTGCCGGTTCGGTCGGTGGCCGCGTGCGGCAGAAATGATGGCCGGCCGACGGTTGCGGCCGATCCCATTGGCTTATCTGTTTTCTAACCAATTGCCGCTATTCCCAATCGAATAGCGGGAGCAAGGCTTTGGTGGAGACGGAGAGAAACACCGCGCGACGCGGCGTCATGCTGTCGGTGGTCATACCATGCTACAACGAGCTGGATGGCGTGGCCGAACTGCACCGGCGGGTAACGGCCGCATGCCTTGAACAAGGCCCTTCCTACGAGATCGTCCTTGTCATCGATGGCGCGACCGACGGTACGCGCGAGGCCATTCTCCAACTGGCCGAAAAGGACGACCATGTCGTCGCCATCGACCTCGCCCGCAACTACGGCCACCAGATCGCGTTGAGCGCCGGGCTCGAATTCTGTCGCGGCCAGCGCATTCTCATTCTCGATGCCGACTTGCAGGATCCGCCTGAACTGCTCGGCGCGATGATGACGAAGATGAACGAAGGCTTCGATGTGGTCTACGGCCAGAGGCTGACGCGCGATGGCGAAAGCTGGTTCAAGCTCGCCTCCGCGTCCATGTTCTATCGCTTGCTGCGCCGGATGGTCGACGTCGACATAGCCCCGAATACCGGTGATTTCCGGCTGATGAACCGTCGCGCGCTCGACCATCTGAACGCGATGCCAGAACGTTACAGGTTCATTCGCGGCATGGTGAGCTGGATCGGGCTGAGACAGGTGGCTTTTCCCTATGAGCGGCACCGCCGCTTTGCCGGCACCACCCACTATCCGCTGAAGAAAATGCTTCTTCTGGCGGTCGACGCGATGACCAGCTTCTCCATCGTACCCTTGCGGTTCGCCTCGCTGCTCGGAATGATGTTCGGGCTTCTGGGGCTGGTCGTGCTCGGCTACACCCTGTTCGAATGGTCAGTCGGAAACGTCTTGCCCGGCTGGACCAGCCTTGCCGCGATCATGCTGATCCTGGGCAGCGTCCAGCTCATGGTGCTTGGCATCTTCGGCGAGTATCTCGGGCGCATGTACATGGAGACGAAGCGGCGGCCGCTTTATTTCGTCAACGAGATCGTTTCGCGCAGCCAGGCAGCCGAGGACAAGGAGCTGCCCGTCCATCGCCTGCAAGAGATGGCAAAGAAGGCCGCACGTGCTTGAGACGGCGTTCTACCGATAGGCGCTGGCACACCAGGAACAGCATGCTGTCAAGTCTGCCATCCGATTTATTGAGAATGTTGCGGTTTGGCGCCGTGGGGGTGCTCAATACCGCGCTAGGATATGCAACAATACTGGCTGGGCTTGCGCTGGGCCTTGGTGACATCGCTTCCAATGCAACAGGCTATGCTGCCGGCCTCATCCTTGGTTTCTTCCTCAATCGGCAATGGACCTTCAACAGAGAGGGGGGCTTTCGGCCCGGCACCGCCCAACGATATGTGATAATTTTTGTTGTCGCCTATGGCGCCAACCTGGCCATCGTGGTTGCCGCCGTTTCGGCAGGCATCCTCGAAAACCCATTCGTCCACTTGGCCGGAAACTGCCTTTACTCGATCATTTTCTACTTTGGTTCGGCCCGCTTTGTGTTCGTGGGAAATACGGATGGTAGCGCAGCGGCCATTCGGGCGACGTCAATGGACCACATTCCTTGATTGAGGTGCAATGCAATGGCTTTGGGGCATGATGTGAGCGAGATTCAATCGACTGTGCACGCCTTGCCGTCATTCGAGGATTCGCAGCGCATCCGGCTGATCTTCTGCCTGCTTGCGGCCTTGGCGATGGCGGGAGCACTGGCTGCCCAGGCCGGTTCCACCCTGCAGGATCCCGACAGTTGGTGGCAAGTCAAGGTCGGGCTGGATTTCCTGGCAAACCGGACATTTCCGGCAGTCGACCCTTATTCCTACACTTTTGCCGGCCAGCCGTGGATTGCCAAGGAATGGCTGGGGCAGGTCCTGCTGGCTCTTGGCTACCAGGCAGGAGGCTGGAACGGGGTGGTCACGCTGATCATCGCCTCGATCTCCCTGACGGTGCTCCTGATGGGGTGGTTTCTCAGCACATGGCTGAAGCCGATGCTGGCGATTACGCTGGCCTTCGCCGCAGTGTTCCTGATCAATCCGATTTTCACCTCGCGTCCGCATGTCTTCACGTTCCCGATCATCGTCATCTGGACGGAGATGCTCTTTCGTGCGGCACGGGAAGAACGGGCGCCGCCATGGTGGCTGCTTGTGCTGGTTGTGTTGTGGGCGAACCTGCACGCCACCTTCACCTTGAGCTTCGTCATCGCGGCTTTCGCCGGTCTCGATCTGCTTGAGCGCACAGGCCTGTCGAAACCTGCCCTCGTGGCGAAATGGATCGCATTCGGGCTGCTTTGCCCACTGGTCAGCCTGATCCACCCCTATGGCGTCCAGGCCATACTGGCGACCCTGACCGTGGCCTATGGCAATGAGGCCGTGCCGCTGATCATGGAATGGAAACCGTTCAGTCAGCCGGATGGCCCCGTCCAGGAAGCTGCGATTCTGCTGGCGCTTTTCGGGCTTCTGGTGTCACGGCTGCGAATTGGCTGGGCCAAGGCGTTGTTCGTCGTCTTCACCTTGCATGTCTATCTCGCCCATGTGCGTTTCATGTATCTGTTCTTCCTGCTGGTTCCCCTGATGATCGCGGTCGAGGTCGCACAGCAATATCCCTCGCTTTCGGCCACCACATGGCTGGCGGAAAAGCGCGACGGACTGGAAAATTTCCTCGCCAGGCGGTTCTATGCGATCTGCGGCGCGGCAGCCGTCTTGCTGATCGGCGCGGTCGCCGTGCTCGGCAGTGCCTATCAGGTCGCGCCAAGCCCGAAGACGTCGGCCAGCGGGGCGCTGGCATTCGCCGAAAGCCATCATCTATCCGGCAACGTGCTGAATTCCTACAATTTCGGCGGCACGCTGATTTTCCACGGGTTCAAGACCTATATCGACGGACGGACGGACCAACTGTTCCTGGGCGGTTTTACAAAGAACGACAACGAGACAGGACAAAGCGGCGGCAGGCCGCTCCTCGAAGCCCGCCTGAAGAAATACGCAATAGGCTGGGCGCTGCTGTCGGCCGACGACAGCCGCATTCCCTTCTTCGACCAGTTGGGCTGGAAACGGGCCTACTCGGACGACTACGCGGTAATCTATCTGCCCGGCGTCTGATCCTGGTGCGTTCCTGGCGGATTTCGCGACAGCCAATATATGCCTTGACACCCATGTTGCAGCGCAGCAAAATTGCTGCCTGAGGGTAAGCCTGTGAGATCGACGAGCCGGGATTTTCAGCACGACCGAAGGCATCGCCGCATGAGCGTGTCGGGTGCGGCCGCACGGATCCTGGTGGTCGCGCGCGAGCCGGCCGGATGAACTACCGGCGCGACATCGACGGCCTGCGGGCCGTTGCGGTGCTGCCCGTCGTGCTCTTCCATTTCGGCGTGTCCGCCATTCCTGGCGGCTTCACCGGTGTCGACATCTTCTTCGTCATATCGGGCTATCTGATCAGCGGCAGCCTGCTCGATGATCTTGAGCGGGGCCAATTCTCGATCGGCCGCTTCTACTGGCGCCGCGCACGGCGCATCCTGCCGGCGCTGACCTTCGTCATCCTGCTCGCGAGCATTGCCGCCTGGTTCATCCTTCTGCCTTCGGATCTCCACGAATTCAGCCTTAGCGTGATCGCCGCCTCGACCTTCTGGTCGAACGTCTATTTCTGGAAAACGACGAACTATTTCTCCATCGACGCCGAACTGCGGCCGCTCCTGCACACATGGTCACTTTCGGTGGAAGAGCAGTATTATATCTTCGCGCCGATCCTCCTTTATCTGATCTACCGATACGTCTCGAAGCGCTGGCTGACGGTACTTCTGCCGATGGCCATCGGCAGCTTTGCCCTGGCAGTCATAGCAACCTCGCTGGCACCGACGGCAGGGTTCTATCTCTTGCCGACGCGCATATGGGAGCTGGCGCTGGGCGCCATGCTGATGTTGCGGAAGCCTCCGGTCCTAGCCAGTCGGCTGGCGGCGGACCTGATCGGCCTCGCCGGCTTTGCCCTGATTGCATTTGGCTTTGTGATGATTTCGGACAGCGATCCGTTCCCCGGCTACAACGCCCTATTCCCGTGCATCGGAACAGCTTTGCTGATCTATGCTGGCCAGGATAGCGCCGACAGGCCGGCATCTGTCGCCACTCGCGTGCTTCGGTTGGCGCCGCTGGTCTGGGTCGGCCTCATTTCCTATTCGCTTTACCTCGTCCACTGGCCGATCAACTCGTTCGTCCATTATCTCTCCCTGAAGACTGTCGGTGTGCCAACGATTATCGCGATGACGGTGGCCAGTTTCGCCTTGGCGGCATTCTCCTGGAAATATGTCGAGCAACCCTTCCGCCACAAACGTGCCTATACCGCCCCGCTGCCTATCTTCGCCTTTTCGGCGACGGCAATCGTGCTGCTGTGCGCCGGTGGTTTGGCCGGTGCACTGGGCAACGGTTTCCCGCAACGGTTTCCGGATTTCTCGACCGAACGTATCCGGGTCGGCGACTGGCGCAACGGCATCTGTTTCAACGAAAACGGGACCCGCATCGAAGACTGGAACCTCGCCGACTGCACCCGTACAACGGGCTTTGCCACCAATGTGCTGCTGTGGGGCGATTCTTTCGCTGCCCATTATGTTCCGGGACTTGAGCCCAACGCCCAGAAAATCCAGGCCAATGTCATCCAATACACCTATGCCGGCTGTCCGCCCGACCTGACCTATTTTTCCTATGCTCGGCCCGCCTGCACCCGCTTCAACGAACGGGCCATGTCGATCATCCGCGACGCCAACATCCAGGCGGTGATCTTGAGCGGCCGATGGACCGACTACCAGGCCAGGGGCTTCGACGGCCTGCAGAAGACGATCGATCGGCTTCGCGAGATGGGGGTCAAGGTCTATACCGTCGGCCAGTCTCCGGAATTCATTGCCGACGTCCAGAAGATCGCTTTCTTGGTGAAACGGGAGCATGCCGGAACCACATCCTGGCCGATGGCTATGGATCCGGACATCAACGCACGGGTTTTGCCGTTCACCAAAGGGGCCGATTTCATAGATCCGCTGACATATCTGTGCGACTCGGCAGGTTGTTCATACGCCGATGCCACGACCAATGAATTTCTCTACTTCGACTATGGCCACTTCTCTTCCGCCGGCGCGACGCTGGCCATCTCGAAATACTGGCCAAGCTTCGCCACCAGCAACAAGGTCGCGGAGGCAAAACGGCAATTCACGGCGGCGGGCGCGCCGTGATCCGCAGCACGACCGTCGTGAGAACAGACCGCTTTGCGATTGCCCGAAGGCTAACCCTCATGGTAACGAGGGCACACGCGGGTATGATGTAATGGTAGCTTGTCAGCTTCCCAAGCTGAACGCGAGGGTTCGATTCCCTCTACCCGCTCCAGTCTAAGGCGTCAGAACCATTTCAGCGCCTGCCTGTTCGTCGAACACAACCGAGCAGCCTCGCGCAAGCGCCACCGTTGCGAGGGCGTTTGCTGCCACGTCATCCGATGAAACGAAATCGCCGGTCAACACCCGCAATTCTTCCACGCCTTCAGCCATGGAAACGAAATTCCCGACCGATCGATCGTGCTTGCAGGCCTCGATCACGCAAAGCAGATCAATGATTTCGAAGCTGCGCATGTTCAGCCTCCAGAGAAATCGTCCCTTGCAAGATCATGAACGCATCGGCGGGAAACAATGTTCCCAGTTCGCTTTTCGCTAGAGCAATTCCAGGAAAAGTGTGAAACGGTTTTCCGTCCGGAATGCGTCAAAACAAGGAGTCAGAGCGGGTCGCCGTTTCCGTGAAACGGTGAACTGCTCTAGCCTCGGCCTGGCGGTGCTTTCGCGGACAACCTTACCCGAGCGAGCCATCATCCCACTTCTCTCAGAATGAAGTCGTGCAGCATCTTGGCGGCCGGCGACAGCGCGCGATTCTTCACCGTGATCAGGCTGTAGGGCCTGACCTCGATGTCGAATTCGGTCTGGACGACGTCGATGGCGCCGGCCAGCCCGTCAGGGTTCTGGATGAATTTCGCCACCTGGACAGAGACCGGTGCGATGGCATCGGATTGCGCGACCATGACCAGGGTCAGGAGCAGCGAACTGGTGTTCAGGATACGGTCCGGCAAAGCGATGTTGCGGTTGAGGAAGTTGCTCTCCATGGCCTGGCGCAAGGGCGAGCCGCCAGACTGGAAGACCCAGTCATAGGCGGCGGTCTCTTCCAGCCGCACCGCCTCGCCCTTGGTGAGCGGATGGCCCCGGCGCACGATCAGGCAGGCCTTCTCGACGCCGATGACGCGCGACTCGAACAGCCGCGGATTGAGATCGTCCGGTATGCGCGCGATGATGAAATCATGACGCGTGGCGATCAGCTCGCGTGCCAGCACATTGGAGGTCTCGACCTGCATGGTGATCTCGATGCGCGGATAGATGCGGCGGATCTCACGAATTGCCGGCACCGCCAGCTCGATTGCGGGCGCGGTCACGGCACCCAGGAAGACCGAACCACCCTTGCCCGCCTTGAGCTCGGAAATCTCGCGGTCCACCTCGCGCATCTCCAGCAGGATCGAGCGCGCCCGCCTCGCCAAAGCCTTGCCGTATGGCGTCAAGGTGATACCGCGCGGCAGCCTCTCGCACAGCTTGACCTCCAGCACCGCCTCCATCTCTGCGATCATGCGCGAGGCCGCCGGCTGCGAAATGTTCAGAACCTGGGCTGCCGCGCTGACTCGGCTGTGGTCGTCGAGCGCGACGATCATGCGCATGTGACGCAGACTGAGACCGCTGCGCAGCAGGGTTTCGCCATCGCCCGGTGCTTCTCTGTAACCATTTGAAGCTGTTGTCAGATTCCCGGGCCGCGCCATCGCTTTTCCCTGCCTTCTGCTCGTGTAAGGCCGACCTTGGAGTCAGCCCGTCACGTCCCAATACATATACCAACCATGATATAGCAACCATCAAAGATCGCATTTGACAGTTATGGCAAAGACCCACACCCTCCGCGCGTTCCAAGACGTGACGGTCGCTGACGAGAAAAATCGTATCGATTGAACCAGCGTCTCGGGGCCATGGGAGGATACCGGAGATCGATATGACGGCAGCAGTGCCTTGGCGCTTCTGCACGATTGCGCGGCCCGCGACCCCCGGGGTGCCGCGTCCATCAAACAGGGAGAGTTAAAGTGAAAATCATCAAGACACTGGCCGCCGTCGCGGCCCTTGGCATCGCTGCCATGACTTACTCGGCGCACGCAGCCGACAAGGGTCTTGTCGGCGTGCTGATGCCGACCAAGACCTCGCAGCGCTGGATCAATGACGGCGATGCCGTCAAGTCCCAGCTCGAGGCTCTCGGCTACACCGTCGACCTGCAATACGCGCAGGACGACATCCCCAACCAGCTCAGCCAGCTGGAAAACGAAATCACCAAAGGCCCGAAGGCGCTGATCATCGCTTCGATCGACGGCACCACCCTGTCGGATGCTCTGCAGAAGGCCGCTGACGCGGGCGTCGTCGTCGTCGCCTATGACCGCCTGATCAAGAAGACCGCCAATGTCGACTACTACACCACCTTCGACAATTTCGGCGTCGGCGTGATCCAGGCGAATTCACTGGTCAAGGGCCTCAAGGAGCGCTTCCCGAACACCAAGCCGTGGAACGTCGAACTGTTCGGCGGCTCGCCCGACGACAACAACGCCTTCTTCTTCTACAATGGCGCCATCTCCGTCCTGCAGCCGCTGATCGACGACGGCTCGATCAAGATCAAGTCTGGCCAGACCGGCATGGACAAGGTCGGCACGCTGCGTTGGCTCGCCGCCACCGCCCAGGCGCGCATGGACAATCTGCTGTCGGCCAACTATTCGGACGGCAGCCGCGTCGATGGCGTTCTGTCGCCCTATGACGGCCTGTCGCGCGGCATCACCGCCTCGCTGCGCGCCGTCGGTTACGGCACCGAGGCTCAGCCGTGGCCTGTTGTGACCGGCCAGGACGCCGAAACCGCTTCGGTCAAGCTGATCATCTCGGGCGAGCAGTACTCGACCGTGTTCAAGGACACCCGCGAACTGGCCAAGGCCACCGTCGAACTCGTCGACAAGGTGCTCTCGGGCGGCAAGCCGGACGGCCTCGATGAAAAGACCTACAACAACGACGTCAAGGTCGTTCCTTCGATCCTGCTGACGCCGCATGAGGTCGACAAGTCGAACTACCAGGCGCTGGTCGTCGACTCCGGCTACATCAAGGCCGACGAACTGAAGTAATCCCGGTTACAAAGTCAGGGGGTCCTGCGCAACGCAGGGCCCCTTTTCGTTCACCAGCGAGCCCGGTATTGTCACCGACCTCGCCGGCAATGTTTGCCGAGCTCTCAAGGAGCGGTAGTCCCCATGGCCTCGACGATTTTGGAGATGCGCGACATCACCAAGACGTTTCCCGGCGTGAAGGCGCTGTCGAACGTCAATCTCAGCGTCGAGGAAGGCGAGATCCATGCCGTGGTCGGCGAAAACGGCGCCGGCAAGTCGACGCTGATGAAGGTGCTGTCGGGCGTCTATCCCTCCGGCACCTATGACGGCCAGATCATCTTCCAAGGCCAGGAATGCCAGTTCAAAGGCATCCATGACAGCGAACACAAGGGCATCGTCATCATCCACCAGGAGCTTGCGCTGGTGCCGATGCTGTCGATCGCGGAAAACATCTTCCTCGGCAACGAACACGCCAAATTCGGCGTCATCGACTGGGATGCCAACGAGGCGCGCACCAGCGCGCTGTTGAAGAAGGTGGGCCTCAAGGAGGACCCCAAGACGCTGATCACCAACATCGGCGTCGGCAAGCAGCAGCTGGTCGAAATCGCCAAGGCGCTGAGCAAGGAAGTCAAGCTGCTGATCCTGGACGAGCCGACGGCTTCGCTGAGCGAGAAGGACAGCCAGGCGCTGCTCGACCTTCTGCTCGAGTTCAAGCGGCAAGGCATGACCTCGATCCTGATCTCGCACAAGCTCAACGAGGTGAACCGGGTCGCCGACAAGGTGACGGTGATCCGTGACGGGCGCACCATCGAGACGCTGGCCAAGAAAGACATCTCGGAAGACCGCATCATCACTTCGATGGTCGGCCGCTCACTCGACGACCGCTATCCGCCGCGCGAGCCTGATATCGGCGAGGTCGTGTTCGAAGTGAAGAACTGGTCGGTCTATCACCCGATCCATGCCGAGCGGCAGGTGATCAAGGGCATCGACATCAACGTGCGCAAGGGCGAAGTGGTGGGTATTGCCGGGCTGATGGGCGCTGGCCGCACCGAATTCGCCATGAGCCTGTTCGGCCGCTCCTACGGCCGCCGCATCTCCGGCGAGGTGCTGCTCAAGGGCAAGCCGGTCGACGTATCCTCGGTGAGCAAGGCGGTCCAACACGGCATCGCCTACGTCACAGAGGACCGCAAGACCTACGGTCTCAACCTCATCGACCATATCAAGCACAACATCACGCTGGCCAATCTTGGCGGCGTCTCGCGCCACAGCGTGATCGACGACATGCGCGAGCTCGCCGTTGCCAACGACTATCGCAAGAAGACCAATATCCGCGCGTCCAGCGTCTATCAGATGACCGGCAATCTCTCCGGGGGCAACCAGCAGAAGGTGGTGCTGTCGAAATGGCTGTTCGCCGACCCGGACGTGCTGATCCTCGACGAGCCGACACGCGGCATCGATGTCGGCGCCAAGTACGAAATCTACACGATCATCGCCCGCCTCGCCTCGGAGGGTAAGGCGATCGTCGTCATCTCGTCGGAAATGCCGGAATTGCTCGGCATCACCGACCGCATCTACGTCATGAACGAAGGGCGCATGGTGGGCGAAATGCCCGCCGCGGAAGCAAGCCAGGAAAAAATAATGCGCGCCATCGTTCGGGGAGAAGGAAAAGCAGCATGAGCACCGAAAGCGCCCCCGCCCCGCAGAGCAAAGTCGCCGAAGACGTGCAGCAGGGTCCACGCATCGCCGTCTCGGCGCTGGCGACGAACCTGCGCGAGTACGGCCTGATCCTGGCGCTGATCGCCATCATGGTGTTCTTCCAGTTCACCACGAACGGAACGCTGTTCAAGCCGGTGAACCTGAGCAATTTGGTGCAGCAGAACTCGTTCATCATCGTGATGGCGCTGGGCATGCTGCTGGTGATCGTCTCCGGCCATATCGACCTAAGTGTCGGATCGGTGGCGGGCTTCATCGGCGCGCTGGCGGCGATGATGATGGTCATCTGGCCGCTTGGCCCGTTCAGCAATCCGCTGGTGGTGTCGATCATCTGCCTGATCGTGGGCGGCGCGATCGGCGCCGCGCAAGGCTATTGGATCGCCTATCACCGAATACCGAGCTTTATCGTCACGCTGGCCGGCATGCTGATCTTCCGCGGCATCTGCCAGGCCCTGCTGGGCGGCGGATCCTCGGTGGGGCCGCTACCCGATGGCTTCAAGGCGCTCAGCTCCGGCTTCATCCCGGATGTCATCGGCCCGCTGACGCTGATCCCGCCGACGGTGAACGCGGCCGGCAAGACCATCATGGGCAGCGGCCTGACGCTGCACATGACGACGATCGTGCTGGGCCTGATCGCTGTGCTGGCCTACGCCTATTTCGGGGTGAGGACGCGCCGCAAGCGCGAACGCCATGGCTATGAGGCCGAGCCCTTTGCCCTGTTCGTCGTCAAGACGCTGGTCGGCAGCGCGCTGGCGCTGTTCCTGGTCTACCAGTTCGCCAGCTACAGGGGCCTGCCGGTGGTGCTGCTCGTCATGGGTGTGCTGATCTCGCTGTTCGTCTTCGTCACCAAGCGCATGACCATCGGCCGCCGGATCTACGCCATGGGCGGCAATGCCAAGGCCGCGCAGCTGTCGGGCATCAACACCGAGCGGCTGACGCTGATGGTGTTCATCAATATGGGCGTGCTGTCGGCGCTCGGCGGCCTGATCATCGCGGCGCGACTGGGACAGGCGGTGCCGGCCGCGGGCCTCGGCAGCGAGCTCGACGTCATCGCCGCCGTCTTCATCGGCGGCGCCTCGGCCATGGGCGGCGTCGGTCAGGTCATCGGTGCGGTCGTTGGCGGCTTCATCATGGGCGTGATGAACAACGGCATGTCGATCATGGGCGTCAATGTCGACTGGCAGCAGGTGGTCAAAGGCCTGGTGCTGCTCGGTGCCGTGATCTTCGACGTCTACAACAAGAACAAGGCCTGAACGGGCTTAAGAGCAATTCCAAGGAAAAGTGTGAAACGGTTTTCCGCCCGGAATTGCACCACAATGAGTTAGAGCGGTTCGCCGTTTCCGTGAGACGGTGAACTGCTCTAGTCGAGGCAAGCAGGAGGCATACGATCGCGGCGCTGCCGGCAACCAGGTAACAGAAGTCCCTGAGGGACCAGGCCCGCGAGCGCAATCCGAACTGAGAATTTAAACCGTGGCATGGACGAGGTCCGGCCGCGCCGAGCAAGGTCTGCCGTTTTGGCAGTCCTGCCAAGGCAAATGAGAGAGGATTCATCATGCTGATCTCCCAGATCCTTGACGACGCCGAGACCATCCGCGTCGTCGCCCGCAATGGCGGCAAGACCCGGATCATCAATGGCGCCCGCAGCGTCTATTCGCTGGCGATGGAGGCCGCCCGCACCGGCGTCGGCCTCGTCGCGCTGATCGAACGCAAGGGGCTTGGCGAGACGGTCGATCTCGAAGCCGCTTACAAGAAGGGGCGGCTGCTGTCGCCGATCAATCACCCCGATCCGGCGCATCTGCACCTGACCGGCACCGGGCTGACGCATCTCGGCTCCGCCGCAACGCGCGATTCCATGCACAAGAAGCTGAGCGCCGACGGCGAGGAGCAGCTCACCGATTCCATGAAGATGTTCCGCATGGGGCTGGAGGGCGGCAAGCCGGCGAACGGCCAGATCGGCGTGCAGCCGGAATGGTTTTACAAAGGCAACGGCACGATGGCGGTGGCGCCAGGTGCCGCACTCCTGTCACCTGCCTTTGCCAAGGACGCCGGCGAAGAGCCCGAGGTGGCCGGCATCTATGTCATCGGCGACGACGGCGCACCTTTCCGCGTCGGCTTCACGCTGTCGAACGAGTTTTCCGACCACGTCACCGAGCGCGTGAACTATCTGTTCCTCGCCCATTCCAAGCTGCGCAACGCCTCGTTCGGTCCGGAAATCCTGATCGGCGACCTACCGCCCGACATCCGCGGCACCTCGCGCATCGTGCGCGACAGCGAGGTGCTGTGGGAAAAGCCGTTCCTGTCCGGTGAAGCGAACATGTCGCACACCATCGCCAATCTCGAGCATCACCATTTCAAATACGCGGCCTTCCGCCAGCCGGGCGACGTGCATGTGCATATGTTCGGTACGGCGACGCTGTCCTTCGCCGACGGCATCAAGACCGAGGCCGGCGATGTGTTCGAGATCGAGGCTGGGGACTTCGGCCTGCCGCTGCGCAACCCGCTGGAGATCGAGCTGCCCGTGAAGGTGGCTGTGAAGGCGCTTTGAGGTAGCACCCTCCCTTCTCCCCTTGTGGGAGAAGGAAGAGACGCTCTTCGACGTTTCAATAAATATCGAAGTCGAAATACTTGGCCTGAATCTTCTTGTAGGTGCCGTCGGCGACGATCGCGTCGATGGCCGCGTTGAGCTTGTCGCGCAGGGCCGTGTCTTCCAGGCGCACGGCAATGCCGGCTTGCGTTTCGGTGCCCTTGACGTCGCCGACCAGCTTGCAGCAGCCGTCGCTTGCCTTCTTCAGCCAGTCCATCAGCACGAACTTGTCCGAGATCACGGCGTCAAGGCGGCCGTTGGTCAAGTCGGTGATCGCCTCTTCCTGGGTCGGATAGAGTTTGGCCTCCGCGCCGGCCTTGCCATATTCATTCTGGGCATAGTCGGCCTGCGTGGTCGAAGCCTGGGCGCCGACCGTCTTGCCGGCAAGGGCCGCCGGTTCGGTCGAGGTCAGGTCGCTGTCCTTCGGCGCCACCAGAGCGAGCGGTGTCGTATAATATTTGTTGGTGAAGGCGACCTGCTTCTTGCGCTCCTCGGTGATGCTCATCGAGGCGATGATGGCGTCGAATTTCTTCGCCTGCAAAGCGGGAATGATGCCGTCCCAGTCCTGCGTGACGATCTCGCATTCGACCTTCATCTGCGCGCACAGCGCATTGGCGATGTCGATGTCGAAGCCTTCGACCTTGCCGTCAGCGGTAATGGTGTTGAACGGCGGATAGGCGCCCTCGGTGCCGATCTTGATTTTCTCCTGCGCCTGCGAAAGCGAGCCGGCCGCCATCACCAGCATGGCAGCGCCTGCTGCCGATATGATCCATTTTGAAATCTGCATTTTCTTGGTTCCCCTTGAACGCCGGCATCTTGACGGGCGGCAAGGCAGCCAAGCATGGCGCGCCGGTACAGGCAAGTATTTTGCCTTGGGGCAATGAGGTCAGCGCGCGGCGCGGAAATGCTTGGACAGCTTCAGGCCCTGCGCCTGGTAGTTGGAGCCGAGATCGGTGCCGTAGAGGGCCTGCGGCCGCTTCAGCATGTGTTCGTAGACCAGCCGGCCGACGATCTGGCCATGGTCGAGAATGAACGGCACTTCATGACTGCGCACTTCCAGCACCGCCCGGCTGCCCGTGCCGCCAGACGCGGAATGGCCAAAGCCCGGATCGAAGAAGCCGGCATAGTGGACGCGGAACTCGCCGACCAGCGGATCGAAGGGCGTCATCTCGGCGGCGTAGAGCGGCGGCACATGCACCGCCTCCTGGCTGACGAGGATGTAGAACTCGTCGGGGTCGAGCACCAGTTCGCCGGCGCCGCTCTTGTGGATCGGCTCCCAGAAGTCGACGACTTCCTGGGCCGCGCGCTTGTCGACATCGACGAGGCCGGTGTGATGCTTGCCGCGATAGCCGACCAGACCGTTTTGGTCGCCGTTGAGGTCGATCGACAGCGCGATGCCGCCGCCGGAAATGTTCGGCGGCTCGGTGGCGACCAGCGTCTGCGCGCGATGCAGCTCGTGCAGTTCGGCTTCCGAGAGCAGCGCATTGCCGGTCCGGAAGCGGATCTGCGACAGGCGCGAGCCGGTGCGCACGACGATCGGGAAGGTGCGCGGGCTGACTTCCAGAAAGAGCGGGCCATGATAGCCGGCAGCGATCTTGTCGAACTCATGGCCGCGATCGGTCATGACCCGGGTAAAGATGTCGAGCCGCCCGGTCGAGCTCTTCGGATTTGCCGAGGCCGAAATGTCCGCCGGCAGCGCCAGGCTTTCAAGCAAGGGCACGATATAGACGCAGCCGGTCTCCAGCACCGCGCCCTCGGCAAGATTGATCTCGTGCAGCTGCAGCCGGTCGAGTTTTTCCGAGACCTTGTGGTTGGGGCCGGGCAGGAAGGAGGCCCGCACCCGCCAGGCCTTGTCGCCGAGCCTGAGATCGAGACTGGCCGGCTGGATCTGGTCGGCGTCGAGCGCACGCGCCGACTTCAGCGCGCCGGACTGGAACAGCGCCGATATGTCCTGATCGGGAAGAATGCCTGTCTGCCGCAAGGCTCCACTCCTAGGTCAGACGTTTTTCTTGTCGCAGGTTCTGGTCGCAAAACCGTGGAACACTTTTGCGGAACCTGCTTGGTAGAAACCTCTTAATGAAGCCGGCAATTGACGCAAGCGTGGCGCGGGTCTAAAGGGTCGTTATCCCGTGGTGATTTGGCCGGTCGGCTTGCAGCCACGTTAAACAAGTCGCTAAAGGACCGTCGGGCCGCAAGGCCGTATGGACCGGTTGCGACTTTCGCGGCCGGTTTTTTTGTGTCTGGAAGAAAAGCGATGAGCACCAAGAAGCACAACTGGAAGCCTCAGACGGCACTCGTGCACAGCGGAACGCTGCGTTCCGGTTTCGGCGAAACGTCGGAAGCGATTTACCTGACCCAGGGCTATGTCTACGAAACGGCACAGGCCGCCGAAGCCCGTTTCAAGGGCGAGGAGCCAGGCTTCATCTATTCGCGCTACGCCAATCCGACCGTCGACATGTTCGAGAAGCGCATGTGCGCCCTCGAAGGCGCCGAAGATGCCCGCGCCACCGCCTCCGGCATGGCCGCGGTGACGGCCGCCCTTCTGTGCAGCGCTAAGGCCGGCGACCACATCGTGGCGGCGCGTGCGCTGTTCGGATCCTGCCGCTGGGTGGTCGAGACGCTGGCGCCGAGATACGGCATCGAGGCGACGCTGGTCGACGGCACGGATATCGCCAATTGGGAAAAGGCGGTCAAGCCGAACACCAAGCTGTTCTTCCTGGAAAGCCCGACCAATCCGACGCTGGAAGTGGTCGATATCGCCGCTGTCGCTTCGCTTGCCAATTCGATCGGCGCAAGGCTGATCGTCGACAATGTCTTCGCCACGCCCCTGCAGCAGAAGCCCTTGCAGCTCGGCGCCCATATCGTCGTCTATTCGGCGACCAAGCACATAGACGGCCAGGGGCGCTGTCTCGGCGGCGTGATCCTGTCGGACAAGAAGTGGATCGACGAGAACCTGCACGATTATTTCCGCCATACCGGCCCAAGCCTGTCGCCCTTCAACGCCTGGACGCTGCTGAAAGGCCTGGAAACACTGCCGCTGCGCGTGCGCCAGCAGACGGAAAGCGCGGGCAGGATCGCGGATTTCCTGGCCGAACGGCCGGAAATCGCCCGCGTCATCTATCCCGGCCGCGCCGACCACCCGCAGGCCGATATCGTCAAGAAGCAGATGTCGGGCGGCTCGACGCTGATCTGCCTGGACGTCAAGGGCGGCAAGCAGGCGGCCTTCGCCTTGCAGAACGCGCTCGACATCGTCTTGATCTCCAACAATCTCGGCGATGCCAAGAGCCTGATCACCCACCCGGCGACGACGACGCACAAGAATCTGAGCGACGAGGCGCGCGCCGAGCTCGGCATCGGGCCGGGCACGCTCCGGCTGTCGGTCGGGCTGGAAGACACCGACGATCTGCTTGAGGACATCGCGCAGGCGCTGAAGGCCAGGTAGGACCTTCAGGCGCCGGACGGCGTCTCCTCCAGTTCGGCCGTCTTGGTGCCGATGGTCATCGCGTTGCCGCGCCAGTCGACGGCGCCGCCAAGCCAGCCGCGCGCCCACAGCGCTGGCAGGATCAGGTCGCGCATCATGATCGCGGCGACCATGCGTGGCGACAGGTACCAGCCCTTGGACCAGGCCAGCGCGCACTCGGGAAGGTAGAAGGCTACCAGCACTGCAAGGGCGGTTGCCCAGAGGCTGAAGCCGGCACTGGCCGCGGCAATCAGCGCAAGCACCAGCGGCACCAAGGCGCCGGTCAGGATTTCGGGTGCGAAGAACAGCGGGAAAGTGACGCGGCGCAGGCGCGCCCAACGGGCCTGGCGGGACCAGATCTCGTCGAACGTGCGCCGGCCAAGCGGCTGCTCGAAGGGCGCGGCGACGAGATTGACGCGCAGGCCGAGGCCGTTGACCAGCTTGGTCGCGGCGGCGTCCTCGGCGATCTCGGCAGCCAGCGCGCGGATGCCGCCATTGGCGTCGAGCATCGGCTTGTTCCAGAGCATGCTCTTGCCTTGGGCGAAGCCGAGGCCGAGCGCCTCGCCGGCATATTGCCAGCGCGCCTGCAGCGTGTTGAGGAAACCGCATTCGACTTCAGCCCAGAAGCCGGCCGGCCGCGAGCCGATCGGCGTCGAGCAGACAAGGCCGGTATCCGGCCGCCATGCAGCCATCAGATGCTGGACGTAGTCCCTCGGCATCAGCACGTTGGAATCGGCCAGGACGACCCAGTCGTGCCGCGCCGCCTCCCAGCCCTTGACGCAATTGTTGAGTTTCGGATTGGCGCTGATGCGGTCGTCGCCGACAAGCAGCCGGGCCGGCACTTTCGAAAACCGGACGATCGTCCTGTTTATCAATTTGACCACCGGATCGTCGGCATGGGCGACGCAGAAAATCAACTCGTAGCGCGGCCAGTCGAGCGAGAAGGCGCGCTCCAGCGTCTCCTGCGTGAACGGCTCGACGCCGCGCGACGGCACGACGATCGACACCGGCCGTGGCTTGCCGGCCGGCGCGGCAATGGCGCGGCGCCGTTTCAGACGCGAAGCGGCCAGCACGATGCTGGCGAGATTTGAGAGGATGAGGGCAGTTGAAAGCGTGGCGGCTATGAGAGTGAGTTCCATCGAGATCCGGTCACTCCAGGAAAACCGGTCCGCCAGAACAATCTGGCTGGCATGACGACCGATTCAACAATTCGACAGAGCGCCCGAGTCGCGCGGCACTGGTCGGAGCACACCATCATTGTCATGTGTCACTTAAATGACATTCTTTGCCGCCACCTGCGGTTCCGTCCGCAATGACAGGACGCGCACCGTTGACCAGCCCGCGTGGAGCGCCGAAAGTTCGACCTAGAGCCTGTTCCATCCCGATTGAACCGGGATGGGGCTCTATCTCTGTTTCTTTGAGCATGATCTTTTCTGAAAACCGGTTCCCACTTTTCAGGATCATGCTCTAGATTGTTTTGGAGCCGCTTATGTATAGCGCCGTCACGCGCAACATCGAAGTGCAGGTCAGGCCATTCTATCTCGAGGACCGCTCGGATCCCTCGGAGAACCGCTATGTCTGGGGCTACCAGATAACGATCGACAATCAGTCGGACGATTTCGTGCAGCTTCTGTCGCGCTATTGGCACATCACCGACGGCACCGGTCGGGTGGAGGAAGTGCGCGGCCCCGGCGTGGTCGGCGACCAGCCCGAACTCAATCCCGGCGACAGCTACCAATACACGTCCGGTTGCCCGCTCTCGACACCATCCGGCATCATGGTCGGGCACTACACTATGCGCAACAAGCGGGGCGAGACGTTCGACATCGCCATTCCGGCGTTTTCGCTGGACCTGCCAGGGACGCGGCGGACGGTGAATTGATTTCGCCTCACCGGCCGCGGAGCGGCCGGTGAGGCGTGTTTTTTCTCTACTGGGCCGCAAATTCCGCCGGATCGAAGTCATATTGCTTCGAGCAGAATTCGCAGGCGACGTGGATGCCGCCGTCCTCTGTACTGTCCTTGATCTCCTGCGCGGAAAAACCCTCGAGGATGCCGCGGATCTTGTCCTTGGAGCACGAGCACTGGTCGGCGACCGGAACGCCGCCGAAGACGCGCACGCCATGCTCGTGGAACAGCCTGTAGAGCAGCCGCTCGGCGCCGATCGTCGGGTCGATCAGTTCGGTCGGCTCGATCGTACCGAGCAGCGCCAGCAACTCCTGCCAGGAATTGTCGGCCGGATCGTGGATCTCCTCGCGCGGATCACCATCGCCACCCGGCAGGTCCGGCACGCGCATGCGCTCGGGCGACTGCGGCAGGAACTGCGCCAGGATGCCACCGGCGCGCCATTGCTCGCGGGCGCCGCCGGGGCCGGGCGTCAGCAGCTTGGCCACAGACAGCCTGAGATCGGTCGGAATCTGCTCCGACTGACGGAAATAGGTGCGTGCCGCATCTTCCAGCGTCTCGCCGTCGAGCTGGACGATGCCCTGATAGCGCTGCGTGTGAGCGCCCTGGTCGATGGTCAGCGCCAGCACGCCGCTGCCGAGCAGCGTCTGCTGGGAGGTTTCGCCGGCCGCGACCAGCGCTTCCAGCCGGTCGGCATCGAAACGCGCATAGGCGCGCAATGCCGAGGGCGTGGAAAAATCGGCGACCAGCATGTCGACAGGCCCGTCGGTGCGGGTCTGCAGGATGAACTTGCCCTCGAACTTCAGCGAAGTGCCGAGCAGCACGGTCAGCACACAGGCCTCCGCCAGCAGGCGGGCGACCGGCTCGGGATAATCGTGGCGGCCGAGGATGGCGTCCAGCATCGGCCCGAGTTGGACCGTGCGGCCCCGCACATCGAGCGGGCCGACCTCGAACGGCACGACGTGATCGTCGCCGGCATAGCCGAATTCGCCGAGTTTGGGGTGATGTTCAGTCACTTGATAGGTTTCCAACATGACAAAGCTCCAGGGCGCGGCCATGCCGCCCTCCGGGGCGCATGCGTCGAAACGCGCTTGATTTGCGTGATGCGGCGCAGATAGGCATCACACCCCCGCAGATCAAGCTCCCAGGGATCAAGCGCCGAGACACTTCAAGCGCCGAGACACCAGGCCAGCACGGCCTTCTGGGCATGGAGCCGGTTCTCGGCCTCGTCGAAGACCACCGAATGCGGTCCGTCGATGACCTCATCGGTCACTTCCTCGCCGCGATGCGCCGGCAGGCAGTGCATGAACAGCGCGTCCGGCTTGGCCCTGGCCATCAGCTTGGCATTGACCTGGTAGGGCGAGAACACATTGTGGCCGCGGGCGCGATGCTCCTGGCCCATCGACACCCAGCAATCGGTGACGATGCAGTCGGCCTGGTCGACGGCCTCCTCGGGCGAGCGGGTGAAGTGCAGCTTGCCGCCATGCGCCTGCGACCAGTCAATGTGCTTCTGCGCCGGCTCGCTTCCTTCGGGCACGGCAACGTTGAGGTTGAAGCGGAACCGCGCCGAGGCCTCGATCAGCGAATGCAGCACATTGTTGCCGTCGCCGGTCCAGGCGATGGTCTTTCCGGCGACCGGACCGCGATGCTCCTCGAAGGTCATGATATCGGCCATCAGCTGGCAGGGATGGGTGTCGTCGGTCAATCCGTTGATCACCGGCACGGTGGCGTTCTCGGTCAGTTCCAGCAGCCGCTCATGCGAGGTGGTGCGGATCATGATCGCATCGACATAGCGCGACAGCACCTTGGCCGTGTCGGCAATGGTCTCGGAACGGCCGAGCTGCATTTCGGTGCCGGTCAGCATGATGGTCTCGCCGCCGAGCTGCCGCATGCCGACGTCGAAGGAGACGCGCGTGCGCGTCGACGGCTTGTCGAAGATCATTGCCAGCACCTTGCCTTCGAGCGGTTTGGTGCGCTCGCCGGCCTTGAGGCGCGCCTTTCGCACCACCGCATCGTCCAGCATCAAGCGCAGATCGCCTTCGGAAACGGCGGAAAGATCGGTGAAATGGCGAACTGACATCAGGAATGTTTCCGGATTACTTCGCGGCGGCGGAGGCGATCGCCTCCGACAGGCCCTTGGCGCCGGCGCGGATGCGGTTGAGCGCGTCATGGATCTCGGCGTCGGTGACGGTGAGCGGCGGCAACAGGCGAATGACGTTGTCGCCGGCCGGAACCGCCAGCAGGTGCTGGTCGCGCAAGGCCATGTTCACCTTGGTGTTGGGCATGGCGCATTTGAGCCCGAGCATCAGCCCGGCACCCCTGATGTCCTCGATGATTTCGGGAAACTCGTCGGCGACCGACGCCAACCCCTGCTTCATCAGCAGCGCCTTGCGTTGGACATCTTCGAGGAAGCCGTCTTCCAGCACGATGTCGAGCACGGCGTTGCCGACTGCCATGGCCAGCGGGTTGCCGCCGAACGTGGTGCCATGCACGCCAGCGGTCATGCCGACGGCCGCTTCATCCGTGGCAAGGCAGGCACCCATCGGGAAGCCGCCGCCAATGCCCTTGGCGATCGCCATGATGTCTGGCGTTACACCTGACCATTCATGCGCAAACAGCTTGCCGGTGCGGCCGATGCCGCACTGGACCTCGTCGTAGATCAACAGCAGGCCGTGCTGCTCGCACAATTGCCTGAGCCGCTTCAGCGACTGCGTCGGCACCGGGCGGATACCGCCCTCGCCCTGCACCGGCTCGATCAGGATCGCGGCCGTCTCCGGCGTGATCGCCTTTTCGGCGGCGTCGATGTCGTCGAAGCCGACCTGATCGAAACCTTCGACCTTGGGGCCGAAGCCCTCGAGATATTTGTACTGGCCGCCGGCCGCGATGGTCGCCAGCGTGCGGCCATGGAAGGCGCCTTCGAAGGTGATGACGCGGAAGCGCTCGGGATGTCCGTTGACGAAATGGTAGCGCCGTGCCGTCTTGATCGCGCATTCCAGCGCCTCGGCGCCGGAATTGGTGAAGAACACCTTGTCGGCGAAGGTGGCGTCGGCCAGCCGCTCGCCGAGCCGGTTCTGCCCGGGGATCTCGTAAAGGTTGGAGACATGCCACAGCTTGGCGGCCTGCTCGGTGAGTGCGGCGACCAGATGCGGATGACCGTGGCCCAGCGAATTGACGGCGATGCCGCCGGCAAAGTCGAGATATCGCTCGCCCTTGTCGGTAATCAGCCATGTGCCTTCCCCGTGGTCGAAGGCCAGGGGTGCGCGAGCAAAGGTCTCGTAAAGCGCCGAACCGCTCATTATATGCGTCTCCGGTACCGGAAAATCAAAAAAGCCGCCAAAGCGGCGGCCTGTGCGGCTTATCCTGTTTTTCGGCCATGAAGTCAACGAAAACGTCGCGTAGTGGCGCGCGGCAAGCCCCCTGACGGGACGCCGGCTCATAAGCGACCGGGCAAGTTGGGGAAAACCGAAAAAACCGATTCGTGTTGCACTTGGGACTCTTGTCACCGAGTCAGCGCATAGAGTAGTTGTAGTCGAGAAATAACTAGATTTCGTGCGGCGGACCTAATCACCAGATATATGTGGTGTCTGCCCCGGCAAATGTTGCCGGGTCGGGAGAAGGATTCCGATTGCCGCACGCTTAGAGGAGCGCGGTCTCATGAACTGGACTGACGAGCGGGTAGAACTCTTGAGAAAACTGTGGTCGGAGGGTCTGAGCGCAAGCCAGATTGCTGCGCAGCTTGGAGGGGTCAGCCGCAATGCGGTCATCGGGAAGGTGCATCGGCTGAAACTCTCGGGCCGCGGTCGCTCGACCGCCACGCCGGCACGCCAGAAAAAGGCGGCACAAGGATCGACCGTCCAGAAATCGGTATCACGGGCAGCAACCACGGCACGCCATGTCACGACATCGATCGGCGCGACGGCCTTGCAGACACAGTTCGACGCCGAACCGGTGGCGCGCCATTACATCCGCCCGGTCGAAAATGTCGTGCTGCCGATCTCGCGGCATCTGCAGCTGGTCGAGCTGACCGAGCGGACCTGCAAATGGCCGAACGGCGACCCGCTTTCAGAGGACTTCCATTTCTGCGGCAACGATGCCGCCGAAACCGGTCCGTACTGCAAGTACCACGCCCGCGTGGCGTTCCAGCCGGCATCGGAGCGGCGGCGGAGCCGATAGTTAGGGATTGGGCAGTAGGGACTAGGCAGTAGGGGCAATATGCTCTGAATTTCTTGCCCTACTGCCTACTGCCTACTGCCTACTGCCTACTGCCTACTGCCTACTGCCTACTGCCTACTGCCTACCCTCACAGCCACCCGTTCTTCCTGAACCGCCAGTAAAGAAACGTGCAGATCAGCACGATAGCGCCCAGAACAACCGGATAGCCGTATTCCATCTTCAGTTCCGGCATGTCGCTGAAATTCATGCCGTAGATGCCGGCGAGCGCCGTCGGCACCGCCAGGATTGCGGCCCAGGAGGCGAGCTTCTTGGTGTTCGCGGTTTCCTGACTCTGGCCGACCAGCAAGCTCGCCTCGAAAGCGAACGCCAGCACCTCGCGCAGGCTGTCGATCTTCTCCTGGACGGTGCGGATGTGATCGGTGACGTCGCGGAACAGCGGATGCATGGCGGTGTGTATCTGCGGCAGCTCGGCGCTGGTCAGCCGTCGGCAGACTTCGACCAGCGGAAGCGCGGCATTGCGCAGGCGCAGGAGATCGCGGCGCAGCATATAGAGCCGCTCGATGTCGGGAGCGGTCATCGGCTTCAGCAGAACCTTGTCCTCGATCGCCTCGACTTCGTCTTCGATCTGCTCGAGCACCGGCATGTAATTGTCGACGATGAAATCGAGAATGGCATAAAGGACGAAATCCTCGCCCTTGGCCAGCGAATGCGGGCAGCTTTCCCAGTGCTGACGAACGGCGGCATAGGACGTCGAGGGACCGTGCCTGACGCTGACGATATAGCCTGAGCCAACAAACAAATGGGTCTCGCCGAAGGTGACCCGGCCGTCGATCAGCTGCGCGGTGCGAGCGACGATGAACAAGGCGTCGCCATATTGCTCGATCTTCGGCCGCTGGTGCGGGTGCTCGGCATCCTCGATCGCCAGCTCATGCAGGTGAAACTGCGCCTGGACGCGCAGCAACAGGTTGCGGTCGGGCTCCAACAGGCCGATCCAGACGACATGACCGGATTTTTTCGCCCATTCGCCGGCTTCCTCGATGGGAATGTCGGCGATGCGGCGCCCGGCCGTGTAGACGCCGCAAGCGATAATGCCGGATATCGGTCCAGTCGCCGGGGTCAGGTTCCGAACATTTTCCATCACGACCTCCCGGAGCAAATCCACGGACGAGGATAGAGCAAAGCCCGGAAAGCTTAGCGTAAATCGGATTACGGTTCGAGAGGCGCGTTCACTTCACCGGCTGCGTCCCGGAAAGGCTGATTTTGTCGGTCTTGTCGCCCTTGGGCCGCTCAGCCGGCAACTGATCGCCGGTGGCGATGTAGTAGATGGTCTCGGCTATGTTGGTGGCGTGATCACCGATACGCTCGATGTTCTTGGCGCAAAACAGCAGATGCGTGCAGGGCGTGATGTTGCGCGGATCTTCCATCATGTAGGTCAGCAATTCGCGAAACAGCGATGTGTACATGGCGTCGATCTGGTCGTCACGATCGCGCACGAAGCCGATTTTCTCCACCGAGCGAGACGCGTAGACGTCGAGCACTTCCTTGAGCTGGGTCAACGCCAGGTTGGACAAAGCCTCGAGGCCGCGGAACAGGCTGGTCGGCTGGCGTCCGTCGGTGACGGCGACCACCCGCTTGGCAACGTTCTTGGCGAGATCGCCAACCCGTTCGAGGTCGGCGGAGATGCGAATGGTCCCGACGATCTCGCGCAAATCCCCCGCCATCGGCTGACGCTTGGCAATGATGATGATCGCCTTGTCGTCGATTTCGCGCTGGCCCTCGTCCAGTACGGTATCGTCGCGGATGACCTTCTGGGCAAGGCCTGGGTCGGCATTGACGAGAGCGGCGACCGCCTGTTCGACCATGCGCTCGGCATGGCCGCCCATCGCGGCGATACGCTTCGACAGATATTTCAACTCCTCGTCATAAGCGCTGACGATGTGCACGGACTGCATGGCAAAATGCCTTCCCACGGGGTGTTTTGATTTTGAGTCGTTTCCTCGAATCCCCGCTGATACGCTAGCCGGATGACAGAAAAAAGAAACAGTCCCCTTGAATTAGGGCGATATCAGTGCGTCGGCAAATGAACCGAGAATGCCGCGCCGTTGCCGACTTCGGACTTGATCGAAAGCCGGGCGTTGTGGCGCGTCAGTATATGCTTGACGATCGACAGGCCGAGGCCGGTGCCTTTCTGGGTCCGGCTGGTCTCGACGTCGACGCGGTAGAAGCGCTCGGTAATGCGCGGAATGTGCTCCTCGGGAATGCCGGGGCCAAAGTCCCTGATCGTCACGTCGATGCCCGGCTCTGATCCGGCATCGCCATGCGCTATGGATACAACCACGCGCCCACCCGACTGCCCGTATTTGCAGGCGTTTTCCAGGAGGTTCTCGAAAACCTGGAAAAGCTCATCGCGATCGCCAGGCACATGAAGCGGCCCATCGGCGTAGTGCCGCTCGATGGCAACGGCGTTTTCGCTGGCCAGCGGTCCGAGCGAGTCGATGACGCTGTCGACGGTCTGGCGCAGGTCCACCTCGGTTCCCGGCTTCAGATAGGGTTTCATCTCGAGCCGCGACAGCGACAACAAATCGTCGATCAGACGCGCCATGCGACCGGTCTGGCTCTGCATGATCTGCAGAAACTGGTCGCGCGCCGCCGCGTCGTTGCGGGCTGGTCCGCGCAGCGTTTCGATAAAGCCGGCGATGGAGGCGAGCGGCGTGCGCAGTTCGTGGCTGGCATTGGCGATGAAGTCGGCGCGCATGCGGTCTATCCTGCGTGCTTCGCTCTGGTCCTTGAACACCAGCACATAGAGATCGGTGGCGTGACCGACCGAGGACACACTCACCCGGTAGGCCCGTTCGACCGGCAGCTTCTCCATGTAGTCGACGACATCGGAGGCGATATCACCAGATAGTACGCCATCCAGCAGGGTCTGCATCTCCGGTGCCCGGAATTTCAGCGACAGCGACATGCCTGGCGCGATGCCACCGAAAGCGGCGAAGGCGGCGGCGTTGGCATGCACGATGGTGGCAGCCCGGTCGAAGATGATCAGCGGATCGGCGACGGCGGCGGCCAGATATTCACCCGAGAGCCGCTGCAGGCCGATGGCCTCGATGGCAGCGCCGCTGTCGGTGGATTGGCGCGCGGCGGCGGTCGGCAGTATAGCCGCTGCAAGCAGCAACAGCAGCGCCGCGGGGACGACATAGGCTGAAATCCCGGCCAAGGCATAAACAGCGAGAACCGCAACAATACCGGCCGCAAGCAGCCAGCGGCTATTCCACAGCCGTGCGGCCATGGTTTGCGTGACGCCTCTCTGCTCTGTGTCCAGGTCAGCCATTCGCTCGTGACCTGCCCCCCAATGTCTTCGCACCCGGTCGCACGGTGGCGGAAAACTTCCACCAGATCGCTTGCCGCATGACCCCGAAAATCGGGAATCGATTTTCGGAAAGGATCATGCGCAAATTAAAAGTGCTACAGCGTCCTTTGCGCATCCAAACGGACGCGCGGCGCTGTAGTGGCTCCCCATAGCATGAGTCCGGAAGCTGGAAAGGGTTCGTCTCGATGAAAAAAGCCAAGGAAAGTCCCGCCGCGCCAACTTCGGGGCCGCTGAAGATCAGGATCGGCGGCAAGGAGAGGGAGTTCGACATCGATAATCCCGTGCTTCCCGACTGGGTCGAGGACAACAAGCTGACCGCCGGCGGCTATCCCTACGACAAGAAGATGAAAAGCGACGAGTATGACGAGATGCTCGAGAAGCTGCAGATCGAGCTGGTCAAGGCGCAGGCCTGGCTGCAGTCGACCGGCAAACGGGTGATGGCGCTGTTCGAGGGCCGCGACGCTGCCGGCAAGGGCGGCACGATCTTCGTGGTGCGCCAGTACCTCAATCCGCGCACGGCACGCAACGTGGCGCTGACCAAGCCGACCCCGACCGAGCTTGGTCAATGGTACTACCAGCGCTATGTCGACCACTTCCCGACTTCAGGCGAATTCGTCACTTTCGACCGGTCCTGGTACAACCGCGCCGGTGTCGAGCCGGTGATGGGTTTCTGCACCCCGCAGCAGCACGAGCAGTTTCTCGACGAGACGCCGCATTTCGAACGGATGATCTCCAACGAGGGCATCCACTTTTTCAAATTCTGGCTGAACATCGGCCGGGAAACGCAGCTCGAGCGCTTCCACGACCGCCGCTACAGCCCGCTGAAGAGCTGGAAGTTTTCCCCCATCGACGTTGCAGGCATCACCAAGTGGGACGACTACACCAAGGTGCGCGACACAATGTTCGAGCGCACCCACAAGGAATTCGCGCCGTGGATCATCGTACGGGCCAATGACAAGCGGCGCGCGCGGCTGGCGATCATGCGGCGCATCCTGTCGTCTCTGCCCTATGAGGGGCGCGATCTCGAAATCATCGGCAAGGAAGACAAGAAGATCATCGGCGAAGGGCCGTCATTCCTCGGCAAGCAGGATTGACGCTTCCGCGCCGCGCGGGCGTGGGCGCGCGGCGGGGGGCGTGGTTGGTTGGCGCCCGGCCCGCGCCGGGGGGTGGGGGGGCAAAGCGCGCG